>PUMQ01000001.1 GCA_003551435.1 Candidatus Nealsoniibacteriota bacterium
AATGGAAAACTGTTTATCAGTGGCTTGATTATTACAATTATCAAAGAATACACTTATCAATTAACGGATTAACGCCTGAAGAAAAGTTAAAAAGTGTTACCCTTGAGTGTTAACTATACAGCAAAAGCTCCCTGCACCTTTAAAGGCGAAAGGAGCTTTTAAACTTTAGTGTAGGTTACTCCAATTCCTCTTCTTCCTCTTCTTCTTCCTCTTCCTCTTCTTCTTCCTCTACTTCATCATCAAGCTCGTCCTCATCAAAGATCGGTTCGTCAATAACATCTTCGTCGTCAATAACGGGCGGATCAATATCAACTTCAGGAGCTTCGGTCATAAGAGAAAAGGCAGCAACTATCACTACAATTGCCAAAACTATTGCTATTACAATAAGTACCTTTTTGGTGTCCATATCCGTTTTGTTTAGTATTTAACTCGACCTTTTTACCTTCAGACATTATAGACAATCTTTGAAATTATGCAACCCCTGCGGCTAAAAATGGCAAATTTTCTCTTTTGTTATTTTAAAAATCGGCTATAATGAAAACTATGCAGATAGAAAAAATTGTCATCAATCACTACAAAAGCATAAAAAGCCCTATTTCTTTAGAGGATCTTTCCGGGTTCTACGTCTTGGTCGGACCCAATAACGCCGGAAAAACAAATGTCCTTGACGCCATCCATCTTTTTTTTGAAAAGAATCTGGAAAAAGAGAGATTTTTTGACAAGGACACGGATATGGAGATGATTGTCAAGGAAAACGGCAAAAATCACAAGATAGTCTGCAGGGAAGGAAAATTTGCTTTTCCTTCGGAAGTTAGTTTAGGGAAACATTTTGTCCGCATTAACGAAAAAATAGATTATAGAAAGGTAATAAGGGATCTTGAAATATTAAAAAGCGATCATCCCGGTGCTTACCGGGCTTTTTCCTCAGTATTGGAAAAAAACTTTAAAGATATTGAGATGAATGAAGAGCTTTTCCTTCTGAACGTATATGCGGACAACAAGCCCCGGCCGGTACAAAGAATGGGAGAAGGGTTCAAGCGCCTTTTTGTAATTCTTTTTTATATCTTTCACCCCGAATACAAAATTATTCTTATCGATGAGCCCGAAGTTCATCTCCATCCTTCGGTTATAAGAAAGTTCCTCTACATACTGGAAGAAAAACAAAACGAGAAACAAGTTTTTCTAACTACCCATCACCCTACTTTTGTCCAGGCAAACTATCTTCCCTATGTGTGGAGAGTTACAAGAGACACAAGCGGAAATACGACACTGCACACATTCCGCAAAAAAGATGTGGATCTTAACCGTTTCGTTCAGGAAATAAACGACGATAATTCGGGGATGCTCTTTTCGGACAAGGTGCTTCTTGTTGAAGGAATATCCGACAGAATTTTCATGAGAGAAATAATTAACCGTTTCTATAAAAAAGAAAAGGACATCAAGGTGGTTTATACGAGCGGAAAAGGGTCCGTTGACCTTTACGCCAGGCTGTGTGAGACTTTCAACATCCCTTATGCGGTAATGCTTGACAGAGATGCTTTAAATTCGGCTTCGTTACAAAGAATAAGGAAATTCCCAAAATTTAAAAGGAAAACTTCTTTGAAAGAAAAGATAGAAAAATTAAAAGAAAAAGAAATCTTCATTTTGGAAAAAGATTTGGAACACACTTATCCGGAGAAGTTCAGAAACAAAGAAACAAAGCCTCTTGCCGCTTTGTTTGCCTCTAAAAAGATATCCGAGAAAGACCTGCAAGAAGGAGGAATGAAAATAATCGGTGAAATACTAAAAAAAATATAGAGATCGCTTATTTTTTCCTTTTCATTTCCTCTTTTGCCTCTAAATACATTGCGCTGCTCCACGCTTGATTGGCACAGCCCTCGCTTCTTAATTCTTTTGCAGAACTTACTTCGCCGTGGCATCCCGCCGCTCCTTTCCACATAATCTCTTCCTTGCTTGCTTCCATTATTTTTTCAATATAGGAAGCAAACCTTTTTTTATCAAATCGGTAAAGGACAGTAGCCGCTAAATTATTCAGATAAAACCAGCTGTCCCCCTGATGGTAGCTTTCGGAGTTCTCTCCGGTATGTTCGTTTCGGAAGTTTCCGCTGTTTTTTTCAAGCGTAGCCAGTCCGCCCCAGGAAAGCCAAAGAGACTCCAAAGCGCTTTCAAAACACCTTATCCACTCTTCTTTTCTCAGAAGATCCGGGTAAATGTAAGCGGCAATAAAAATATTCGGCCGAATCGTTTTTTCCAAAACTTTATTACGAGGGTAGTACCCGTCTGCCAAGCATCTTCCGTCAAAAAAGGCGCTTTTTACCTTTCTTCTCATTTTTTCTTCAAGTCCTTCATAAATTTTCCTCTCGCTTCCTCTTTTTGACAGGCGCACCGCCAAGCGGTACATATTAAGACGCATCGCCTGCAGCTCAATTCTTGCTCCGTCTCGGCCTAAGCTGTCCATCCATGTTTCGTGGGCTCGATTGACGGCAAACCCGTCTTCGGTAAATCCCCACAAAAGCTCTTCTACGTATTTTTTAAGCTCTCTTCTCAATTTTTCTTTTTCCGCCACAGAAAGGAAGGGCAAAACATCATCCGCCCTTTTAAAAAGCCATCCGAGCGCATCACGGTTAACAACTCCCCCGGGTCCTTTGGTAAATCCACTTTCCAAAAGACGGAAAAATATCCTCTTCCCTTTCTCAAGATCAATAGAAAGAAGCGATTTTAAGGAAATAGCTTCGTCTCGCGGCCAAAACTGAAAAAACCAAGGAATCCCGGCACAAAGCCCTTCTTCTTGAGAGACCAGGAGTCCCGACAAAGACTTTTTTGCACAAAGAGTATCAATCTCTTCTTGTTCCCCAGAGAAGCTTCTTACAAAAATCTTATCCGCCTCACTTATGGCTTTCTTTTTGTTTCCCGCCACCGAGAAAACAAATCTCTTCCCATAAAGCGATAATCCCCTGTAAACATTTTTCCTAGACGGAGGAGAATTCCTTTTTTCGTCGTAAAGATAGTGCCTGGATACAGCCTCTTTTATATCGCTTACCTCTCCGCCCTTTATAACAAGAAAAAGCCGGTTGCCAAAATCGCCAAATTCCAAAACGGCAAAATTACCCTCTTTGTTAAAGCGGTAGTCTTGAAGCTCACAAGAAGAGTAGGATTCTCTTACATCCAGGTACAGGTTTACTCTTTTGTCTTCGCTGAGTTCGTATATAAAAGTATGCGATGACTCAGAAAGGTAGAAGATCTCCGCCAGATCTCCTCTTTTTCTGGCAAAACGCCCAAATCCGTTTTCTATTTCCGTAACCTCTCCTGCTCCTTCAACTTCCAAAGATTCAATAATTCTCTGCATTTTTCCTTGCAGGCGGCAAAACCAGCCCTCGTACCTGCTTTGCGGCCTTTCTTTCATCCAAAGATAGTCTCCTTTGTTATTCCCGAGCAAAAGGCTCCCCGAATCTACTTCCTTTTCTTCTTTATTTTTCTCGTTTAAAAAATGTATTATTTTCATTTTTCTCCCAGCGCTTTATTGTGAGCGTCTATATAATTATAAACAAAGCTTCGCCAATCCGCTTGAGAGGCTATTTTTCTCGCTTCAATCTTGTTTTCCACCCTTTCCCGCCGGGTAGTATTTATAAACTCATAAAGAAAGCTGTAAAGATCTCCCACCACCTCTTGGTCCGCTTTACCCTCTCTTTTTAAAACATAGATTCCCGGGCGTTGCTTTTTTCTTGGTAATCCGTCACAAAACTTTCCAAACCCGGCAAGATCTGTGGTTACAGAAGAAACTCCAAGAGCAGCCGCTTCAAGAGGAGTATATCCCCAGGGTTCATAAAAGCTGGGAAAGACCCCGAGGTGGCAAGCCTCAAGAGCTTCTTCATAGCTTAAATTGGAAAGTCCGTCGTGGCCGGTAAGATAAATCGGGTAGTAAATTACCTTTACTCTGTCCTCTTCCCTGTTTAAAAGGTTATTGTTCTTTAAGCTGTTTATTATTTCGTCATGAAGAGAAGATAAGTGGTGAGTAGAAAGAGAAGGATGCTCTTCTTTTCTTTTCATGCGGTACATTTTCTTCTCTATGTCTAGGAGATAATCTTCACTAATGAGATTTTCCTTTTCCAGCTCCTTGTTTCTTAATATGTTATAAGTAATTCTTTCTTCTATATCGGGCATCGCCCCTTCAAGGGTTTCCTGCAAGTCTCGAAAGTACTCTACGTTTTCAAGAAGCGAAGGATTTATTCCCCGTGTATCCGACGGGATAAACAAAAAAGCAATAACCGTTCTTTTGCTTCTCTCTTCTTTCATTTTCTGATTAAGCCTTCCTAAGGATTCTATAAAAACGTCCACTCCCTTGGCTCGGAACTCGTTTCTTCCGATAATAAAGTAAAAAAGGGTTTCTTCAAGATCAAAGGTGTAGTAAGGGAAAAAGTAAGAGGCTACAAAATTTCTCATTCTTCTTCTCTGAAGACGGTGTTTGACCACAATGTCTTCAAAGCTGAGAAACTTTTCTATATCAAGTCCGTTGGGAAGGATAACATCGGGTTTTCTTTCAAGAAACTTTTCCGCTTCTATTCCCGTAATTTCGCTTACCGTAGTAAATACGTCACACTCCCTGGCAGAGGCTTTTTCAATAGAGTGTTTGGGAAAAACTTGGTGAGTTTTCGCCTCCTTATCGGGATCTATCTCGTCAAGCATAGTATAAAAGTTGATACTGTGGAATGCGAGGGTCCTTCCAAGACTGGTAGCGTGAGTGGTAAAAACCGTTTTCGCCTCGGAGTTTGTCATCTTTAAGTGCAAAAGTCCCGCTCCGGAGAGCCATTCGTGGAAGTGGGCGATTGTTTTTTTGCCTCCATACTCGGCGGCAAGCTCGCGGATAAGGCGGCCGGCGGCATATGACCAGCATACGGGCTCGTTAAAATCATGGCCCGTATACAGAGAGTCTATTTTGAAGTTATCCCAAAGTTCCTTTTTTATCTCATCGGTCTTGTAAAAATAGTCATTAAAATCAATAAGAATGGTTAAGGGCTTTCCTTTAACGAGCCATCTCCCGTAATGGCAGCGTATTCCCTCTTCTGCAAGCTCTTGGAAAACTTTCTTCATTTCTGCAGGTGCCGCTTCTTCCCTAAACTCTCCTCTTGCTTTCTCTTTATAGTAAGGTCCCACCAAAAAGTAGTTGTTTCCGTAGTGGTAGGTCATCTTGTCCGCCTTTGATTCCAAAACGCGATAAATTCCTCCCACCCGGTTGCACACCTCAAAAGAAACTTCAAAAACTTTGTTCGCTTCCGGAGTTGTGTTTTTTTCACTGGTTGGATACATGTTCTTTATTATTAAAGTTGTTAATTTTTCTCTTTTTCTCTTCAATCCTCAACTTGAAATCACTCAGAGCATTTATAAAGGAAATAAAGGCTTCGTAGGGAGATCCGTAAGGGTTAAAGTATCCGTGAACAGTTCCGTCTCCCATTCCTTTGGTACTCATATAATAAACCTGGTCGGAAGTTTGCAGCTTTCTCCAGCAATCGGTTATCTCTTTATCGTTAAGAGAAAGAACGTCGCTTTCCAACTCGTATAGCTTCTCTAGGGCATCTTTTTGCATCTCGTTTCCCAGCCAAGCGGAAAGATCTCTCTCCATGTCCGCCCAAGAAGTTATATAAGGAACGTCTATCTCATCTCTCACGGGACACCCGACAGCACTTTCTGAAAGAGTCAAAAAGTCGTTGTCGGGATGCTCAAGCACTTTCCCGGGCAAAGCTTCCAAAAATTTAAAAATGCCTGTTTCTTCCCACTGGTGTTCCCCGAATGTCTCGAAATCCATAAAAAGGTTGACTACCTCTCCGCTCCCGTTTATATCGGAAATCCACCCGGCAAATTTTTCAGCCGTTAAAGGGTGTTCTTTCCATGTGCTTTCGGAAAAACGAAAAGCGATATCGTCCGAAAGGCGGTAATTTTTCAAGAAAAGCCGGATATCGGACCCTTTCGGCTTGTAATGGAAGTTCGGGCTTCTCCACCCTAAAATATGATCTACCCCTTCTCCTAAAATTCCTTTAAACCCCATTTCTTCCGCTTCCTTGGCTATCTCATTGCTATAAGCAAGTTCCGTACAGCGAAAAAGGCGCGGAGTGACGGAAAACGTTTCCTCTATTTTTTTCTTGTGCATAGAAACCTGTTCTCTGAACTCCTTCTTTGAGTAAAGAAAAGCGAGGGAGTGGTAGTACGTTTCCCCGACAATCTCTACCCTGCCTGTTCCCACAAGATCCTTAAAGCTCTCCAACGCTTCCGGGCAGTACATTTCCATTTGTTCTAATACCGTCCCGGAAAAAGAAAAACTGAAGCGAAACTCCGGATGTTTTTTCAAAAGTTGAAGAAGCAGTCTGTTTGTCGGCAGGTAGCACTTTCTAGCTACCTTTTCCATTACAAACCGGTTATTCAAATTATCTTCTCCCTCCCCTTGAAAGTAAGAAGAGTCTTTTCCTATATCAAAAAAAGTATACTTTTTTACCCTGTAGGGCTGGTGAACGTGAAAATAAAAACAAACTGAAGGCATGATATTTAACTGTTAAAGTTTAACCTCTGACCTTTGACCAATTAATCAAATTGTCAAATGTCAATTGTCAAATGTTACCATTGTTATAACGACTCGTATATTTCTATACACTTCTCCGCCGCTCCGTCCCAGGTAATATTAACCATCTCTTTTTTCCCGTACTCTAAAAGACAAGAAGAAAGAGAGTCGTAGTTTAATGCCGCCAACGTTTTATCGGCAATATCGTCCGTATCCCAAAAATTGGCCTTCAGGGCATGGGTGATTACCTCCGATACACCGGACTGCTTTGATATCAAAACCGGCGTTCCGTTTGCAAGAGATTCTAGAGGAGTTATCCCAAACGGCTCGGAAACGGAAGGCATCACGAAAAGATCAGCTATTTGATAGGCCTTTCTAAGCTCTTCTCCCCTTAAAAAACCGGCGAAAAAAACTCTATCGGAAATTTTTAAGGATGCCGCCTGTTCCATAAGCTGGTGTTGCATATCTCCCGATCCGGATATAACGAAGTAAACATTATCCGTAATATCGCATATTTTTTTTGCCGCTCGGATAAAGTAATCCGGTCCCTTCTGAAGAGTCAAGCGGCCTACAAAAAGGACAATTTTCTTTCCGGCTTCTTTCATTTTGTGCATCCCTTCAGCCGGTGAATTTTCTTCAATTTCAATGCCATTATGCACCACTTCTATTTTCTCTTCGGGAATTCCGTAATGATTGACAATTATATTTTTCGTAAAAAAACTGACGGCTATCACTTTGTCCGCTCTTTCCATGCCTTCCTTCTCCAGTTTGTAAACAACCTCATTTATTCCGGCTCCCCCTCCTCTGTCAAACTCGGTAGCATGTACATGAACTACAAGCGGTTTCCCGCTTTTCATCTTCGCCCTTATCCCCGCTCCGAAGGAAAGCCAGTCATGAGCATGGATCACGTCAAAATCCTCTTTCTCTGCTACCACTTCTCCGAAAGCGGCATACCGGAAAACTTCCTCAAAAAGCCCCTTACCGTAAATCTCTTTAAAGTTAAAAAGAAAGGAGTCATATTCTTGCGAAGTTGCGTAAGGGTAAAGAAGAGAGTCAAAGATATAAGAAGCGTTATGAGAAAAACCGGGATCAACAATCTTAAGAAACCTGCCCTTAATTCCTTCCATTTTCTTAGGAAGAACAAAAGTTATTGCCACCTTCTTTTTGGTTAGCGCTTTGCTAAGCCCGTAACACGCAACACCGAGTCCTCCGCTGTTATGGGGCGGAAACTCCCATCCAAACATTAAA
>PUMQ01000012.1 GCA_003551435.1 Candidatus Nealsoniibacteriota bacterium
ACCACCTTGCTCTTTGTTGACGATCATACTTAATGGGGCTTGGCATATGCATATTTTATTAGTTAACACCTGTTACCCTTCAGTATACCAGGTGTCACCCCATGGTGTTAACTATACATTTTGTTGATTTTAGGTGGAAAATAAGTATAATAAACGAGTGTTTTGTCTTGGACTTCTATTAGAAATTTAAAATTAGAAATTAGAAATTCCACGCGAAGCGTGGCATGAGCCCCTGTAGCTTCCTCCTTCGCTCAATGTTCCAATTGAGCTTCGGAAGGACAAGCAGTGACAATATGTTGTTGCTCGCTCATCCGAAGCTTGAATGTAAATCCAAGCGTAGGAGAGCCCCTGTAGCTCAGCTGGCAGAGCAGATCCCTTTTAAGGATAAGGTCGTAGGTTCGAATCCTACCGGGGGCACATAGATAATAGGGCGATAATAGAGCAAACCGTCTTTTAATCAAGGCGGTTTTTTGATACAATATAAGCACATATGGACCAGAAAGAAGTAAAAAAAGCTTTCTTAAAGACTACTAACGGATTCAGAAGGTTTCTTCCAGTGGTGTTTGGAGTCTTCCTGCTTATCGGATTTTTTGTGGTAGCGGTTCCCAAAGAACTTTACACGATTATTTTTACCGGCAATAAAGTAATGGATCCTTTGCTTGGAGCTTTATTTGGAAGCGTAGCGATTGGTAACCCGATAGTAAGCTTTGTTATCGGCGGGGAGCTTTTAAAAGAAGGGATTAGCTTGGTTGCGGTTACTGCTTTTATTCTTACATGGATAAGTGTCGGAATAGTGCAGCTTCCTGCCGAATCCCTTATGCTTGGAAAAAAGTTTGCTATTACCAGAAATATTTTAAATTTTTTCACGGCTCTTATAATCTCCGTTTTAACAGTAATTACTTTATCGGTAATATGATTAAAATCCCTAAAAAAATTGATGGAAATTGGTTTTTTCTCATAGTGATAATACTCTTTTATCTAATTTTGCTTTCCGTGGATTTTAATGTGGCAAAAACAGCTTTTTTACGTTTTCTTTCTCTTTTAGGAGAAGTCATTCCCATTTTTCTTTTGGTATTTATCTTAATGTTTCTTATGAACCTGTTCCTTGATGAAAAAAAAATGGCAAGGGTGTTGGGGAAAAGCAGCGGAGTTAAAGGATGGGTGATATCGGTTGTCGGAGGAGTTTTGTCCATGGGTCCGGTATACATGTGGTACCCTCTTTTAAGCGATCTCCGGGAAAAGGGAATGGAAAACTCTTTTGTAGCCACTTTCCTGTATAACAGAGCAATCAAGCTTCCTCTTTTGCCTATGATGGTTTTCTATTTCGGTACACCTTTCACAGTAATAGTTACCGTTTATATGATCATATTTTCAATTATTAACGGGGTATTGATTAATAAGTTTATTAAATAAATTATGAAAAAAATCGCTATTGCCGTCGATAGAAAAGAAGATAAAGCCTTAATAAGCGAGCGTGGAGGACGTGCTTCTTTCTATTTGCTTTTTAATGAAAAAGGGGATCTCTTGGAGGAAACTTCCAACCCCTTTGCAATCGGAGGAGGTGGAGCCGGAATTGCTGTTGCCAAAATGCTTGCCGACAAAGGTGTTGATACCGTAATTGCCGGAGATTTTGGTGAGAAAATGATAGCCGCTTTGGACGAAAGAGGTTTAAAATACCAGCAGAAAAGCGGACAAGTTAAAGAAGTTCTAAAAGAAGTTATTACAAGGTAAAGAGATGGAGAAGTATTATCTTAAAACTTTCGGCTGTAAATTAAACAGAGCTGATTCTGATTCTTACAGAAAAGTTTTGGAGCGTTTTTTTGTTTCTTCGTTTGAAAAAGAGGCGGATTTGATACTTATAAACTCTTGTGGAGTGATTGATAAAACGGAACGGAAAATTATTAAATGCATCAGGGAATATAAAAAGGAGGGGAAGTTTGTTATTTTAACCGGATGCCTTCCTTACATTACGGACAAAAACCTCAAAAAAGGTGTTGATGAAATAATTCCTATTCGCGATTTTAAAAAATTAGAAGAAACACTTGAAAGATTGGCGGGGGAAAAGGGGAAAAAGAAGCCAATTTTTCCGAAAAAGATCAGCGCTCTGATTCCCTTATCCCAGGGGTGTCTTGGAAGTTGCTCTTACTGTGGCACAAAACTCGCCAGAGGAAAGCTGGAAAGCAGAAATCAAGAAGAGGTAATAGAGGAAATAAAAACCCTTCTTTCGGGCGGGTGTGGAGAGATTCAATTAACTTCCCAAGATTTGGCGGTCTACGGAATGGAAAGAGGAAAACAAGAGCTTCCCGAGCTTCTTTCCGAAATAATAAAAATAGAGGGAAAATTCAAAATTCGTTTAGGAATGACCAATCCTTACTATACGGAAAAAATTCTTTCTTCTTTATTAAGTTTGTACGAAAGCGAAAAGATTTATAAATATCTCCATCTCCCGGTACAGTCGGGTTCCGAAAAAATACTAAAAAGCATGAAAAGAAGGCACGGAGTAGGGGAGTTTTACAAAATTGCCGATGCTTTTTATAGCAAGTTTGAAGATTTTCTTTTAGCGACGGACGTAATTGTCGGCTTTCCCGGAGAAACGGAAGAAGATTTTAAAAAAACTTGCAAACTAATTAAAGAGGTGAAGCCGCACATTGTAAACATTACCAGGTTTTCTCCCCGCAAAGGAACACAAGCAGCAAAACTGAAAGACATGCCCGAGAAAATAAAAAAAGAAAGGTCAAGGGATCTTTGTAAGATAACAAGAGAGATGAGACTCAAGGAAAACAAAAAATTTATTGGGAAGAAGTATGAAGTTTTTATTTCAGAGGAGAAAAAAACCGGCACAAAAATAGCTCGACTTCCCAGCTACAGAGCGCTTATTGTCAATGAAGGCAAGTCGGGAGAGTTTAGAAAAGCTTTTGTTACGGGGTGTGAACACAACTACCTTAAAGGAAAGCTTCTCTGATTTATCAGACCTGCGTAGTCTGTAAATATTTGCAAAATTTTCTGGAACTGGTATATTTCTATATCAGTTTTTGGTTTTTTTGCTTAAAATTAAAGAACAAAAATTTGCAAAATTCTTGAGGAATTAAATGAAAAGAAAAGAAAAATTTAAAATAGGTCTTCTTTGCGGAGGTCCGTCGCTGGAAAGAGGGATATCTTTAAATTCGGCACGATCGGTAATGGACCACCTTTCAGCGGAAAAAATAGAAATCCATCCTTTTTATTTCGATGCTCAGAAAAACGCTTACAAGATATCAAAAGCTCAGCTTTACAGCAACACCCCTTCGGATTTTGACTTCAAGTTAAAACATACGGCAACACCCCTTAGAGAAAGGAGGCTGATTGAATTCTTAAGGTCCGTGGATATTGTCTTTCCTGTGATACACGGGAAATTCGGAGAAGACGGAAAAATACAAAGGTTTTTGGAAAAGCACAATATACCGTTTGTGGGCTCAAGCTTTGAGTCTTGTAAAAATGCCTTTGACAAATTTAAGGCCAATTCTTTTATTACATCCAAGGGATTTTTTACTCTTCCTTCCGCGGTTTTAAAAATATACGCCAAAGATCACAGAGAGACAATTGAAAGGTTTTTTAAGGAAAACAAGATAAAACGTGCGGTGGTAAAGCCGGCGGCCGGAGGCTCTAGTATTGGCGTTTTTTCCGTTTCAACTTCCAAAGAAGCACTTGAAAAAGCAAATCTTCTTTTCTCAAAAAGAATGGACACTCGCGTAGTGCTTGAAGAGTTCGCCGAGGGAATAGAATTCACGGTGATTATTATGGAGAATTTTTTTGGAATTCCGGTGGCTCTTCCGCCGACCGAAATTGAAACTGATTATACAAAACACCAGATTTTTGACTTTAGAAAAAAATATCTCCCTACACGCCAGGTAACATGGCACTGTCCGCCGAGATTTGACAAGGAGGTAATAGAAAAAATCCAAGCACAGGCTGAGCAGCTTTTTGCTTTTTTTAAAATGAATGATTTTGGAAGATTTGACGGGTGGGTGCTTCCGGACGGGAACATCTGGTTTTGCGATTTTAATCCCGTAAGCGGAATGGAACAGAACAGTTTTCTTTTTCAACAAGCTTCCCGGATAGGAATGACACACAATGACATATTAAGCCATATTGTAAAAAGGGCGTCTATAAGAAACAACATATTTTTCCCTAATAATGTAAATAAGAAAAACGGAAAAAGAAAAAAAATAAAAGTTCTCATGGGAGGAGACAATTCCGAAAGACAAGTTTCACTTATGAGTGGAACAAATGTATGGTTGAAACTACGCCACTCAAAAAAATACCAACCCGAGCCTTATCTTTTAAGAGGAGGAAAAAGCGTATGGCGTCTTCCGTATCATCTTTGTCTCAATCATACGGTTGAAGAAATAGAGGAAAACTGCAAAAGCTACCAAAAAGCCAAAGAAAAGCTTCTTGAGTTTGAAGAGCGGGCTCGGTTACGCCTCCGGTTGCCCGAAAAAAAAGAAGACGAAGAGTTTTTTGATCCGCAAAAAATGAATCTTGAAGAGTTTACAGAAGGCTCTCGGTTTGTTTTTATAGCTCTTCACGGAGGGCCGGGAGAAGACGGAACCTTGCAGAAAACGTTACGCAAAAAAAGAATCAACTTCAACGGACCCGACGAAAAGGTTTCCGCTCTTTGTATGGACAAACACAAAACGTCCCTTTTTATAGAAAAACTCAAAATCAAAGGTGTAAAATCCATACCGGGAAAAGCCGCAAACACAAAAAAAGTTCTTCGGTTGAAAAATTCCGATGTTAAGAATTTTTGGAGGAAAACAAAAAAAGAACTTGGAGCTGACACTTTAATTGTGAAGCCTCGAGCAGACGGGTGTACTACCGGAATTGTTCATCTTTACTCTTTAAAAGATTTTAGAAAGTACCTGGAGCTTTTAAAAGAAAAAGTGCCCTTTGTTTCCAAGGCTACTTTCAGAGGACAGCTTGATATAATTGAAATGCCTACGGAAACCCCCTTGGAGCTGCTATTTGAAAAATTTATAGAAACGGATGTTTTGCGCGTTAAAAAAAACAAATTAAAGTATCGCTACAGAACCGGCTGGATAGAGATTACCGCCGGCGTTCTGCAGGAGAATAAAAAGATAAAAGCCTTTAACCCGAGTATTACTATTTCCGAAGGAGAAGTTTTGACTGTAGAGGAAAAATTTCAGGGAGGAACCGGTGTAAACATAACTCCTCCTCCGGAAGACATTGTGAAAAAAAGCATCCTAGCAAGCGTTAAGAGAAGAATAGAAAAACTGGCAAAAGAAATTGGCATTCAAGGTTATTCTCGGATTGACGCCTTTTTGAATATAAAGAGCGGCGAAATGAAAATTATTGAAATAAATACTTTACCGGGATTAACTCCTTCAACTGTGCTTTATCAACAAGCCTTGGCGGAAAATCCTCCTATTTTTCCAAATGAACTTTTGGAAAAGCTAATTGAAAACAAAGGTTTTTGATTTTTTATTTTTATTGTGCTATATTTTTTCCGATGAGAATACGAACGGTTACAACTCTTATTTTAGTAATTGTCCTCGGGGCGGTATTTTTTGCCACCGGGTTTTATTTTGGGAAAAGCGAAAGAGTGGTTGTGGACCCTTCCGAGAAAATAGATTTTTCTCTTTTTGGAGAGGTTTACCATCTGCTTGAAGAGAATTTTCCCGGTTTTGAAGAAGTAAGCGAGCAAGATTTGATTTACGGGATTATACGGGGAATGATTGATAGCCTTGGTGATCCTCACACTACTTTTTTTGATCCGGAAAGGAGTAAAATTTTCTTGGAAGACGTATCCGGGGAGTTTGAGGGAGTGGGTATCGAAATCGGTATCCGTGACGGAAAACTTAAAGTGATTTCCCCTTTGAAAAATACGCCTGCTTACCACATCGGCATCCGTTCTCAGGACGTTATTTTTTCCATTGACGAGGTTTCTACTAAAGATATGTCTTTAGAGGAAGCGGTGATGAAAATAAGGGGGCCAAAAGGAGAGCTTGTTACTCTGGAGATAGAAAGGAAGGGAGAGATAAAAGAATTTAACATTGTTCGGGATACGATTAAAATACCTTCTATTGAGTGGGAGATAGTAGAAGAAAATATTGCACATATTCAGCTTTTCCACTTCCACGAAAACATTGAGGCTGATTTCGCCTCCGTAACCCGGGAAGTGCTAAACAGTCCGGCCGAGAAAGTTATTCTGGACCTGAGAAATAATCCGGGAGGAGTTTTTAATGCGGCTATCAGCATTTCCGGGCGTTTTATAGAATCCGGAGAAACGGTGGTCATACAAACAAGAGGGAAAGAGGGCGATAGGGAGAAGATAAAAACGAACGGAGCTCCTCCGGTGTTCTTGGATTATCCGCTAGTTGTTCTTGTAAACGAGGGGAGCGCATCGGCATCGGAAATTTTAGCGGGAGCTTTGAGAGACCAAAGAAATACTCCGATTATAGGAAAAACTTCTTTCGGGAAAGGCTCTATTCAGCGAATGCACACTCTTCAGGATGGCTCGATAATTAAGATTACCGAAAAATACTTTCTTACTCCGGAGGGGAGAGAGATTGACAATAAGGGCATTATCCCCGATATTGAAGTGGAAATTACGGAAGAAGATATTGAAAAAGAAAAAGACCCACAGCTTGAAAAAGCAATAGAAGAGCTGCTTAATAAGGAAAATTAAAGCTTTGTTTAATTATGAAAGTAATATTACTTAAAAACGTCCAAAATCTCGGGGAAAAGGATGAAATAAAAGAGGTTAAAGACGGATTTGCAAGAAATTTTCTGATAAAAAAGGGGCTGGCAAAAGCGGCTACCGACAAAGATGTTTTGGCCGTAGAAAAAAGGAAGGAGGAAAACAGGGTGTGCTCTCCCCCTCTCTTCTCCTTTCCTCGAGTCCAGGGAACGCCCCAAAAAGGAAGGGAAAGCCATCGTGTTACTGGTCCGCGTGCGTTTTTTCTCGTTCTCGTTGTCGTCGTCCTCCTCG
>PUMQ01000017.1 GCA_003551435.1 Candidatus Nealsoniibacteriota bacterium
AAAATAGAAGATAAGGGTTATCCGGAGTTGCTTAAGAAAATAGACGATCCCCCGAAGACTTTGAGATATAGGGGTACTTTTGACGAAAATATATTTAGAAACACGCTTGCGGTTGTCGGCTCAAGAAGATTAACCTCCTACGGTAAACTGGTAACCGAGAAATTAGTGCGGGAACTGGCAGAGGAAGGAATTACAATTATTTCCGGATTTATGTTCGGCATAGATGCGGCGGCACACAGCGCCGCTCTTTCTGTAAACGGAAAAACTATCGCGGTAATGCCTTGCGGGGTGGATATTGTCCATCCTGCCTATCAAGAAGAACTGTACTCTGAAATCGAAGAGAAGGGGCTTATGCTCTCAGAATTTGAAAACGGTTTTCCACCGGATAAGTGGACATACCCGAGGAGAAATAGAATTGTGGTGGGGCTTTCTATGGCGACTTTGGTTGTTGAAGCGGCAGAAAAAAGCGGGTCTCTTATTTCCGCAGACTTTGCAAAAAAATATAATAGACCAATTTTTGCCGTCCCCGGACCAATTACAAGTAATATTTCCAAAGGAACAAACAATCTCATAAAAGAAGGAGCAAGCATGGTTACTTGCGTAGAAGATATTCTTTCATTTTTTAATAAAGGCAAAAAAGAAAGAAGAGAAGAGAAAAGAAAAAATTTAAATAAAGAAGAAGAACTAATAATAAATGTTTTGGATGCAGAGATGGCCGATACTGATGAAATTGCAAGAAAAACAAAACTATCTTTAGCTTTGGTAGGCAGCACTCTTTCCGTTTTGGAGTTGAAGGGGCTGGTTGGTAAAAAGGGAAGAAAATTTTACCTAATTCTCAAATAAAAAAATGGTCACTGCTAATTTAAAAGTAGGAGAAAAAGGCGAACAGGTGGCGAAAGGCTATCTAAAGAAAAAAGGGTATAACATTTTGGAAAGAAACTATAAGAACAAATACGGGGAAATAGATCTCATTGCCCAAAAAGGTAATGAGCTTGTTTTTATAGAAGTAAGAAGCAAAACGGAAAATGATTTCGGTATGCCGGAAGAAACGGTAAAGGGAAAAAAGAAGAAAAAGTTAAAACAAAACGCTTTGGCGTACACGACTTTTAACAATTATGAAGGCTTTTACAGGATAGACCTTGTTTGCGTTGTTTTTAAAAAAAACGGAAAGATAAAGCGCTTAACTCACCACGAAAATATTATCAATTAATAGTTTTTAAAAACATTATGTTTATTAAAATACCTTCTGTTGCCAATTCAGGACTTAGTTCAATCGGGGTAGATGTAGAAGTAAACGTTTTAAAGAGAGGGATGCCCGCTTTTGAGATTGTCGGTCTGCCGGCAAAAGCGGTAAGCGAGAGTAAAGAAAGAGTAAGGGCGGCGATAAGCAATTCTAAGATAAAATTTCCTCCCCGGAAAATTATTGTAACCCTCGCCCCCGCCGATGTTCCCAAAGAAGGTTCTTGCTACGACTTGCCCATCGCTATCGGAATTCTTTTGACGATGATTGATTTTAAAACTCCAGAAAAGAGCTTGTTTTTTGGGGAGCTTTCTCTTGACGGCTCTTTAAGGCACACTAAAGGTGCCTTGCTTCTTGCTCTTTTTGCAAAACAAAACGGTTTTAAAAATATATTTCTTCCCGCAAGCTCGGCAAACGAAGCGGCAGTAGTTAAGGGCGTAAACATTTACCCGGTAGAAAATTTGACACAACTTATTGATTTTCTTAGCGGAGGAGAAAAAATAAAAGAGGCCGAGTATGTAGAAAAGAAAGAAGCTTTCTTTCAAGAGTTTGATATGAACGAGATTATAGGCCAAGAGTCAGCAAAGCGCGCCCTGGAAATTGCTGCTACGGGAGGTCACAATATGTTTATGGTAGGTGGTCCGGGAAGCGGAAAGACAATGCTTGCCCGCGCCCTTCCTGGAATTCTCCCTTTGCTTGACGAAAAAGAGTCACTGGAAGTAACTAAAATATATTCCGCCTCCGGCAACATTCCTCCCGGGGGCTCGCTGATTAAAACACGCTCTTTTCGTTCTCCTCACCACACGATATCATCCGTGGGCCTTACAGGCGGAGGAACATTTCCCAGTCCCGGAGAAATAACCCTTGCCCACAGGGGAGTTTTGTTTTTAGACGAGCTGAACGAGTTTCAAAGATCCGCGCTGGAGGCAATGAGACAACCGCTGGAAGACGGACATGTTTCTATATCTCGCAGTAAAGAAAGAGTGGTATATCCTTCAAAATACATGCTTATTGCTTCGGCCAACCCTTGCCCTTGCGGGTATCTAAATCACGAAATGAAAAGCTGTCAGTGCACAGAAAGAGAGGTGGAAAAATACAGAAAAAGAATTTCCGGCCCACTTTTGGACAGAATAGATATGCACATTGATGTCCCTGACGTAGAAACAAAAAAACTTTCACTAACAAACAAAGAAAAAGAAAAAATGGAACCATCCGAGAATATAAGAAAAAGGGTTGAAAAAGCAAGAGAAGTACAAAAAGAAAGATTTAGAGAAGACGGTATTCTCACTAATTCGGAAATGAAAAACAAGCACATTGGAAAGCATGTTTCTCTTACAAGAGAAGCGGAAAATCTTCTTCAGAGTGCATCCTCAAAGTTTTCTTTCTCCGCCCGCTCTTATTTTAAGGTTTTAAAGCTATCACGGACAGTTGCCGATATCGACGAAAAAGAAAACGTGGAAACTAACCATGTAGCAGAAGCGTTGCAATACAAAATACAAAACCATTAAAGGGAAATTACGAGCATAAAATTACAAACCACAACGTAGAGTTGCGTAGCAACTCCGTAAAGAGGGCTTGGCCCTCACGGAGAGCTTTACGCCCAACGTTACTTTACGCAAACAAATCAAAATTACCAAAGTTCTAATCACTAAACATTTTCAATTTTGAGTGTCTAAACCTTATTGTTATTTGGAGTTTGGTTTTTTTATGGTGTTTTCTAAGTTAAAAGAATTATTTCTTGATATTTTATTCCCAAAGGTTTGTGTAGGCTGCGGGAAGGAGGAGAGATATCTCTGCGTGAATTGCACTCTTTTTATGTCGGAAGTTGAATTCAGTTGTCCGGTCTGCGATAAAACAGAACTTTTCGGAAGAAGGCATAATGGATGCAAGGCGAAAAACAACCCTGACGGCTTGGTCAGTTTTTGGAATTACGAGGGACTGGCAAAGCAGTTAACCTTAAAGTCCAAGTATAATTCTCTTATTGATATTCCGAAAGAACTCGCGGATTACGGACTTTTAACGATTCGGGAAAACAAGCACCGTTTTTCCGAATTTACCGGTTTTCTTTTTGATGAAAAAACAATTATCTCCTATGTGCCCCTGCATAAAAAAAGTGAGATAAAAAGAGGATTTGATCAATCAAAAATAGCGGCAGAACATCTGGCAAAAAGAATAAATAAAGAAGTGGTCACCCTTCTTAAAAGAGAAAAAGAAACAAAATCTCAAACAAAGTTGAATAAAGAAGAAAGGTTTTTAAATACAAAAAACGCTTTTTCTTTTACTCATAACAAAGGCGCAGAACAAGTAGTCTTAGTAGATGATGTCTGGACAAGTGGAGCAACAGCAAGAGAGTGTACAAAAACGTTGAAAGAAAACGGAGTAAAAAAGGTTTGGATTCTCACCCTAACAAAAACCTCTTAGGTAAATCTGCGAAGGTAAATCTGCGAAGGTCCGACCTTCGCAATTTTGGGCAGGGTTTTCCGCCTCCGGAAACTATTTAAGCTTGGGAAAGAGAGGTGACTTTTCCTTTTTTTGAATTTTCTTTTTTATTCTTTCCGCTGTTTCCGGCATAAAGGGAGAAAGCATTTCGGAAAGAGAAGCAGATATGTAAATGAGGTTTTTTACAACAGTAACGCTTTCCTCTTTTTTCTCCCACGGCTTTTTCTCTTCTATATATCTGTCCGCAAAATGAATAAGCTTCCAAGCACTGCCCAACGCCTCGTTAAATTTAAACTTTTCAAGGAAACTTTCCGCTTCTTTTTTTATCTCCCTCACCTTTTTTTCTATATCTTCGCCAGGCAGCTCTTTTATAGATTCATGCTTTCCGGCAAGAGCGACTGTTCTGGAGATAAGATTGCCCAACCCGTCCGCCAAATCGGCGTTATACCTTTCTTTGAATTTCTTTTCGGAAAAATCACCGTCCCCGAAGGCCGGAATTTCTCTTAAAAGGTAGTAACGAACGGCATCTGTTCCGTACTCTTTGACAATCTCAAAAGGATCAACAACGTTTCCTATTGTCTTGGACATTTTTCTCCCTTCAGAGGTTATATGTCCGTGGACTAAAATGTTTTTCGGAACTTCCAGTCCTGCAGAAAGCAGCATTCCTATCCAAATAACGGAGTGAAACCGTAAAATGTCTTTTCCCACGCAGTGGACATCCGCCGGCCACCATTTTTTAAAATTCTCCTCATCTCTTCCGTAACCTATGGCAGAAATGTAGTTGCTAAGGGCGTCCAGCCAAACATATAGAATCTGTTTTTCGTCTCCCGGAACGGGTATTCCCCAGGAAAGTTTCTCCACGCTTCGTGAGACACTTACATCATCCAGCCCCTTACCCAAAAAGTTCAGGATTTCCTTTTTCCCGCTCTCGGGAGCAATTTTTACCTCTTCTTTTTTAATCAACTCTTCTATTTTTTCCCGGTATTTTGAAAGTTTAAAAAAGTAGTTTTCCTCCTCTACCAACTCCGGCTCCTTGTCGTGATCGGGGCACTTGCCGTCTACTAGCTCTTTTTCTTTTTTAAAGACTTCACATCCGCTACAGTAAAGTCCCTTGTACTTCTTTTTGTAAACATCTCCCTTTTTTTCTATCTTTTTCCAGATAAGCTCCACTCCCGGCCAGTGCCTTTTCTTATCCGTGGTTCTTATAAAATCATCGTTGGAAAGATTGAGCGCTTCTCCCAATTTTTCAAATCGCTCGCTCATCTCATTTACAAATTGGCGAGGCGTCTTTCCGGCTCCCTTGGCGTGTTCTTGAATTTTAAATCCGTGCTCGTCCGTACCGGTTAAAAAAAAGACGTCAAACCCTTCTTTCCTTTTAAAGCGGGCAATGACATCCGCTATAACATCCGTATAAGCATGCCCCAGATGGGGATTACTCGACGGATAGTAGATGGGAGTGGTAACGTAAAACTTTCTCATAGGCTTGCTTCACGCTCTTTTTTCTTTTCCAAAAAAGCCTTGGTAAATTCAAAAATAATGGCAAGGAGAGGAATGGCAAGAAATGCCCCCAAAATCCCCCACAAAGATCCTCCAACAACAATAGCAATAAGAACAAGGGCAGGAGAAACACCCATCACTTTTTTGCTGAGTGCCGGGGTAATAACGCTCCCTTCTATTGCTTGGATAACAAGAAAAGCAATAAGAACAAAGAGAGCCTGTACTACGTTGTCCAGAGACAAAATAGCAAAGAAGAGCAAGGCGGCGATAAGAGGACCGATATAGGGAACAAAGTTAAAAATTCCACCGATAATGGCAAAAAGCAGGGCGTACTTTACTCCAAAAAGATAGAAAACAACAAAAGAGGACAATCCCACAAAAAGACAGGCAAGAACTCTCACCAAAAACCACTTCCCCACCTGGTCACGGCACTTCCTCCAGACGGAAAGCACTTGGTTTTTCTGTTTCTCGGCAACCAAGACTCCTATCGCCTTTTCCACGCTGTTTCCTTCAAGAGAAAGAAAGACGGCCATCACAATAATAAAGGCCGTTGCTGAAAGCCCCCCGAAAATTACCGCCAAAGCGTTAAAAACACTTCTTGCCACTTCTTCGGAAGAAGCACGGAGCGTTTCTACAAACTCGTCTACGGTAGCAAATCCCTCTATTCCGATGTGCTGGAGTAGAGGAGATATTTTTTCTATATACTCGGGGAGAAGAAGAGAAAAGTTTTTTATCTCCGCGTAAAGGGCGGGGGTAATAAGATAAATAAACAAAGAAAGAAATCCGAAAAACCCGAAGTAAACAAGAACCACCCCCACAATCCGCGGAATGCGAAACTTCCGCAAAAAATCAACTATCGGATTAAAAAGGATGGAGATGATAAGGGCAAAGATAAACCAGACCAAAACTTCGGCCACCTGATAAAGAAGATAAACAACAACCAAAGCGAGAAAAATCCTGATTATCGTCTCCCAGGAAATATCCAATGTGTTTTTCTCAGCCATATATCACCATTATATGACGAGAAAGGAGAAAAGTAAAATAGGGTTAAGCGAAAAGCGTAAAACGAAAAATGTAAAGCTACAATTTAAAGCTCAAAACTTTTTCCCTCTAAGAGTTAATACTGGTTGCACTTCTCAAAAGCTGTTTGCTCAATATTTGAATACCGAAATCTCTTTTTTAGTTTTAGTATTGAATTTTTCACTATAGTTTTGCACTTTTAGCTTTTAGTTTTTAGCTTTTTACCTAAGTATTTTTTGGAAAGGTTTTTCGGTTTTAAAGGGGCCGACAAGCGCAAGATTAATGTTCTCCGGCTTGAAAACCTCTTTTGCCGTTTTTTGGAGATCATTTGCCGTTACTTTATCGATAAACCGAAACACTTCTTCCAAAGAGTAAGTTCTTCCTTCCAAAAGCTCACTTATCCCGTAAAAGCGTGAAAGAGCGTCGGAAGACTCAAGCAGAATAGCCGCTCTTCCTTTTAGGTGCTCTTTGGTCTTTTTCAGCTCTTTAGAAGATACCCTCTGTCTTCTTATTTTCTTGTATTCTTTTACAACAGCCTCTACGGCCTGCTTTACTTTTTTATTATCCACTCCGGCTTGAGTTACCAGAAAACCGGTATCCGGATTTTTTTCGGCGGAAGTTTTTATGTAATAAGCAAGTCCCATTTCATCTCTTATCTTGATAAAAAGCCGGGAACTCATCATGCCTCCAAGGAGGGTGGCCATCACTTCCTGTACATACCGGGAAGGATGGAACATATTAAAACTCCTTGCTCCCAGGCAGAAATGAGTCTGGTCGGTTTCTTTGTAAAAAACGGATACCTTCGGCCTGTTTTGCTTTTCTTCCACCGGAACGCTTTTTTTTCCTCTGCCCGTGCGGATGGTAGAAAACGCCTCTGTTACCTCTTTTTCCACCACTTTCTTTCCCAAGTTTCCGGCAACAACCACCAGCGTATTTTCGGCTACGTACTGGCTTTCCATATACGAAAGAAGATCTTTACGCGTGATGGAAGAAACACTTTCCTTGGTTCCGGCGACATCCCATCCTGCCGGCTGGTCTCCGTAGAGAAGTTCCTGGAAAAGAATTTGGCAATACATCATCGGGTTGTCCCGATACATATTAATCTCTTCCTTGATAACTCCTCTTTCTTTTTCTATCTCCCTTTCGGGAAGCTGCGAATTAAGATAAATATCGGAAACCCAGTCAACGGCAAGAGAGAAACGGGATGCGTTAACTTTGGCATAATACCCCGTATAGTCTTCTCCGGTAAAAGCGTTGTAGATTCCCCCTATCTTGTCTAAATCCTCGCTTATTTTCAAAGGAGAAGGCCTTTTTTTCGTTTCCTTAAAGAACATGTGTTCTAAGAAGTGTGAAATTCCGGAGGTTCTCTTCTCTTCATACTTTGATCCGGTCTTAACCAAAACCAAAACCGTTGCCGCCCGAGTATTCTTAAGCGGGACGGTTATTATCCGTAATCCGTTCTTGAGAGTTTTTTTACCGATCATATCTCTCAATCACCCCGTCTAAAAACACTGCTCCCGCGCTTTGAGATATTCCTTTATTGGTTTTTTTGTCTTCTGCCGTCATCTGCGCTTTTCCGATTACCATGTCTTCCTCTTTAAAGTCACCGGGAGGAGTTATTTCAACCTCGAAAAACACTTCTTTTGTTTGTCCGGCGTAAAGGTCCTCTATCTCTAAAATTACTTCTCGCGTAGTAGAATTAAATGAAAGCGAGATATCTTTCTCGGGTTCCTTTTCCCCCGTAACCCTCGCTCCCTCCGGAAGCTTGGCTTTTACTATCACATCACGAACATCGCTAAACAGGGTATCCATTTTCCATCTTACAGCGTAATTGGAAGTTTCTCCTTCTTTGAAGGGAAACGGTCCTTCTTTTTCAAAGGGAGACCCTTGGCGGAAAACGTCTTGGCTTAAAGAAAGACGCGTGTTGACTCTTGTGGCAAGAGTTTTTTCCGCCCTCTCTATGGACGCTTTTACTTTAATCTCCGGGTCGTAAGGCAGATCCTCGCGCACTCTCGCCCAGAACTCAACCCTTCCCTCTTCATTGGCTTTGAGTGATTGCAAAACAAAGTCAAAAGTATAGCTCCAGATAATAACGCCTCTTTCTTCTTGAAACCTTCCGTCCATGGGTTCCACCTGGCTCATATTGAGAGTTTTGTCGTCAAGATCAACAAGAAGAAAAAGGTCTTCCAATGTCTCTTCTCCCACGTTTCTGAAAAATATTTCGTAGTGAAGCATTTCCCCGGGATTTGCCACGTAATCAGCCTCCCCGTTTACTTGCATATCAACCAAGAGCTTGCTTTCAGAAATTGCGGTCCCTTTGGAAGTTTCTTTGAGAGGGATAAACCGTTCACCAACCCAAACACCCAAAGTAGCGTTAAAAACTTTCGCATCCCCCGGCTCTCCTCTTAAATATCCGTCAATATCAATTGTCCCGTGGTCTCCTTTGTTTAAGACCGGCCAAGGCCACTCGTTTCTACCTTCTGCATCCGTTTTCGGAGTGCTTCTTACAAAGGAAAAGCCCGCAGGATATCTCATCCTTATTTCAAGATCGGTAAGCGGATAATCTATATCAGAAGAAAAGCGAAGCCGGAAACCGGCCTCTCTCTCCGGATCAACAGTAGAGGGCAGTTGAAAATCAAAGTCAATGGGGACTTCAGTTATCACCGCCATATGACTTCTTTCGGAATCGTACCTTGCCGCCAGGTTTCTGGGAACATATCTTATTGTTGCCGACGCCTCAAGCGACTCTCCTTTTTTGCCCAAAAGACGCGCTTTAAAAGTAGTCGTTCTCTCTTCGCCCGGATTAAGCTCTCCTATCTCCACTTCCCGGCGAAAATCCCCCCTCTTTCTTACCTCCTCTTGGTCTTCGTAGTTTTCAGGCTCAATAGGTATCGCTTTATTCGGATATTCAAAGATGAGGGTCATCTCCTCGAGCCTTATGTCACTGTTATTCTTATACCTTAACATATACTCTATCTCTTCTCCCGCCTCTATTCTTTCCGGAGCGACAATCTCAAAGCGAAGCCTGTCCTGTCCGAATATGTTCCTTTGATAGTAAAAATATCCCAAGGCCCCGGTGACTACAATAAGGCCAATAAGGATGAAAACCACTTTTTTTAATTTTTTTTGCTCAAACATGCGTTCTTTTTAATTATTTTTATTTAAACCCTTGTCCAAAAATGATTCTCCTTCCGGGACAAAGGCAAGATAGCTTTTTAAAATATCCATAAACAATCCCGGATCTTGGACAAAATCTTTTTTTTCTCCCGGCTTCAAAAAGCTCCTCAATAAGTTAACGTCCTCTAAGTAGATATTTATCCGTGAGGGAGGTTTTAAAGAAAAGCAACTCCTGCAGACCACCCCTCCTTCTTCGGGATTAAAGTGGCACTCTCCGCGGACACTTTCTCCGCAAAAAGCGCACTTTTCAATATACAGCTTGTATCCTAAAAAGTAAAGAAAGCGAAAAGAAAAAAGGCAAAAAAAGACCTTCAACTCCTTCTTTGTGAGCTTTTCTTTTTCTATCTTCAGAAAGCTTTCAAGAAGAAGAAGGAAAACATCCTTTTCTTTTTCCTCTCTGGGACAGAGTAAAAAAACCTCTTCCGCTATACGGTAAAAAAGAGAAAGCTTCCCCAAGTCTTTTTTCGCTTCTCTGAAGTCTGCTATTACTGCCGCGTCGGTTAAAGTGTTTCCGGCTCTTCCCTCCACAAAACTCGCTTCCACCAGAGAGAAAAGAGAGGTATTCATTTTCAGTTTGGAATTCCCCTTCCGGATGGATCTCCCGATCACTTCCGTTTTTCCAAAATCACGAGTAAAGAGAGTTATTATCTCATCCGCCTCTCTTAATTTCTTTTTCCGAAGAATTATTCCCCGGGTTGTGTGGTGGGTGAACATAATAAAAGCGAAAAGCGTGAAGCGAAAAGTGAAAAGTGAAAAGCTATTTGCCAGAAATGCAAACACCTAAGTCTTTCCCTTTTATTTTAATTGTCTTCTTCGCGAGAAAATTATCCGGCTCTTTCTTTATTATTTCTTCCGCCCCGGTCTCCTTTTTGAGATATTCTCTCCACTCTGAGAAAAGACTATCAAACTCATCCGCGTTATAAAACAAAGTTACGCTGTCTTTAGGGGTAAGGCCCGCCTCTTTTCTCATTGCCTGTACGGCCCTTACAATTTCTCTTACCGCCCCTTCTTTTTCAAGTTCGGGAGTAACTTCCGTCCGGAGAATCACTCCTTCTTTCATTTTTTTATCAAGCACTACCTCTTTTACATTAACCTCTTCTTTTATAAGGCCAATCATCTCTTCTTTTCTTTCTTTTATCTTTAAAGACAAAGCGGGAATTCTTAAAGAAGAGAGGGGCTGTCTTACCTTTATGCCCGCTTCCGCCCTTTCTTTAAGAGCCAGGGAAACAACTTCCCTTACTTTCTCCATTTCAAAAAGAAGTTTTCTGTCGATGAGTTTTTTGTCAAAAGAAGGAAACACCGAGAGGTGGACGGACTCTTCTTTTTCCCGGAACTCTTTCCCGGTTACTTCCTGCCATACACTCTCTCCGAGAAAAGGCATAACGGGAGCAATCGCCTTTGCAAACTGGAAAAGAACAAAGCCGGTGGTTTCTCTCGCATTTTTTTCACCTTTTTCCTTAAACCTCTTTCTTGACCTTCTTATATACCAGGTGGAAAGATCGTTTATAAAGTGAGTTACGGCATGGCAGACAGGGGGAAGGGTGTAGTTTTCCATCCCTTCTGCTATTTTCTCCACCGTCTCGTTTAGCCGCGCAATTATCCATCTGTCAAGAACGTTCTCGGACTCCGGTGTTTTCAAATCTTTCTCGGTAAGAAAATAATTTTTCTCTGCGGCGAACGGTTTGTAAAAATTAAGAACGTTGGAAAGAAGAATGACATTTTTCCGCAAGGAGTCCTGGATGTCGGATTCAGACAAGTTGGCGTCTCCTCCGAGCATAAGAGGGCTGGACATAAAGTAAATCCGCAAAGCGTCTCCTCCGTATTTATCAAGAACTATTCTCGGATCGGGGTAATTTCCCAGAGACTTGCTCATTTTCCTTCCGTCGTCCCCCGCCAAAACTCCGGTAACAATAACATTTTTAAAAGCAACCGAATTAAAGAGAGCGTTGGATAAAACATGCAGATAATAAAACCATCCGCGGAGCTGTCCCGTATACTCAATGATAAAATCCGCGGGAAAAAGATCTTCCCACTTCTCTTTTTTTTCAAAAGGATAGTGAAACTGGGCAAAGGGCATGGAACCTGACTCAAACCAACAGTCCAAAACCTCCGGCACCCTTTTCATTTTTCCCCCGCACTTTTCACACCCAAATGTTACTTTGTCAATCTTCGGACGGTGGAGATCGTCAACCTCCTTTCCGCTTAACTCCTTAAGCTCGTCAAGCGACCCTACTACTTTCAGGTTGTTACACTCTCCCTGGCACTTCCAAACAGGAATGGGAGATCCCCAGTACCGTGAGCGGGAAAGGCACCAGTCGGGAGCGTTTTCCAGGTTATAACGGAACCTTCCCTCTCCAAAATGGTCCGGTACCCAGTTAATCTCTTTATTGCTCTCTACCATTTTTCGGCGGACACTGTCTATCTTCAGGTACCACGCTTTCTGGGTCTTGTGCATAAGCTCGGTATTGCACCGGTGACAGAAAGGATAAGAGTGGACACTTTTCTTCCGAGAAAAAAGTTTCTTTCTGTAAGCAAGTTCTTCTAACGCTTTTTCTCCCGCCTTTTTAAAGTAAAGCCCTTTCCACTCTCCGGCGTTTTCCGTATATATCCCGTTCTCGTCCATGAGCTCTATTATGGGAAGTCCTGCCTTTTGCCCTAGCAAAAAGTCGTCCTCTCCGAAGTTGGGAGCGACATGAACTATCCCCGTGCCTTCTTCTGTGTTTACAAAACCGGCCAGATAAACTTTGAAAACTGCCTCGCTTTCTTTTATCTCCTCATTTCTAAGGTCAAAAATCGGCTCGTATTTCAATCCGGCAAGTTCCTTTCCTTTCATTTTTTTTATCACTTTGAAATTCTTTCCTTCAAAAACCTCCTCCGCTTTTTCTTTGGCCAAGACGTATTTTTTTCCTTCGCTTTCCAATAAAACATAATCTATCTTTTCTCCTACCGCGAGAGCCATGTTCCCGGGAAGCGTCCAGGGAGTTGTTGTCCACGCAAGAAGGGAAAAATCTTCTTCTGTCTGAAATTCTACAATAACCGAATCATCTTCCACATTCCTGTAAGAACCGGCGTCCATGGTCACCTCAAACTTTGAAAGAGGAGTAGCACAGCGCGGACAGTGAAGCGATGTTCTATACCCCTCGTAAATTAGTTCTTTTTGGTAAAGTTCTTTGAAAGCCCAAATAACGCTTTCCATAAATTTCAGGTCCATCGTCTTGTAGGCGTTTTTCATATCAACCCAGCGAGCAATCCTTTCTATGTACCACTCCCACTGCTTAGAGCTCGTGCTAACATACTCCCGGCAGGCATTGACAAACTCTCCCACTCCTAATTTTTCAATATCTTTTTTGTTTTTCAGTCCGAGGTTTTCCTCTACTTTGTTTTCCGCAGGGATTCCGTGGCAGTCCCACCCCCAAACACGCTCCACCCGGTATCCTTTCATGGTAAAGTAACGGGGAACAATGTCTTTGGCAATACTCGGAAGAAGGGTGGCATAGTGAGGAAGCCCGGTAATAAAAGGCGGGCCGTCGTAAAAAACGTAGTTTCCCCTGGGAGCCGGTTTTTCTACTGATTTTTCGAAAATTTTATTCTCTCTCCAAAAATCCAATATCTCTTCTTCTTTTTGAGAGTAAATGCTTTTTTTACTTTGGTTTTCTTTGGCCATAAATTATTGAAAACTCTAACGCTACATTTTTTGGGGAACCGATATCCCCAAAAGATTCAAGCACTTTTTTAAAATAATACGGGTAGCATCTGTAATGGCCAGTCTTTTGTCGCTTCCTACAATTTGGCAAGTGTCGTAAAAGTGGTTAAACTCTTTGGCAAGCCTAAAAGCGTATTCGGCAATAACGTTCGGGGAAAAATTTTCGGCCGCGTTTTCCAGTGCCTCCTCAAATTGAACAATCCTCCTTACAATTTTTCTCTCCTCGTCATTTAATTCTTCCATCTCTTTTTTGTATTTTCCCGCCTTTTCTAAAACGCTCTCACACCTCACGCAGGTATACTGCAGATAAGGACCGGAATCCCCCTTGAGGGTAAGTACTTGGTCCCAGTCAAAAACCACATCCCTCTTATAATGGCGCTTAAGATCGTTGTACTTTACCGCTCCTATGCCGATAATTTTACTCGCCTCTTTCTTTTCTTCTCTAGAAAGCCCCTTGGCAGTTGCCGAGCTTTCAATAATTTCTTCCGCTTTTTTCTTTGCAAGAGAAAGAACTTCTTCCAAGTGCACAGTCCTTCCTTTCCTTGTGGAAAATCTGCCCTCTTTAAGGCGGAACATTCCATGACCTACGTGCACGAATTTTTCCTTTTTAGCCCAGCCCATTTTTTCCACCGCGGAAAAAAGCTGCCTTAGGTAGAGAGTTTGATCAACTCCTATCTCGTAAATCAGCAAGTCGGGAGAAAACTCTTTAAGGCGGTACTTTGCCGCCGCCATATCGCGGGTAAGATAGGTGGTGCTCCCGTCGGACTTTAAAATCATAGCCGGAGGCATATCGCCAAACTCTATAATCAGCGCCCCTTTGCTTTTTTTAGCCACTTTCTTTTTTTCGGCCTCTTTTACTACATCCTCAAGCTTATCTTCATAAAAGCTTTCCCCTAAAACATAATCTATTTCCACGTTAAGATCTCTGTAAATCTTTTCAAACTCATCCAGGCTTTTCTTTCTGCAAATTTCCCATACCCTTCTTGCCTCCTCATCGCCTTTTTCAAGTTTTGCAAACCACTTTCTTCCTTCTTCCTCCATCTCCGGATTTTTTTCGGCCTCTTTGTGAAAACGGACATAAATTTCTTCCAGCTCTTTCAGGGAAAGTTTTTCCGGATTTTTTCCTTCTTTTTTTATCTGGTAGATAAGTTTGCCGTACTGAGTCCCCCAGTCGCCCAAATGGTTTACCCCTATTACTTTCCATCCCAAAAATTCGTGTATGTTATAAATAGCCTGCCCAATAATAGTAGAACGTAAATGGCCTATCCCGAAAGATTTGGCAATATTCGGAGAAGAGTAATCAATAACCACTGTTTTCCCGGCATTCCCCTTGCCGTAATTTTCTTTTTCCTCCAAAACCAAAAAAGCCTCCTCTTTCAGGGCGTTTTCTGAAAGAAAAAAATTCAAAAAGCCGTTTTCTTCTTCCACTTTAGAAAAAATATCCGCCTTTACCTTCTTTTTTAAGCTCTTTGCCAGCTCAGACGGGCTCTTTTTTTCTTTTTTGGCAAGCAGAAAAGCAGTATTTGAAGCGTAATCTCCGCGCCCTTCCGGAGCTCTTTCCAGCCTAAACTCTTCCCCTGTCTCTTTTTTTAAAATCTGTTCTATTTTCTTTCTCATGTGCAGGCAATTCTACCGCATTTTCCCTCTTTTGTCTAATAAATGGAAAGGGCGTGCACAGGGAGTGGGAAAGAGAAAAGTTTTGTGGTAAAATGACGCCGATGGCTGATTTAGTTAAAAACAAGAAAGCTTTTTACAACTACCACATTTTAGAGAAAATGGAGGCGGGTTTGGTATTGGAAGGACACGAAGTGAAGGCCTTGAGAGAAAAAAAGGCCTCTCTTTTCGGGTCTTACGTAACAGTAAGAAAAGGAGAGTGTTTTCTTGTAAGCTGCAACATATCGCCCTATCAGCCGAATAATACTCCGCAAAGTTACAATCCGAAAAGAGACCGCAAACTGCTTCTTAAAAAGGAAGAGATAGGTCGCCTCTTTGGAAAAACAAAAGAAAAGGGAGTAACTCTTGTTCCTTTGCGCATATTTACCAAAAAAAATCTCCTGAAGCTGGAAATCGGCGTAGCCCGGGGAAAAAAGAAATACGATAAAAGAGAAGCGCTCAAAAAGAGAGACATTGATAGGGAGATTAAAAGAAAAATGAAGAGATAAAGGTTGACCTAAACACGATTTTCGTGTATATTATGGGGGCTTTGGATTTCGGGGATGACCCCGTAATACAACATTCAGAATGTTCTTTTATCATATCGTAAAAAAAATAGTCAGAGAAATTTTGACAAAAGAACACAAAAGACAGAGTAAGCAAACAAGAACATTGGGTTGAAGAGACAAATAAGTATAAGTTCAATTCCGGGCATTGAGGGCAAATGCTCTAAAGAAACGTTTGCTCTGAATGTTGATATACGGGGATGAAAGATTTGACAAGGTTCATAGAGGAAATAATGCAAGCCGAGAGAGATCTCGTAAAACACCTACCTTCAAAATAAGTGCCAACTTATTTGAAAAAGAACCCGCAATGGCTTTAGCCTAAGCGGGCATCCCTCCGCCGACTCCTCATAAGCGGGTCGGGGTGTCATACATGAGGATAGGAACCGCAGGGACGGGCTTCCTCTCCGGTTTCCGAAAAAAAAGAAGCTCAAGCACAGGAGTTTTTGTCCGATTTGACTTCTGTGTTCAATCAATCGGACTAAGCTTGTAGACTTGCTTTCTCGTATTCCTTGGACGGGGGTTCAATCCCCCCATCTCCACCCCGTTAAAATTAAACAACAAACCTTGAAGAAAAAAAGAATACCAATAAACGAAAGAATAAGAGCCAAAGAAGTGAGGCTTGTTTCAGAAAGCGGAGAACACTTCGGAGTGGTGCCTTTAAAGGAAGCTTTGGAAAAGGCAAAGGAAAAAGGTTTTGATCTTGTCCAAATTACGGACACCGTCACTCCTCCCGTTTGTAAAATTATTGATTACGGAAAGTACGCTTACGAAGAAAACAAGAAGAAGAAAAAGCAGCAAAAAACGAGCAAAACCCAGGTAAAATCAATCCGCCTCGGTTTTTCTATTTCCACCCACGACATGGAGGTCAGGGTAAAATCGGCAGAAAAGTTTTTGGCAGAAGGAAACTCAGTGCGCGTCGTTCTTCCCCTTAAGGGCAGGCAGAAAGCTCTTCAGGAAGTTGCCCGGGAAAAAATGGGAAGCTTCCTTGAAATGCTCGGCCAAAAAACGGAATTAAAGGTGGAAAAGGAAATAAGCCGGGAGCCTCGCGGATTAACGGTAACTGTTACAAAAAAATGAAAGCTAAAGCAAAAACAAGAAAATCTCTCCTTAAGAGATTTAAATTGACAAAAAGCGGAAAAATACTGCGCCGGCTAGCGGGACAGATGCACTACCGTGCCAAAAAAAGCGGAAAAAAGAAAAGAGAGCTTCGCCGATTAAGAGAGATGGACAAGAGTGAAGCAAGGAGTATAAAAAAATCTTTAACCTACTAGTATGCCGCGAACAAAAAGAGGAACAATTTCCCACAGAAAAAGAAAAAGCGTTTTGAAAAATGCTAAGGGTTTCCGCTGGGGAAGGAAAAACAAATTCAAGGCGGCCAAAGAAGCGCTGATGAAAGCGTGGAGTTACGCTTACCGCGACAGGAAGGTAAAAAAGAGAGAGATGAGAAGTCTGTGGAATATCAGCATTAACTCCGCCTGCCGAAAAAACAGTACATCCTACAGCGAATTTATACACAACTTAAAGAAAAAAAACATAGAGCTCGACCGCAAAATACTAAGCACCCTGGCAAAAGACCATCCGGAAACATTTAAAAAAATTATAGAAGAGACAAAGAAATAAAAAGCTCAATAAAAAACGCGCTTAAATGGCGCGATTTTTGTTTGGTCTTTTATATTTCCTCGGGCTCCTCTTTTCCGTCTTTGAGCCAGGGGTCTTTTTTTATGGCAAAGTAAGTAAGGCCCATTGCCATGGCGCTAATAAGGGAAACCAAAATAAAGACTATTTGGAAACCCAAGAAACCGGCAATCACTCCCCCGAAGATAGCCGCAAAACCGGCGGCAAAGCCCATCCCGGTGCTTTGCAGGCTCCAGGTATAAACTTCCCAGTCTTTATCTACGTGTCTTGTAATAACTCCGCTTAAGGTAGGAATTACCATGGCAAGTCCCACTCCCCTAATTGCTTCCAAAAAGAAAACGTGCCAAATCTCGGAAACGAATATGTAAATAAGAGGAGTAAGGGTTATAATAAGCGTTCCTTTAATGAGGAAGGCCATATCGTCGTGTTCTCCTTTTACCACATCCATTTTGTAGGCTAAAAAGGGCTGAACGGCGGACTTCACTATCCAGTGTATTCCCACCGCAATACCCACCATCTCTATCGTTCCCCCTTTTATCTGGTCGGTGATAAAAAGCGCAAAAATGGGAGCGATAAGCCCCCATCCGGCATGAACAAAGAAGCTGGTAGCAATTAGTTTGATAATAAGTTGATTGGGCTTTATCATATTTTTCTTAAAATTTACCTCCAACACCGGCAAAAACAAAAAAACAGGACTTCCCTGCTTTTAAAGTACTACAAAATATAAAGGATTGCAACAATACTAAGAGTAGCTGACTTTTTTTATTTTATAAACTCTTTTAGAAACGGTTACCTTGTCTCCCTCTTTTTTCCCGAGAAGCGCCTTTCCTATGGGTGACTCGTCGGATACCTTGCCTAGGTTAGGATCAGCTTCCATGGTACCGACAAGAAAGAGCTCGTCTTTCTTTCTACCGTTTTCCAGCGTAATTCGCGCTCCGAGAAAAACCTCTTTACACTCCTTTCGCGGGTTTTTTATAACCTCGGCGTTCTGTAAAACATCCTTGAGCTTTGTTATCTTCTCTTCTAAAATACCCATTTCTTTGCGGAAAGTAAGATACTCCGGATTAACATCCTCCGAATGAAAAACGTCAGGAGATTCCTCTCTTATTTTCTCTCTTCTTGCTTCCTTCGCCTTTTCGTATTCCTTTCTTACCTTCTCTAGCCCATCTTGGGTGAGGTAATATTTTTTGTTTCCCATGATATTAAAAATAATTCTCCCGCCTTTATGGGGGAGAGATACGTTCGGTGTTCTGATAAGTTGCGTTCGAGGCCCTTTTTAGATCATCCGTCTCCCCCTCTTTTTTACGGTCCCGGTAAGTAAAGCACGAACGTCTGCTTTCTTACAGAGCCTCAAAGACGGGTATTTTCTATTGATTTCTCGCTTCATAGGCGTTTTCCATATTACACTTTTCCACACCTTTGTCAATATAGATTTTTTTAAAAATCATGTTATAAAAAAAGAAGAGAAAACAAATATCCGAAGATGGAAAAAAGAGCTATCGGAGGAAGTGCCGGAACGGGCTTCCCTTTCCCCAAAACAAGGAAAAGATAAAATCCCAAAGCTAATCCCAGGCAGGAAAAAAGAGCAATTGCCACCGCCCCTGCCGGGCTGAAGCTTGCTACAGATGAGGCGAAAAAAAGAGGGAAAGCGGCATCTCCTCCTCCGAGAACGGCAAACTCGCCTCTTTTTTTAGAAGACATATCGTCTTTAAGCTGAGAGAAAGAAAAGGGGACGACAAATCCCAGCACCACTTTTGTTTGCACCATTTCTTCGGCCATCTTTACCATGTGTTTTGTTTTGTAAACAGCTATGAAATCATAAAGAGAAAAGAAGAAAAGAAGGAACATTACTTCCAAGGGCTCAAAAAATCCGCCAATAACCGCCCCCACTCCGGCAATACCGAGAGCCATAAGAAAATTGTGAAGAAAAATATACGGCCTCTTATACCACCAAAAAGCAAGAAGGAATATGGAAAGCGCAAAAATACTTCCGAAAAGAGAAAAGAAAACGAGATACCCTCCCATGAGAGCACAAATCAAAAAAACAAACCTGAAGAAAGCTTTTTTCCCTTTGCCTGCTTCTTTTGTTTTTGAAATAAAGACGACGACCGCCGTCGCCACCAAAAAGTAGAAAATAAACATTAAAGGAGAAAAGGAATCTCCAGCAAGGCCTCTTTCCGTGTAAATAGCTCCAGAAGAAGAAGCTGTCATCCTGATAGCAGTCAGGATTCCCAAAGAAAGAGTGAGAGCAAAGAAAAAAAGCTCTATAAGAAATACTCTGGCAGCAGAAAGTTTTTCCATTTTAATTGCTGGGCTTTCTGATAAGCCCGGAACAGGGAACAATTTCCACTCCTTTTTTCTCAAGCTCGTCAAGGAAGATATTTACTCCTACGGAATCCGAAGAGATGTGTCCGGCAATAACTACGTTAATGTGCGCTTTTTCCGCTTCTTCTCTGTGTTTTTCGGAAATATGCATCCCGACCACCGTTCCTACTCCAACTTGAGAGAGTCTCTCGTACATCTCCGCGGTTCCTTCGGTTCCTCCGGTCATCTCGGAAATAATAATCTTGCCCGTTCTATTTTCTTTTCCTCCCACAAAAATCTTTGGTCCCGTCCCGATTTTTGACGCTTCCTTGTACTCGTAAATATTTTTAAGAGATTTTACGATATCTTCTACAAAAACGGGGTTGTCTTTTTTTATTTTTTGGTCGACAAATTTTACCGCCAAATTATCGCAGGGAGTATGAATGCACACTAGAGGAACGCCCAGATGTTTTGCGGTATCCACCACTCGGTTGTGATTACCCGGAGAAAGCCCCCGAGTAACTTCCTGTATTCTTTTTTTAAGAAGCTTCTCTGCAATATTTACCGGAACTCCGTACATCTCCATTATGTCTATCTGCAACTGCATTACATCGTCAATTCCCGCCATAGCTTTCCCCCGCGGGTGGTGGGCAATAACCAGATCCACATCGCCGAGCATCTTTGCCAAAAGTATTTCTTCCCCGTCAATGTCAATTCCTACAAGGACCTTTTTTACTTTCTTTTTCGGGTTTCCGAAAAGAATCCTTGTATCGGAAAAAGGGTTCTCCAGCTTTTCCTTGTCAAACTCCTCCTTTTCTTCCTTTTTCATTCCCTCGTATCTCTTTTTAACCCGGGAAAGCATCTTCTCAATCTCCTTTTTCCCCCGAAGATCCGCTTCCACTCCTCTTTTAACGGCTAGCTTATAAATTTCTTCAATGGTCATTTTTTTCTTTTTTAAATTTTTTAAGAACTTCCTTTATTTTTTCTTCTACTGTATTTTTATCCGAAAACTCCCGTCTTATGCGAGCTTTTTCCCTTCTTATATGTTTTCTTGCGCTTCTTGGAAGTTTTTTCATGTCTACTCGCCTTTAATAACCACCAGCGGAACCAGTTTAGCTACCTTTTTTGCCAGTTTCGCGCTGTACACCGTTTCTATTACGCTTTCTATATCCTTGTACGCGAAAGGCGCTTCTTCCGCGATACCTCTCGGAGAAAGGCATTTTACAAGAACACCTTTCGATTTTAATTCTTTTACCACTTCCTGTCCAGAAGCAGATCTCTTTGCCGCATGCCGGGACATTGTTCTCCCCGCTCCGTGAGCGGTAGAGTAAAACGCTTCCTCGCCGCTCTTTGTTCCCGCTAGGATATAAGAAGCGGTTCCCATGCTTCCGGGAATTAAAACGGGCTGTCCCACATTCCGGTATTTTTCCGAAATCTCCAAAGACTTCGGAGGAAAGGCCCTAGTTGCCCCTTTGCGGTGCAGAGCAACCTCCGTTTCCTTTCCGTTAATAACATACTTTTCTTTTTTTATAATATTGTGGGCTACATCATACAAAACTGAAAGAGAAGATTCTTCTCTTAAAACATTTCGCCACGCTTTTCTTACAAAGTGAGTAATCATCTGCCTGTTTGCCCAAGCGTAGTTTGCCGCTCCTGCCATGGCTTTAAAATATCTTTGGCCTTCGGAAGAGCTGAAAGGAACGCAGGCAAACTCCTTGTCCGGAACTTTAATCTTGTACTTACCAAGCATCAAGGGAGTAAACTCTTTTAGATAATCAGAGCAAACCTGATGTCCCAAGCCCCTTGAACCGCAGTGGATCATTATTACAATTTGGTTTTTGAATAATCCGAAAACCTTGGCCGTTTCCTCGTCAAAAATTTCTTCTACTTTTTGGAGTTCCAAAAAATGATTTCCGGAACCGAGAGTTCCAACTTGGTCCCTGCCTCTATTTTTAGCGCGATGAGAAACAGTAGAAGGATCCGCTAACTCCAATCGTCCGCCCGACTCGCAATTTTCCGCATCTTCTTTTTCTCCATAACCGTTTTTAACCAAGTGGGGAGCTCCTCCTTCCAATACTCTATCTATTTCCGCAACCGAAAGATTTATCTTGTGCCCGCGCCCCAGTCCGGAAGGAACTTCTTTCTGGATTGCGGATGCCAATTTTTCCAAATAACTTTTCACTTCTTCCTTTGATTGCTCCGATTTCAACAATCTGACTCCGCAATTTATGTCAAACCCGCAAGCCCCAGGAGAAATAATTCCGTCCGATGTCCGAATTGCTCCCACAAACCCAATCGGGACACTATACCCCTCGTGGCAGTCGGGCATGGCTACTGCGTGCTTAGCAATACCCGGCAGTGTAGTTCCGTTTATGAGTTGCTCTACCGACCTGTCTTTAAAAATATCCTCCAGCATCTTCTCTGAGGCATAAATCCGGGCGGGAACACGCATATCGCTCCTGAAAGATTTCGGAATCTCCCAAAGATAGTCGTTTATTTTTCTAAAATCTTTTTTGGAAACCATCGCTTTTAAAGCTTGCAAAGGTCCGACCTTCGCAAGTTTGCAGAGGTCGGACCTTCGCAAATTAGTGTTGAGCCAGTTTTGAGAATTCTTCGCGGATTATTTTTCGGTCATCCCACGGAATCTTTTTTTCGCCGGCAACACACATCCACGGTTCGTTTCCCTTTCCGGTAACCGTTACTACGTCTCCCGGCTCTGCCAACTCCAACGCTTTTCTTATAGCTTCTTTTCTATCTAAAATTTCATAAAAATTGGAAATTGGAAATTTGGAATTTGAAATTCCAGATTTTATTTCAGACAAAATCTGTTTTGGGTTTTCATCGTACGGATCTTCATCGGTAAGAATTATCTTATCGCAGTACTTTGCGGCTATCTCCCCTAAAACAGGCCTCTTCCATTTGTCTCTCCCTCCTCCGCAAGAGCCAAAAACAGAGATGAGATTTTTGGGAGACAGGTTTTCTAAAATTTCTTTATAGAGTCCCTCCAGAGTAACCGGGGTAACCGCGTAATCAACAATAACCCTGAAAGGGGAAGAGATAACTTCTTCCATTCTTCCGGGCATAACTTTTGTTTTTTTGAGTGCTTCTTTTACAGCTTCCATGGGCACTTTTTCTTTTTTGGCAAGAGCAATAGCAAAAAGCGCGTTATAGACATTGAACTTTCCCATCAGTCCTAAGAAAAAATCATCCTCTTTAACATTAAAGCTCATTCCGCCGTTCACGGCTCTTATGTTTTCCGCTCTTAAGAAAACTTTTCCTTCCTTCTTTCTTTCTTCATGCTTTTCTATGCCAACGCAAAACTTCTCTTTGCTCTCAAAACTTAAAAAGTAATCCGCATTCTCGTCGTCAACGTTAATGAGGTGCACGTTTTTTGCCGCCCGAAAAAGTTTTCCTTTTTCTTTTTTGTAATTTTCAAATCCTCCGTGTGACTCTATATGCTCAGGAGAAAGATTTGTAAATACGGCCGTGTCAAAACGGATAAATCTGTGCCGGTGCTGCTTTATCCCCTCCGAGGTTACTTCCATAATCGCCACTTGGCACCTCTCTTTTACCGCCTTTCTTAAAAGTCTTTGTACCGTCGCTCTTCCGGGCATGGTCATTTTAAAAAGGTTGGGTTCTTCCTTGCCGGCAATCTCAAACTTTACCGAAGAAAAGGCAGCAACCCTGTACCCTGCTTCTTTAAAAACTTTGGCAATGAGATGTACGGTAGTTGTTTTACCGTTGGTTCCAGTTACACCAAAAACCTTTATTTTCCGCGAGGGAAAGCCGCAAAACAGAGCACCCAGAAAAGAGTAAAAAAGATGATAGGCGCTTACAAGAGGAGTAAGCTTTAAAAGAAATTTCTTAATCATTTTCCCAGTATTTTTAGAGCTTCTGCCACTCTTTCTTCCTCTTTTTTCCCTTGAGCGGTTTTTTCAAGCGCCCTTCGCGCCTCTGTGTCAGAAAACCCAAGATTTTTCAGGGTTTCCAAAGCCTCGTCTTTCTTGCCGGGACCACTTTCTTTTTTTCTTGGCCTTTTTTTCTCTTGGATAAACTTTCTTGAAAGTTCAAAAACAACCTGTTGCCCTTTCTTTTTTCCGATGCCGAATATTTTCTCCATCACTTTCTTATCTTCCTTTTCTATTCCCTTTTGCAACTCTTCTATGGAAAAGCAAGAGGCGATATGAAAAGCCGTTTTGGGTCCCACTCCGGAGATTTTCGTCAGCTTTTCAAAAAGCTCCAAATTTTCTTTCTTTTTAAATCCGTAAATTCGGTCATCTTTTTCCGTTTTTTGCACAAAGCAAAAAAGAGTATCCCTCTCCCCGAGAACATCTCTTGTTTCCGGAGCGGTAAGAACCTTGTACCCCACTCCGTTTACATCAACAACGACAAAATCTTCTTTTTTATCAACAATTTTCCCTTTTAGATAGTAAATCATAAGCTCATTATACCAAAAGTTAGCCAAAAAGGAAGAATGTGTATAGTTAACACTCAAGGGTAACACTTTTTAACTTTTCTTCAGGCGTTAATCCGTTAATTGATAAGTGTATTCTTTGATAATTGTAATAATCAAGCCACTGATAAACAGTTTTCCAT
>PUMQ01000008.1 GCA_003551435.1 Candidatus Nealsoniibacteriota bacterium
AAAGAAAACATCAAAATCGCCTTATTTTATTCGGAAAATTCAAGAGTTTCTCTGTCAAAGGAAAACCCTGCCTTGCTTTGGCAAGGCAGGGAAAATTTCTCTATTCGGAGCGAGGCAGGCTCGCTTCCCCCTCAACAAAATAAGTTCGTGCAGGATTACTCAGGCTGCCGGGCTAGGACTCGAACCTAGACTACGAGTGCCAGAAACTCGCGTCCTACCATTAGACGACCCGGCATTATTTCAAATATTTATTAGTAGCAATTAAGCTCGAAAACACCCCAAGAGTAATCCCCATTCCAAGCTGGATAATTAAAACAATGGGCAACATCCCCAGGAAGTACTGTTGGAGATTTACCTCAAGAGTAATATTGTAGGTAGTAGGAATCAGGAACCCGAGAAGGAAAAGAAGAACAAAAGAAGATACTCCGGCAATCGCCCCCAAAATCGCTCCCTGAGCAATAAAGGAGCTTTGGATAAAAAGATTGGAAGACCCTACTAAACGCATTACGCGAATTTCTTCCCTTAATCCGTAAATAGCCATTTTTACCGTATTAAATACAAGTAAAACGGCAATGATTCCCAAAACCACTCCGACAATTATTCCTCCTCTCCTTATATTTTCCGTGACAGAAAAAATGCCGGCAATTACCTCTTCACGGTGATAAAAATCAATATTGTAGACAAGCTCCGCATACTCTGTTTCAAGGAAATCAGATACCTGTCGATAGATATAAGGGTCATCCGCCCTGATGTTAAGGGAAGCAGGAAAAGGATTTCCCACCTCTTCTAGCGATTCCATGACAGCCGGCCTGTCTCCAAAGCGCTGGATAAAAATAGTTCGCGCTTCTTCACGAGAGATATATTCCATGCTGTTTACCTCAAACTCTTCTGCAATCTCTTCGCGTATTTCAAGTATTCTCTCCTCGGGAACCCCGAGCTCAAAATCAACCGTCACATCTGCCTTATCTTCTATGTCTCTTATCACAATCTCCGCCACTCCTCTTATAAGGAAAATTGAAGCGGACAAAGTAATAACCACCATTAAAACAAATACCGCCACAAATGAAAGCCCTCCCTCACGGTGAAAATTCTTCCACCCAAGAGTGGCAGCTCTTTTTATTGAAGTTAAAATTCTATTTTTTTTACTCATAATACAAATCTTCCTTTTTTAGAATCACCGGCCACTTTCCCGTCTTTTAAGGTGATAACTCTTTTACCTAAATTATTAACCGTTTCTTTGTCGTGGGTGGCCAAAACCACGGTAGCCCCCGACTGGTTAAGCCCGGTTAAAAGTTCTAGAATGTCTTTTTTGTTGTAGGGATCAAGGTCTCCGGTAGGTTCGTCGGCTAAAATAACATCCGGTTCGTGGATCAGGGCGCGCGCTATGGCCGTTCTTTGCTTTTCTCCCTCAGAGATTTGGTGAGGAAAGTGAAAAGCTTGCTCTACAAGCCCCACTGTCTCTAAGATCTCAGGCACATATTTCTCCACCTCTTGGTCCGTGGCTCCGGTAACTTCCATAGCGTAAGCAATATTTTCGTACACTGTTTTTGACTGCAGCAACTTGTAGTCTTGAAACACCATCCCTATCCTCCTCCTTATTTTACAAGCCTCTCTGGGAGAAACTTTGTGCACATCTTTCCCGTCAAACAAAACAGCTCCGCTTGTCGGCTTTTCTTCACCAAGCAAAATCTTAAAAAGGGTGGTTTTCCCTGCTCCCGACCTTCCGACAACACAAACAAACTCCCCTTTCTCAATTTTGAAAGAAACATTCTCCAAAACAACTTTTTCCTTTTTTGCCAAATAGGCAGGATATGTCTTGTTTACCTGATTAAAAAAAATCATTTTTTATTAAATCTAAATTTCCGTCTAAAACCTCTTCCACATTCGACGTTTCTTTTTTCGTGCGTAAATCTTTAACGAGCTTATACGGGTGAAGAACATAGTTCCTTATCTGGCTCCCCCAGCTTGTTCCGAAAACCTCGCCCTTCGCCTTTTCTACTTCTTTTTTCTTTTCTTCTTCTTTTATCTGGTGTAACTTAGAGAGTAAAATATTCATCGCGTTTTTTTTGTTCTCTCCTTGCAGCCTTTCGCTCTGTGAACTCGCTGTAATCCCCGTAGGAAGATGGGTGATCCGAACCGCCGTTTCTCTTTTGTTTACATACTGCCCTCCCGGACCGGACGCCCGAAAAGTATCCACCCTCAGATCGTCTTCCTTAACTTCCAACTGCAGATTATTATTATCTATTATTGGAAAAACTTCAACCTGTACAAAAGAAGTATGTCTTACTCCGGAAGAAGAAAACGGGGACTTTCTTACAAGACGATGAGTTCCGCTTTCTCTTTTTAGGAAACCGAATGCATAGTTTCCCTTAACTTCCAAAGAAACACTCTTTATTCCCACTCTTCCTTCCGGACCGCCGGCTTCTCCGTAGGAAACAGATACCGGCTTTGTGTTAAGCCCTTTTCTCTCTCCGTAACGCTCGTACATCCGTAAAATCATAGCCACAAAATCTTCCGCATCCCTTCCTCCCGCACCCGAAGATATTTCAAGAAGTGCATCGCTTTTATCATACTTCCCGGATAGAAGAATTCTAAACTCCTCCTTGGTGATATCTTTCTTTAAATTTTCTAACTCGTCAAAGAGCTCTTTTAACAGGCTTTCTTCTTTGCCAAGCTCGCTATGCACCTCTTTTATCTCTTTTATTTTCTCCCGGAAAAAATCAATTTTCTCCAACTCTTCTTTCAAAGAAGCTAACTCCTTCTGCTTTTTTACCGCCTCCTGGGGATTTTGCCAAAAACTTTCCTTCGCTGCCTGTGCTTCAAGCTCTTTTTTCCTTTTTTTCTTTCTTTCAATCTCAAAGACACTCCGCCATCCGGCGGACTTTCTCTTCTATCTCTTTTATTTCTTTTTCTATTTCCATGAATTTAAACTGAGCCGACGGTGGGACTCGAACCCACGACCTACGCTTTACGAAAGCGTTGCTCTTCCTCTGAGCTACGTCGGCCTTCTTAAAGCTTACTCTGTTTTAAAAATTCCTATAATCCTTTCAAAAAAACTTTCTTCTTTTTCTTTTTCTTTCTCTTTTTCTTCCTCCCCTTCTTCCCGGGAAATGACTATAACCTCTTCTCCTTCCTTTCTTAAAAGAAGTTGTTCTCTGGCAATTCTCTCTATCTCTTTTTCAATTTCTTCTTCGGTTATCTCTAATATCGGAAAATCTTCTTCTCCGGAAATTTTCCGCAGGTCTTCCTTTGCCCGAAGAAGATGTTCTCTAGCAACCTCTCTTTGGCGATATACGTTTATATTAAAAAAAACAAGCAAGCCAAAAACCAAAAGGAGGGGGATAAGAATCAGATATTCTTTTCTCTTCTCTTGTCTCTTTTTTTTGCCCATCCTTTAAATTATACCTTTTCTTTCCTTTTTTATCAAAAAGACGGCTCTCTTTATTTCCGAAACACTTTAAAATACGCCTCCTGGGGGATGCTCACTTTTCCTTCCTTTTCCAGCCGTTTTTTCCCTTTTTTCTGTTTTTCCAGAAGCTTTTTCTTTCTGGTGACATCTCCTCCGTAGAGATACCCGGTAACATCCTTTCTTCTTGCTTTAATCGTTTCACGGGCAATTACCGTTCCCCCTGTTCTCGCCTGAAGAGCTACTGCGAACTGTTGGGCGGGAATTGCTTCTTTTAGGTTGGAGACCGCTCTTTTCCCTTCACTGTAAGCCTCATCTCGAGAAACTATCATGGAAAACGCCTCATCAACCCGATGGGCAATAAGTATCTCCATTTTTACCAGATTCCCGGTATAAAATCCCTTCACTTTATACCCGGCAGAAGCGTATCCTTTGGTAGCGCCTTTCAGATCGTCATAAAATCCGGTAATCACTTTCCTGAGCGGAGCTTCATAAGCAACGAGAACTCTTTCCGGGGAAAGATAACGAGTATCAATATAGTTCCCCTTCAATTTTCCGAGAACATCGGTAACATTTCCCATCATAGTTGCCGGAGTAATCACTTCCAGAGTTACCCATGGTTCTTTTATTTCCGCAATACGGCTTTCATCAGGCCAGTCGGGAGCCGACCTTATCTCCTTTTCTTTCCCGTTTTTTTCTACAATTTTAAAAGTTACAGAAGGCATGGAAACAACAAGATCCAAGTCATATTCCCGCCTCAATCTTTCGGAAATAATTTCCGAGTGAAGTGATCCTAAAAACCCGCACCGGAAACCCCTTCCGAAACCCTCTTTAAAGTCCGGCTCGAAAATAAGGGCTGGGTCGGTAAGCTTTATCTCATAAAGGGCCTTACGGAATAAAGGATAGTCCCCTGCCTCACGCGGATAAAAACTGCTAAAAACCATGGGCTTGGGATCTTCGTATCCCTTCAAGGGAAGTACTTTTTCTCCCTGTCTTGCTACTGTGTCTCCCGTTCTGACAACCCCCACCTCTTTTATTCCGGTAGCAATATATCCTATCTCCCCGGAAGAAAGCTTTTCCCTGGAAAAACGCTTGGGAGAGAAAAAACCAATTTCCTTTGCTTCTCCTCCCGTTCTGGAGGCAAAGAAATAAATTTTGTCTTTTGATGCAAGCTCTCCGTTTGCAACCCTGATATATGCCACCACCCCCTTATAAGAATCATATTCGGAGTCAAAAACAAGGGCCCTGAAAGGCGTTTCGCTTTTTGTCTCGGAAGCTTTAAAAGGAGGGATATCCCGGATAACAGCTTCTAAAACTTTTTCTACGTTTGTTCCCTCTTTTCCGGAAATAGAGATTACTTCCTCTTTTTTCACCCAGAGCGCCTGAACCATCTCTTCTTTTGTCTTTTCCACTTCCGCGCTCTGAAGATCTATTTTATTTATCACCGGTATAATTTTAAATTCCTCTCCCCTGCTCCGGGCAAGATCGAGATTGGCAAGGGTCTGTGCTTGAATCCCTTTAGTGGCATCAACAAGTAAAATAGCTCCTTCAACCGCAGCAAGAGAACGGGAAACTTCGTACGAAAAATCAACGTGTCCGGGAGTATCTATCATGTTTAGAACATACCCCTTATACAACATTCTTACCGGACGAAGCTTGATAGTAATCCCTCTTTCTCTTTCAAGCTCCATACTGTCTAAAAACTGCTCTTGCATGTCTTTTTTGGAAACCGTTTCCGTAATCTCCAAAAATCTATCCGCCAGAGTGGATTTTCCGTGGTCAATATGGCTGATTATGCAAAAATTTCTTATCTCCATAAAGCTATTTTCTAAACGCGCGGCTAATTCCCGCAAGTTCGGGTGCTTTGAGCAGTCTGGAAGAAAAAAGGTAAACAGCCGCTCCTATTGCCAGGGCAAAAAAAGCATGCAAAAAAACTGCGGTGAAAGTATCAAGCTCTAAAAAGTTTCCCGCTATCCGCAGAGTCAAAAAAATAGAAGCTCCCATTACAAAAGAAGAAAAAAGCGTTCTTCCGAGACATCCCCCAATTCCCATTTTGTAAAAGTTTCCAACCCTCTCTCTTAAAAAGTAGAGAAGGAGAAAAAGGTGCAAAACCGATGCCACAAGAATGGCCAAGGGAAAAGCGATTACCTCAATTTCCGCTATGGTCTCCAATCTCAAGGCAAACACCATAAAAGTACGAAAAAAGTTGTCAAACCCGAGTGTCCAGATAAAAAAGAAGAAAAGCCCGATGCTCGTTCCCATGGAAATAAGGGAAGCGATTACCGGTGTTTTAGTGTCCTGAAAAGAAAAGAAAGCGCGCACCAAAATATGGACTAAGGCGGAAGCGAAAAAAGAGAAAGCAAAAATACCCAGGCTGGCCGCCGTAAGACGGGTTTCCCACCACTCAAAACCCTCCACTCCCAAAACAAGACGAACAATGTGCGCTCTTAAGAGAAAAGTTACAACGCTCACCGGAATAATTAAAAAGAGAACCTGCCTTATTACCATAGAAAAGTTTTCTAAAAATCTTTTTTTATCCTTTAAGGCCAAAGATCGCGAAAAAGCAGGAAAGGCAGCTACGGCAAAAGCAACTCCTATAACCCGTACGGGAAAGGACTGTAGGTGGTTAGCCAGATTAAAAACAGAAATGCTCCCTGCCGCCAAAAGAGACGCCAAAGCGGTAATCACGATGATATTTACCTTAACGGAAATCTGGCCAAGAACCCTCGGAAGGACAAGATAAAGAATGCGCCGCAGTTCCTTCTGGTTAAAATCCAAAACCGGTTTGTAAGAAAATCCTGAAGACCGAGCCGGTAACACCTGAATTAAAAAGTGTAACAGAGAACCAAATATCACCCCGTAAGCAAGGCCGACAAGCCCGAGATAGGGAGTAAAAAAAACAATACCGAAAATAATTCCGATATTGTAAAAAATAGGAGCCAGCGAGTAAGCCAAAAAACGGTCAAAATACTGCAAAACGCCGGAAAACAAGCTGGATATCCCCAAAAGGATGGGGCTTGCGAGCATTATACGGGTCAGAAGAACCGTTTCCTTAACATATTCCGGAGGAAATCCGGGCACAATGACCCGAACAATCAACGGCGCAAGGACAAAAAGTAAAGCACAAAAAAAAGAAATAACGATAAAAAGGGCATTCAGAGTATTATTTGCAAGCTTCCATCCTTCTTTCTCGTCTTTTTCCCTGGTACTCGCAAAAACCGGTAAAAAAGCGGCTACGATCCCACCTGTTATCACGATTCCGTAAATAAAGTCGGGAATACTAAAAGCGGCGAAATAAACATCAAGCCGGCTGACATCAAAGTAGCTAACTAAAAGGCGGTCTCTCAGAAGGCCAAGTATCGCACTAACACCCACCGAAAAAGCAATCAGTCCCGCGGCAAAAGTTATAGTCCCAGCTCGGGAGTTTATGATATGTTTAATCATTATCTAACTATATGGAATATATAAAAAAGCTCAAGCAGGCAATAAGCCGAATTCTGTCGAGGACAATCATTTATCTTGGCTTGATGTTGCCACCAAGCTCCAGCGGGCTACCCTAACAGCGCAAAGCGCCGTTATGTTTGCCCTTGCACCCGGGTAGGGATTTAGCCGTTTCAACTTCGAAATTGCTTCCGAAGCTCACCCTATACCACTGGATATAGGGTGCTTAAATCCTCTCGAATTCAAGCGTCTCTGTTCGCACCCCTCGCCTCACGGCGGACGGGAATTACCCGCTACCCTGCTCCCAGCCACACCTCGCTATGCTCGGGTGGAATTTTAAATTTTAAATTTTTAATTTCAATTAAATTTTAAATTTCTTAATGACTTAATTTAAAATTAAATCATTTGAAATTTATTTGAAATTTGAAATTCGAAATTCCAGGCCGAACGCAGTGAGGCATGGCCGGGGAGTGTTCGGACTTTCCTCCCTCTGCGATTTTGCAGAGAGCGATTGTCTCGCCTACTTGAGCAACCTGCATGATGACATAAATTACAACCTCTGTCAATAAAAAGGAAAGGAGGAGCCGAGGCTCCTCTTTGGTTCTTTCGGAGGATATTGGAAATTATATTTACTCAAAATACCTTTTGCTATCAATCCTGATGGAGTGTTTCTTCTCGTCTCGATAGATAATAATCGCTCCGACATCAATTTCATCTATTCTTTTCCCGATCCTTGATTCTTTGTCAATAACCAACAGCTCTGGCTCGCAGACTGAACTGAAAACATCCTCCTTTAGAAGAATTTTCCCGTATCGGGAGTAGCTTTTTTCACACTTCCCGTTGCATTCTTCCTCATCATCACACTCCCCCGGACAGGAAACAAAGAAAGCCCCTATTTCACAGTAGTCCCTTCCATTTCCGTTGCGGATTTCTTCAAGCAATCTTTTTTCTCTTGCTTTCAAATGAGAAACTTCTTCGGAAAGTGTGATGTATTCTGTTTCCTCCTTCCTCATGCTGACATTTGCCTTCTCACTGACCTTTTTCCTTATCCTTTCCTGAATCTCCTCCAATTGCCTCTGTAATCCTTCTTCGGCTGATAACACGGTAAAACCTCCCTTAGAGTTTAGAGTAATGTTAAAAGATCTTCCGAAAAAACCTTATACATTATATCACTTCCCCCTTAAAAAAACAAGGTCTTAGGAGACGCAAGCAGAAATAACAAAAACCCCGGAAGTAAACTCCCGGGGTTTTTCTTGTTGCACCGTATTTTTTATTCGGTTGTTTTTCCGTCAAAATGTTCTTCGTCTTCCATTGCCTCTTCCCGTGTCTCGTGGACTACTCCGTCTCGGTGCTCGGGAGGAGAGTAAACCGTGTAAAGTTTCATCGGTTCGTTACCGGTATTTACCACGTTGTGCCTCACCCCGGAGGGAATAACTACCGCATAATCGTCCTCCAGCTCGTGCTCAACACCATCTAAAACAGCTTTCCCTTTCCCTTTTTCAACTCTGATAAACTGATCCAGGTCGTGTACTTCTTCTCCTATCTCACCTCCCGGTTCTATACTCATTACCACAAGTTGGCTGTTTTTAGCGGTGTAAAGAACTTTGCGGAAGTTATTATTTTCTTTTGTTTCTTTTTCTATATCTCCTACATATCCTTTCATTTTTTTAATCTCGCTTACAGGGCAAGCGAGCAGTTAATGAATAAGCGGAGGAATTTTAACAAAGGAAAGCAAAAAGTCAAACAAAAATGACTTATGACCTATGACTTATAACTACTAACGACATTTGACATTTAACACTTGACATTTGACTATTAAATTAAATTGTCAGATGTCAGTTGTCAGATATTATTGGTCATTTGCCTGTCCCGTACACAGCTCTGCTGTTGTACTGGGGTTATTTGTCATTTGTTATTTGTCATTTGTCACAACTTTATTTACTTCCTTGCGGTATAAGCAAAAGTCGCAATCCGGAGAAGATTCGGGAACCTCTTTGCCGTCTAAGATTTCTTTTATCTTGTAGAGAGTATCTTCCACCCAGCCGTCGTTTCCTTTGTAAGGAATAAGAGTAACATCAAACTCTATTTTTCCGTTAAACGCCTCAACATCGGTTTTCCCGTTACAGTATACAAAGTATCCCGTATCGGAAACCTCAAGACCGTTTTTTCTTAAAAGCCACTGGTACACTTCCATCTGCCTTTTATACGAGTCTTGCCACTCCTTATCAAGGGTAGTAATTTCCTCGTCTTTGCTCGTCGCCTTGTAGTCAACAACAATATACTCCCCTTTCTTATTTATCCACAGATCGTCAATTGCTCCGCTTACAAGCAGATTGGTTGGCTGGTGATAAAAGCAAACTCCCTTGAAGTTGTTTCTCCAGTCTTCCATCTCTTTCCTTTGAGCGGGAACAGCGTCAACTCCGTACTTCTCAAGCAGGGGGTGGACCGTTCCCTCTTTGCGGTGAATATCAAACTCTTGTTTTAATAGCTTATCTACCGCCGAATTAATGGCAAAAGGAAATCCCGGAGGAGTCCCTACTCCAAGACGCCTGTCGATGTAAAAACAGCGGGGGCAATTTAAAAAGAGATCAATTTTTGACCTACTCACTTTGAACGGTTCGCCGTCTTGCGGATGGTAAATGTTCTTTTTTCTTTTTCCGTTATAGTACTGGGACATATTTTGGAAGCTAAAAGCGAAAAGCTAAAAGCGAAAAGCTATTCGTTTGTTTGTTTTATAAGAAAATATAAGGTGTCCCCTCCGCAAACAGCAAAAAGGAAAAGAAAAAGGTAAAGATAGTCGGAAAAAAACCAGCTCCAGTAAGCTCCGAGAATAATCCCCAAAGAGATTATCGCCGTTTCGTAAAAAATAAGCTGCCACCACTTTATCTTAAACTGCATAAAAATTACTCTTCTTTTCTTCTTTTATAAGATTTTTCCAATTCCCTTACTTCTCTCTCGCCAAACCCGAAGTGGTGGGCAACCTCATGATAAACGGTTTTCTGAACCAGACTCCTGATGTCTTCTTCTGTTCTGGCAAAGCGCTCTATAGAATCTTTGTAAATTGTGATTTTATCGGGCAATACTCCTCCGAACCCTCTTCCCCATATGTTTTTTGGAACTCCTTGGTAAAGGCCGAGAAGGAAGCTTTTTTTTCTTGTCCCTTTTACTTTTTTTTCGATCCTTCGGTTTGGTTTCTCCTCAACACATATCGCTACATTGTCCATTTTGTCTTTTATTTTCGGAGGAAGCTCTCTTACCGCTTCTTTTACCAATTTTTCAAACTCATTTATTTCCATATTTCCAAATCAAAATCAAAAGAGCCTAAGCGATCTGATCATATTTTTCACATGTCCGTCGCTTCTCTGCCACATCTCTCTTGGGATGACCGCTCCTCCGTAACCGAAACGAAAAACGAAAAAATAGTCTCCGAGAGCCGTTATATAGTACTGGTATCCGTCATATCTCGCTTTAGCGTACGAGGTAGCTTTAAGAACCTCTTTACCGCCCACCGTTATTATCTCTCCTCGAGACACCCAAGGGTCAAAAATCTTCTCTCTTGAGGTCTTTACTTCTCCCCTATTTAAAACTTCGTTGCTCATTCTTATAAACTCTCCTTCCGTTATCTTTTTCTGGGAATACGCATCCGTGAGAGCGGCAATATCATACCACTGCCTAATGGTAAAATCGTTCGTATTTAAGTAAAGGTGCTTTTCTATGCTGTAATCAATCTTTCCTTCTATATAAGTAAGAGGAGATCTTCCTTCCAGATCCGCCCGGAAAACTTGCCTGTATGTCTCAAAATCTCCGTCAAATTGCGGCAAACTGTCTCTTGAAATAAGAGGAAACATCGCTCGCGTTTCTTTTTCTCGAACATCCCATCCTAACGGGTAAATCAAAGAATAGCCGTATTCCTCGTTAGAGTAATGTTCTCCCTCAACTTCCGGTCCATCGTCTACATATCTTCCGTCTCTCCTTAAATAAACAAAAACACTGCCCAAAAAAAGAGTAACGGCGAGTATAAAAATTATGGTTATTTTTAACCTGTTCACTTTTTTTAGAGTTATTATTCCAGTCTACCAAACGCTTCTGAAAATATCAATATAATATTACTTTATTCCGTATTTTTCCAAAAGTAAATTGAATTTTTCCACTTTGCTTTTCCCGTGTTTTAAAAGAGATTTTCTAATTTGGCCGGCGGTTTTTTCCTGAAAAGCATTATTACTGCTTTTATTGAAAAATTTATCCGCAAGGCAGATTATTTCCTCTTCTACCGACAAAGGAGACATGTTCTTTAGAGGTAGAGGAAGGTTTTTGCTTTTCACCTCCTCTGCTGTTATTCCCACCCCGATATGTCTTTCGCAAACTAGTCCGTGTTTTTGGAATCCTTCTTTTTCTAAAATTTTTCTTCCTAAAACTCCGTGGCAAATGTAGGGTTTTTCTCCGAAACACCCTATATCTTTCGCATCGGTAAGGAATATTCCTATATCGTGAAGCATGGCCGCTTCTTCTATAAACTTCAAGTCCGGAGAGAAATGCTCCGCTTTTTTTGCAATAAGAAGCGCTTTTTCCGCCACCGCCCTGCTGTGAGAAATCAAAACACGATAAGCTTCCGGATGTTGGGCGTAATGCTTTTCAATTATTCCGGAAAAATCCATGAGATACGTCTTCAGATGGTAAGCCCTTCCCCGACAACACACCTCCTTCTTAATTCAATCTGTTGATTGTATTCTTCTATGAGGGTATCCAGGGATTTAATAAGGTTATTGTATGTTTCCACAAGCTTGTTGTATTCACTAACTTTGGCTATGTGTTCTTCTCCCCCTCTCGGTCTGATAGCATCTATTTCTCTTTGCAAAGCATCTCTTTCGCTCAACAGTTCTTCCGCCCGCGCTTTCTTTCTTTCTATTTCTCTTTTTAAGTTTGCATCTACCTCCGGACAAGCGTCAGAAGGCATTGCAAAGACCTGAACCGCCATCCATATCTCTCTTCCCTCATAATTCCCTTTTCCGGCCGCTACCCCTATCTCCCCGTATCTTTCCTCTAGGATATTTCTCCTGTGACCGGGGCTCATCATCCAGGCATTAACAATATCGCTGTCATCCCTGTAGTTTCCCATTGCCAGGTTATCTCCTATAAGAAGATACTCGTAGGTTGTGTCTTTGGCAATATCGGCCACTCCTACTCCCAAGGGAGAAATGTGAGCAAAGTACTGATTTTCAAACATATCGTTAAGTTTAATTTTTGCAATCCCGTTCAGTTTTTGGTTTTCAGAAAGCGGCGCAACATTACGAGCTTCTCTTTCTCTGTTGGTTTCTCCGATTATCCCTGCTCTTGTCAGAACACCCGAGAGATGGTTATCGTCTTCCTTGACAAGAGGTCCCGGAGACCAGACCTCGCCTATATCTTCTATGACATCGTCAATTTCCACACGATTAAAGTCGGCAAAGTAGTCGGAGAAAAACTCTCCTACGGTCTCTTTCATTATCTGGTCAAAAGAAAAGTAAAAAAAGGAGAAAACTCCTCCCGCCAATACAAGAATAATCATTATCCCCGTGATTGTGTTTTGATAACGCATACTTGCAAATTATAATCTTTTTTCTCCATAAATCAAATAATAGCCGAAAATATAATAACAAAAAGCAAAAACGGAAGGGATTCCCTTCCGTTTTCTAAAATGCAATTCTTTCTTTTTACTGCCAACTCTCCCTGATTTCTTTCCCGGCCTCATCCAACTTTTTTGTTAAAGCGATAAAATGCTTTTTAAAGAGAATGAATATTACAACGGCCAGAAGAAACGGCAAAACAACATAGTCAAGCAAAGTGTTTCCGGTGATACCGGTTGGTACTTCGGTGGGAGGAGTTACTACTCTCTCTCTTTCAACGCGCACTGTTGCACTTCCCGTGTCGGACGCGTTCCTTGATTCCGCTCTGGCCACATTGGTAAGAGAGGTCGTTCCAATAAGAAATCTGTCTTCTCCGGCAACTCTCACGTCAAAAGTAACTGTCTTGTACTCTCCGGCGGGAATATCGCCAATTTTTATTCCGCTTTCAATATCTCCGGAAACTCTTGATCCGTCAACTCTCAGATTTCCGTCATAGATAAGGCGCGTGGTAAGAGTGTCTTTCACGAAAACATCTCTCGCTTCGGCATCTCTCGCCGTAATCCTTATAGAGTAATTTAGAAGTTCTCCGGGAGAAGCGTTTAGAGAGCTCGTGTAAATAGTATCTCTGTCAACGCTTTTTACTCTTTTTGTTACCGAAAGCTCTTCTTCCTTGTCCTTATAATCCGTCCGGCAAACCACTCTTGCCAAGCGGAGAGAAGAAGTGCTCGTTCCGTCTCTTAGGTAGTAGGTGTAAGAAGTGTCGGGAGAAAGTCCCGTATCTCTGTACGTTCCGGACCTGTCTCCTGAACCAAGAATAGAAAGCCTCCTACTTCCTCTAAAGAGAGAAGCGCTAGAACCGTCTTCAAATTCGTACCACAGCCTGATGGAAGTTTCCGTTTCGCTGTAACACTCAAGATCTCCCCGAGGATCTACCTTCTCTTTTTCCGTCCGGCAAACAACTCTAGCGAGGCGGGGAGAAGAAGTGCTTGTTCCATCTCTTAAGTAGTAGGTGTAAGAGGTGTCGGGAGAAAGTCCCGTATCTCTGTACGTTCCGGACCTGTCTCCGCTCCCAAGAATGCTAAGACGTGTGTTTCCTCTAAACAGAGAAGCGCTGGACCCGTCTTTAAAGTCATAGCTCAAGCGAATAGAGTCTTCCGTTTCGCTGTAACAACTTAAACTTCCTTCGGGCTCTTCTTTTTCATAATCTGTTAAAGTAGCATCAAAAACAACATACCCCTGGTATGGCCAGCACCCTTCAATGTCCCCGATATTTACCAGCGCGCTACAAGCACCCACTTTTTCAATAGGAATATTAACAGCCGTGCTTCCTCTGTCCGGATACCATCTGGCGGTATCTTCAAAAATTAACTTTTGTGGAGTATCAGTAACATTTATTACCGCCGTATCGCTAACAAGAGAGGCGTTACTCGCCCAAAGATAGGCTGTAGGAACAATCCTGCCTTGCGGAGAACAAGGATAGTCAATCCTGATTCTTGTATCTTTTGCCAATGTACCCTCTGTATTATTATGGTAATAAACGGCAAAAGAAACATCGTCTCCCGGATTAGCGGAAATGGTGCTTCTCCAAGTGACGTCTTGTGTTCTGTTTCCTACTTCAAGCGTCTTACGGTCCCTGGGGTCTTCGTTAAACACCGGTACTCCGGAAGAGTACCCTGTATAAGGAAGAAGGGCAACTGCAAAGAACGCTAAAGAAAACAGCGCTAAAACAATTCTTGTTTTTGTTTTAAAATTGTTTTTGTAAAACATATTTTTATTTTTAATGGTTATTAATTCCCCTTCACAATAAAAACTTTTTTAAATTTTTATTGGGAAAGGGGAGAATTTGCACAAAAAGAATACAAACTCTCCCTTTGAGGGAAAATCCCTCTTTGCCGTATTATGGGTGAAGAGGCGGCGGAGGTCCGGGGCCTGGCCCCGGTTTGCTCGGCGTAGGCTTTTTGGGCCGGGGTGTAGGTGTAGGTCTGCTAGGCGTCGAAGGAACTGTTATCTTCGGCGGATCCGGCCTCCTTATTTCGGGTTCGGGCTCGGGCTCTGGAGGCGGCGGAGGAGGCGGCGGGTCGGTGAGTTTAACAGGGTTAAGACACCGAACCAAAAGAATAGGCTCTCCACATTTGTTGGCAAGAGCTATTTCGTCTTGCGCTGCTCTCCTTGCCCTCATCACATGAGCCTCACCGTACCGGAAAAAAGTATTTATCCGCCACGTTCCCTCGGGAATCGTGACAAAATAAACCCTATCCTCCCTTTCTATGATCTGATCCAATTCCGCCCTAGTCACCTGGCTAAGCTTAATTATTTTGCTGAAGATAACATCGACGAGGCCTTCATCGACTTCTTCAACAATCTCCTGCCAGGTAATTACCTTACCCTTTGTTTCATAAAAAGGGTAAGGCCCAACTTTCTCCTGAGCAATCTTCCTCCTCAATTGGTCCTCATCTATTTCTATTCCGTCGAGGAAGAACTCGGGCTCGGGCTCCGGCTCAGGTTCTTCAATCGGTTCTTCCGGCTCAACTAATTCGGCTGTAAAGTAACCTATTGCAATAATTCCTCCAACTACCAATATTGCAACTATTACCAAAATTAGCATGACCCAATAGGCTACGTATCTAATAGATTCTTTCTTTTTTTGCTCCTGCGTCTTTTTCACTCTTACCACTCCTTTCCAAAAATTTTTATACCACGCGCGCAAGCGCGATATTTTTTAAAAAGAACAATCTTCACCCTAACGGCCTTTCTATTATAGTACTATTTTAAAATTAAGTCAAGAGAGGAATATATAGAGAGTGGTCACTTCACAACGGCGCGAATACCTATTCTGTTGGCACTGCTCCCGGGAGGCCAACAAGTCATTAAAACCAATTCTTTTTTATTTTCTCCTGGATAAAGAAGAGGAACATCTTCCCCCACTCCATATACTTGCTTTCCTATTTCTTCGTTAACCACCGTGTAAACAGAAAGTTTGTTGTTGTGGCAAACTTCAACCTTGTCTCCTTCTTTTAATTTATCTATTTCGGTAAAAACGCGGTCGTAATTAATATCGGGCCATCCGGGAGGAGCCGAGTGGCCAAGAAGAACAAGAAGCCCTTTTTCTCCGGGATAAGCTCCTTCCGGAAAGCGGACTACACCTCTATCAAGGGCCGCTCTATACTCTCCTTCTGTTGTTCCCGTTGTTTCTACAATCGGGGCTGTTACTCCGATAGAAGAAATTACCACTTCGTCTCTTTCACAGTAAACAACTTTCTCCTCTTCCTCTTTTTCCTCAAACGTTTTTGTTTCTTCATCTTGTCTTCTTTCCGGAATAAACTCTTGGATTCTTTGTGATATAAGGCGGGGAGCGGTCTGTAAATTCATAAACCAAGAAAGATCGCTCCAGTTTAAGACCACTATGCAAATCAAAAAAACAAACAAGAAGAGCTTAAGCAGAATCTTGTCTCTTTCGGTAAAAAATTTTTCTTTTTGTTTCTTCTCTTTTTCCATTCTTATATTATACCATATTTTTTAGCAAAATCAAAGTAGCCCTGCTTCAAAACCCCTTTTAAGCAAAACGGGGTCGGGCCTTTGCTAACGGCGATCAGGCCTCCGGAAGCTTATATTAGATCTTCTGTTCTTACCACTCTTTCTTTTTGAATAACGTAAAAATTTTTAACACCGATAACCTGTCCTCGTTTTGTTCTTATAACCACCCTCCAGCGCCCGGGAGAAACATTGTAATAAGTATACCACCTGTACCCTATATCCCTCCCGCCGGTAACAACAAAAGGAATATCGGCTATTGTCTTCCATTTGTTATTTTCTTCATCAAGCTTTTGCCACCGGTGGGAAACTTCAAGCTCCATTCCTTCGGGTGCAAAAACAGCGCTGTAAAGATAAAGTCGCTGATTTTCCCGGGGAATATGCCTTCTTTCGTGGTAAAAAAAGCAGTAAAACCATCCCCCGCAGTCTTCGGTTACCACCTTGTAGTTATCATTTACCCTCCTAATATCATGATATGCTCCCACATCTTGCAACGAAAGAGGAATAGGGGGAATAAGATTGAAAAAATAAAAAACGTTCATCAACACAAAAATACCCCCCACGGAAAAAGAAAGCAGTTTCTTTTTTTGGTTAACCGGATTAGCATATCCGGAAAGGATAACTATAAAAAGGGCTATAAGGCCCAAACTCAAAATTCCGCTCCCTACGAAAATAACTGTACTAAGGTCGTTAAAAAGATTCGGGAGAAGAAGGTTTAAATATGAAAAAAGGGCAAAAAAGTAAACGCTTATCTGAATAGAAGGCCGGATATTGTACTTTCTGAAAATCTCATTCCCGATCATAAGAAAGACGATTACTATAATAAAAGGCCAGCTGGCGTAAAAAGACCCGCTGTAAGAGTAAAAAATCAGAAAAGCGCTGAAAAGGTTTCCGAAAGAGTACTGCAAAAAGAGCGGGGCCAAAACTCGCCAGTATGAAAAAAACTTTCCCGCAACTTTCCGCGCTTCGTAGAGGTTGATAATGCTGATGTTTGTCCCGATAAACAACAAATGCCCGAAAAGAAGAATCATTGCCGCCGTAAAGTGTATAAACCGGAACGTAAGCACGTCCGTTATAAAACCAAAAAGCAAGGCTCCGGGAATAAGCCACCTTTCGTAACGATTATAGAAATTTTTTAACTTTCTTAGTCTTTCCATTTTTTTACTAAATCCAAAAAATAAGAAGCGCCCAGGGGACACTTCTATTTTACTTGCGCTTTTTTCCTCTGGCTCGTTAGTATTATAAATTTTTTCAGCTCTGCCAAAGGATCTTTTCCACGGTCGCGCATAACCGCGTATCCCGGATAAAAGGAAAGGTCCCTTCTGATCCCTCTTTTTGTTATCCTGTATATGTAGCGGACAGGCTCGGGACCCAAAACAGTTTTGGTGTATTTCGCCGGAAATACCTCCACTATAACAACCATTATCTCCCCTTTTTCCTTAATCCTCAACCGGAAGAAATCTGTGCCCCACTCTATTTCAGCACTTTTGTCGCGTAGCATTCCCTCCTTTATTTCCAACAATCCTTTTAAAAGGTTCTTTAACGCCGTCAACTCTTTTTCCATCTTATTTTTTTCCTCCCTTCCGAGCCTCTTTTTCTGCATATTCTTCTTTTTGATCTTGATAGCAAGCCCAAATTCCTAAAAAAATAGCAACAAAAGCAAAAACTATACAGATATAAGGAACCACTTTTTATTCCCCCTTTTTTGGAAGTGTGCTATATTGTACACCACGGAAAAAGAAAAATCAAATAATATTATGCTCCGGCACAACGAAATAAAGAAAGGGAAAAATATTATCATAGGGCAAGATCCTTACGAGGTGATTTCCCACTCTCATATTGTAAAGGGGAGGGGCAAGTCGGTGGTACAAACCAAAATAAGAAACATGCGCACAGGAGGCGTATTGCAAAAAACATTCCACCCGGGAGAAAGCGTTAAAGAAGCTGAATTGGAAAAAACAAAAGCCGTGTTTGCTTACTCAAACCGCGGAAAATACGTCTTTCATGAAGAAAACAACCCTTCTTCCCGCTTTGAGTTAACCGAAGAAAAAGTAGGTGAAAAGAAAATATACCTGAAGGAAAAAACACCGGTTACCGCCGTAATTTTTCAAAAAGAAGTAATAAGTATCGAGCTGCCCGTAAAAATGATTTTAAAAGTGGAAGAAGCACCGCCGGGAGTCAAAGGGAACCGCGCAGAAGGAGGAGAGAAAACAGTAGAGCTTGAAACAGGCGCGAAAATAAACGTCCCTCTTTTTGTAAAAGAGGGAGATTATGTGGAATTAAACACGGAAAGCGGAGAGTACGTCAGAAGAGTTTCTCACAACTAGCATTAAAAAAGCTTTTCCGCCTTTTTCTCGCCGTCAAGCACTTCATTTACCACTCTATCGGCTTCTCTGCTTTTCTTCCGAGATACGGATTTTATTTTCACTTTTTTAAAATCAAGGCACAAGTTCCAAAGCTTTAAAAACAGAGGCTGAAGCTTTTCATTCTCAATCTTATACTTTCCCTGCATCTGCCTTGCAAGGAGTTGGGAATCGGTACAAAGAGTGACTTCGGCTTCTTTTGCCAACCGTTTTCCAAACTGTGCCTTGAACTTCTCAAGTCCGAATATAGCCGCCATGTACTCGGCTTCGTTGTTTGTCAACTTATCCCCGAGATACTTTCCGTATTCCTTAAGCTTTCCTCCTTTTTGGTTGCAAAAAACAACTCCGGCTGCCGCTTTCCCCGGGTTTCCTCGCGCTCCCCCGTCAGTATAAATAGTTACTTTTTTCATTGTTTTTTGAAATAATTAATAAGGCATTTTTTAAATTTCTCCGTATTTTTTGTTTTTACTACAAATCCCGCCGCCACAGCATGCCCTCCGAAGGACTCCAAATGCTTCTTGCAAGAGCTCATCGCTTTTACAACGTCTTGTCCGGAAAGAGCACGCGCCGAACCGGAAGCTGTATCTCCTTCTTTGGTATAAAGAAAGACCGGTTTCTTGTGCTTTTTTATTATCCTTGAAGCGAGGCTTCCCGCAAAATGGGACGGAAAATTTCCTTCTTCAAAAACAATCTCCTCTTTTCCTTTAATTTTAGAAAGTATTCTTTGCTCTTCGTCTTGAATCATTTTTCTCCGTTCTTTGTGATCTTCTTCTAATTTACGGGCCATCTTTTCTGCAGTTTTCTTTTTTTTCTCTGTCAAAAAAAGATAAGCTTTGTTCACCTTTCCTTTAGGCGGGGTAATATTAAGCAAAGAAACCGCATGCTCTACAAAATCTTTATCGGCCATTTGTTTTAGAACGCTCAATGAAAGATTACTCGGATTTTGCAAAAACTCCACTCCCGTATTTAGTATTTTTTTGTTATCTTTTTCCCGCGGGACCATGTCAGCCACAGTAGCAAGAGCGGCAAGTTCCAAAAACTTTTGCCTTTCGCCAAAAAATTTTTCCCCAAGTATTTTTCGCGACAGCATGTATACTATTCCCGCATTGGCTAATTTTTTAAAAGAAGACTTGTCTCCCTTTTGCCACGGATCCAGAATAAGAGAAGCTTCCGGGAGTTCGGAAAGTGTTTTGTGGTGATCGATTATAATAAGCTCAAAACCCTCTTCTTTCGCTTTTTTTGCCCCCTGAAAACTGCTTATCCCGCAATCAAGAGAAATAAGAATTGCCGGTGCTTCCTTTTTAAAAGAAGAAACCGCCTTTTCGCTTATCCCGTAACCCCACCTTCTACGGTCAGATATGTAAACTACCGAGTTACCTCCGATTTTTTTTATGGTTTCTTCCAAAATTATCACCGAAGTAACCCCGTCAAGATCAGCGTCACCGAAAAGAACTATTTTTTCATTTTCCTTTGCCGCCTCTTTAATTCTTTCCGCCACTTTTTTTATATTTTTCATTTTTCCAAACTCTTAATGCCCGGCATCTCTTCTTTCCCCAGATAAGCAAGCATTGCTCCGCCCCCCGAAGAAACATGGTCCATCTTCTCTAGAAGGCCGAATTTTTTCAAAGCTTTTCCCGTGTCCCCTCCTCCTACAACCTTTAACGCCTTTTTGTTTGCGGCAACATGTTCTCCTATCTCTTTGGTTCCTTTTTCAAAACCTCTTTCTTCAAAAAACCCCAGCGGTCCGGCCCAAATTACGGTCCCCGCCTCACGGATTATCTCTCCAAACAGAGCTCTTGTTTCCTCTCCTACGTCAAAGATATCCTCCTCTCTTCCCACTTTTCCCGGGGCCGTTTCTCTTATTTCCCTCTTTCTTCCGTTATAAACCGAAGTAACCACATCAACCGGCAAATGAATCTTCGGAGAGGTATAGTTTATCTTTTTTACCTCTTCTACTATCTTTTTTTCGGGGAGAGGAAGATTAAACGCCACCTTCCGGACAATAAGCATTGTGTTGGCAATCTTTCCTCCTAAAAGAACGTGCTCTGTCTCCTTAAGAAAATTCTTAATTACGGTAATCTTCGATTCTACTTTGGATCCTCCGATAATAGCTACCACCGGCCTTTCAGGATTCTTTCCGATCTTACTGAGCACTTTTATTTCCTTCTCCATAAGCATGCCCATGGCGCTTGGCAAAAATAAAGGGATGGACGATACGGAGGCGTGATTACGGTGGGAAACGGAAAAAGCGTCGTTAATAAAAACATCGGCAAGAGAAGCAATCTCTTTCGCGAATTCTCGGGAATTTTCTTTTTCTTCCTTGTACATCCGGACGTTTTCCAAAAGAAGTATCTCCCCTTCTTCCATATTTTCCACTTCCCGGCGAACCTCTTCCCCCACGCAATCTCCGATAAACTTAACTTCTCTGTTAAGAAGCAAAGACAGTGTCTTTTTCACCGGATAAATGCTTCCCTCATCTATTTTCTTTTTTTTGTTACGAGGCTCTTTAAAGCTTCTTACTTTTTTCAGCTTTTCCGAACGGTGGCTGAGTAAAATAACTTTCGCTTTTTTATTTAAAAGATAATTGACTGTCGGAAGAAGCTGTAGAATGCGCAAATTATCAGAAGCTTCTTTTTTTTTATTTAAAGGTACGTTTAGATCACAGCGTAACAACACTTTTTTTCCGCGGACATCAATTTCTTTTATTTTTTTTATAGGCATGGCTTAATCGGTTTGTTACTTTCAAACTACCGGGAATAATCCTTTTTGCTACCTCTCTCCGCTTTTTTTCTTAAAGGCGTCTTTGAGCGCTTGCTTTAAGTTGTCCAAACCCCCAAGCCTTTTATCTTCTTTTTTTACTTCTTCAAGCGCAGCTTTTAGAGAAACCTCTTCTTTTTCTGCAGATTCTTTTCTTGCTTTTTCCGGAACTTCTTTCTTTTTTAAAGACTTTCGGCAAGTCTTACAATAAGTAGGGCGGCTCCCGTCAGGCTGGAAAGGTACTTTTGTTTTCTTTCCGCAACTTGAGCACGCCGCATCGTATAGCAGTTGAGGCTGTCCGGCAGGAACCGGTATTCCTCCCTTTTTTTCCGCCGCTTCCTTAAAATCCCCAAGCCAGCGGGAAAGCTTTTCTTCCACCTTGTCTCTTCTCACCGCATATCTCTCTCCGGAAACATGAATTATTTTTTCCCTTATGGGTTTTTCCGGTTCTTTTACGGGAGGGAGCGTTTCCGCGGAAAAAGGCCTTCCGGCAATCCCGTCTATCATCAGTTTCGTGTAAATATTATGTTTAGGGAGGTTAATAAAGTCCTCTATCTCAATATCGGGAGTAAACTCTCTTTCCAAAAGCTCGGCATCTTCGGCGCCAATTCTAAAAGAAACAATAGTTCCCACATTGCCGAAAATGGCATCTCTCATGTGGTGTCCCGTTTTGTCGTACTCGTCAAGCTGTCCGATGTACTGGTGGCTTAAGATAAGGGCCAGTCTGTATTTTCTCGCCTCGGAGAGAATGTTAATAAAAGACCTGGTGGCAAAATTCTGAAACTCGTCTATGTAAAGGAAAAAGTCCTTTCTTTCTTCTTCGGGTATGTTTACTCTCTCCATAGCCGCCAATTGAAGTTTGGTAATAACCAGGGCCCCGAGAAGCGCGGAGTTATCTTCTCCGATTTTTCCCTTTGAGATGTTGACAATCAAAATCTTCCGGTTGTCCATAATGTCTCTCATATCAATAGTAGAGTTTACTTGCCCGATAATATTCCTTACGATTCCCGCCGAGGTAAACTGCCCTACTTTGTTTTGGATGGCCGCCACCGCTTCCACCGCATACTGCTGGCTCCAAGCGGAAAACTCTTTCGTCCAAAAGGATTTTACTACCGGATCGGTTATATTTTCAATCACTTTTTTGCGGAATTCCGCATCACCCATCATTCTGTTTATCCCCAAAAGGGTAGAGTTCGGGTAATCGAGCAGAGCGAGAATGGTGTTGTGTAAAATATACTCCATTCTTGCAGACCACACGTCCGGCCATATTTTTTTAAAAACACCCATCAGTCCGGAGGCGACAAGATGTCGGTGGTCTTTGTCTACCTTTTCCATAACATTAAAACCTATCGCCCTTTCCAAGTCGGCGGGATTAAAGTAAACCACATCGTTAATTCTTTCTTCCGGGATAAAATTAAGAAGGTTTTGTGCCGCCTCCCCGTGAGGATCGATAAATCCGATGCCCTCGCCTCTTCGGATATCTTGAATGGCCATATTTTCAAGCATGGCCGTTTTTCCCATTCCGGTTTTCCCTATAGCATAAAAGTGGCGGCGCCTGTCATCCCGCTTTATTCCGAACTTCTTCTTCTGGTTACGGAAGTTCGTGTATCCGAAAAATGTTATATCGTCGTTATTCATAAATCGGTTGCCGTTTAGAACTGATCCTCCCCTATCGGAAGATTGGAAGGAGCTTCTTTTTTCTTTGCCTCCACCCGGGGAAGAACGGAGGGCGGAA
>PUMQ01000018.1 GCA_003551435.1 Candidatus Nealsoniibacteriota bacterium
AATTGTCACGCGTACAGCTGGGAGCTTCCGCTGTTTCTCCGTAGGTTACCGTTCTTTCTGTAGGGTCACATGAGCCTCCGTTGGGGTCGTAGGTAACGGTAAACTCTTCTGTCACGTCCCTGTCAAGCCAAACGCCGGCTATTATCTCTTCATCTCCCTCGTAGCAAGGGGCTCTTACTCCTACTTCTCCGACATTGTTTCTTCTTACATCGTACCCGCTATCTCCGTTTCCGCAGGTGGGGTCTTTGGGAATGCTGCTTAGGTAAGCGGGGATAAGGTCGTCTTCGCACAACAAAGCGTCTTTTACGATGCCTTCTTCGTCCAAACAGCTCTGGGGGAAATCATCTTGCTGGAAAATATAACGCTCCAAAGCTCCGTGAATCGCAGTCACGTGCGCTTTTCTTTGGTTATCTCTGGCATCAACAAGCATCTGTGCCGGATTAACAGCAAAAACCACCACCCCGGCGATAATAACAAGCACTCCAATGGCAATAAGAAGCTCTATCAAAGTAAACCCGGTAGTGAAAATTCGGCTGGAATTTTTGCCAAGCAAAAATTCTCTTTTCCGCCTTTGGCGGAATGCCGAATTTCTACTACCGGGTGAATCCTTGGAAGAAGAGATTTGACTCTTAACTTTTGACATAACGATGTAAATTTCAAAACTTCATTAAGTCGTAATTATTTTGAAATTCGGTCATTTAAAATTTACTTGAAATTTAAAATTTGAAATTTGAAATTATTTTAACATGTGTGGTTTATCCTCTTTTTTATCATAAATCTACTTATATATTTATATACCAACAAAATAAAATATGCAAGAATTAATCGCCGATTTTCCAAAAAACAATTTCCAGTTTTCTCTCGCCTCCGTTTTCAATCACCTCCACTTTAATATTCATATTTGCCGTATAATCATCGAATGTTCCGGTGGTGTTGAAAGTGCGGTAATCTCTGTCTGTTGTTACTTCCCCGATACTGCAGTTTTCGGTAGGATGAGATTCGCTCCCGGCGTAATCCGGGTTTCCCCTAATTTGCGCAAGCGCGTACTCGGCGCAGGTGCTGGCAAGGGCGGTTGCTTTTTCCGAATCCTCTTTGTCGGAAATTCTTTCCATTCCCCCAATAGACAAATTAAACATTCCCACAAAGAGCAGAATGAAAATAGCACTCAGAATGATGGTGGAGAAGAGGGCGATATAGCCATCCTGACCGTGCCGGTCTAATTTTAAATTTTGAATTTTAAATTTTAAATCAATTTTCATTTATTTTATTTTAAATTCGGAAACGATTTTCTCGAAATATGAAAATATCTCTTTTCCACTGACTTTTTCCATTAAAAACTCTATTTCCATTTCTTGTATATCTTCTTTAAACAATAACTGCTCCAAAAAAAGCCTTCCGTTGAATTTGTCCCCGTATTTTTTTTCGCTCAACTTAATCACCTCGGAGAGAGTGGTGTGTTCCTTTTTAAGCAAAAAGTATAGGTCAACATAATCTTTGTATTCTCCTCTTCTTCCTATTGTATAAGCCTTGCTTGCCGCTATTTCTTTAACCGAATAAGCGCTAATTCCTTCCAAATCTACAGTCGAGGTAATCATCGGAAAGGGGTAGTGCAAAAAAGTTGCCTTCACTCCATTAATTAGAACTGTAAGCTCCCCCGAGTCATTCCTGACTACTTTAATCTTCTCTTTTGGTAATTGCTTTTCCAATTTCTCCAATAAATCATTATCTAATTTTCGTTGGGAAAAAAAATCAAAATCCACCGAAATCCTGTGGCCGATCTGCAGGGCTAGACCGGTTCCGCCGGCAAGAGAAAATAAGCTTAAAAACTCAAGTTTTTTTAATATATCAAAAACGTTTCTTCCTTTTTCAGTTAAGGCTTCGCGGTGCATTCTTGGTTAATTTTACGTTTAATAGTACCTCCAGAAGACGTCTCGTAGAAGGCTTTATTTCGGTAGCCAGCATAGTTTCAAGAGTATTCTTTACTTCTTTTTCTCCGTAAGTATCAAAAAGCCACTCCCAGTCCTTCAAATCACCGTAGTTTATAACTTGTTTTACTATATGGACCTTATCTTTTTCCAAGTTCAAGCTATCAAAATTATAGAACCAAAAGATAGGTTTTAGCCGTTCTGGAATTTTTTTTTGCCTTTTCATAAGCCGATTAATGCTTTTACTCTCTTGGTATTATAACAATTTGGTCTCAAAATTACCAATCTTAATCAGCTTTTCGACATTCCGAGAGACAAGCTAAACATCTCCACAAAGAGCAGAATGAAAATAGCACTCAAAATAATGGTGGAGAAGAGGGCGATATAACCTTTTGAATTTTTCATACGGCTCCCTTAATTTTATAGACGGACCTCTTTTAACGGTTTTGCTGATCAATCCACGGCAAAACTTGCTCAACAATAATCTTTTTTGATTTTACTTCCAGTGGCTCGTTGTAAACAAAATTTTCAAACCAAAGCATGTGAAAAACACCGGGCAATGACCTAATAGCATCAATTAATGATTGAATAATTTCCATGGCGATTTCTAGAAATCCTTTTCCTTCGGTATGAGTAAAGGGGTTTTGCTTGGTGTTTTCGTCCATATGATAGTACCCTTCTACGGCAACCATAAACCCCCTCTCTTTATCCTCGCCCATGCTTGGTACAGAATAAATTAAACCAATTCTATCTCCTTTAAGCATTTTTAACCTCTCGTTGTTAGATTCCTCTATAATCGGAAGAACATCTTTCTCCCCGTTAAACAAAGCCGTATCGGGCTTTAACTCTTTTACTTTTACCGGTTCGTTTTCGGAAAAATCAATATGTACTTGGTCTATCTCGGAAAAACCGGGTATGCCTCTGAAACGAACGCGCACATCTCCCTCAAGCTCTTTGATTAGACTGGTATCAAGGGAAATTAAAAATTCCTCAACGATATACATCCCCGCCTTGATATTCTCTTGCTTTCTCCACTCCTCGCCATCCCATAATTCCACTCTTAGCTCGGCCATGCCAATAAAATCCCTGTGCTTGTCTTTAAAAAACCTTGTCCCTAATATTTTCTCAATCCACCATAAGTTTCTTTCTCCCCGAATTCGATTGTAAGTCCAAAACCATGCCTGATTTAAAAATTCTTTTACTCTAGCGGAAACCATGAGTTTTGCCGTATCTCCAAGATTATCCGGTTTTTCAAACACGGCTTCGTAAGTTTCCACATATCTTCCTTTTTCAAGAGTTTCTCTGTCGCCTCCGACAAATTCCCCCTCTTTATTTATTTTTTCCAGCTTACTGTTCCCTTCAGAGTCCGTAAAAGAAATGGGGGATATTCTTTCTTTTATAGTGTGAGACTTTCCTTTGATGTCCGCAAACACTTCAATTACTCCCCTTTCTGCAGGGTAGTCAACAGTAAACAAGCGAAAACTGTTCAGGAAAGATTGCTCCGGCAGTTCTTCTGTTATTTTTACATAATATTTACCATTTACTTCTCTTAGCTTTCTTAGTGTGCCATAAGATGTCGTTTCCAATGATCTGTCAACAGCCCACGCCATAGATTCGTGCTCAAAATGATATTCTTCTCCGTCAAAAGAATATATGAAGGGGCAACTGCCATTATCATCTTCTTCTTCAAAATTGGCGGTAATGGAGTAATCATCTAGCATTTCTATTTTAGCTGAGTTGCTTTCGATATCATCGATGGTTCCCGTATCCCCACTCCATCCAATAAAAACATAACCGGAATCAGCTCCAGCAACAATATCTACTGTCTCTTCGTCGCTATACACATATACACCCTCTCCCGGGTCTGTAACCGAGCCACCGGAAGTTGAGTTTATATCAAGCTCGTGTGTTATCTCTTCAAAATTAGCGGTAACAGAGTAGTCGCCAAGCATTTCTATGGTAGTTGATATGTTGTTTGAATTGGCAATAGTCTCCGTATCGCCTGTCCAGCCTGTAAACTCATATCCGGAATCCTCATCTGCTTCAATATCCACTACATCTCCATAGGTATACTCAAACGTACCCTCTCCGGGAGTCATAACAGACCCTCCGTCGGTAGAATCGAGGATCAGTTCGTGTTCCGTAATCTCAAAATTAGCGGTAATGGAGTAATCGTCATTCATTTCTATGGTGGTAGAAGCGCTATCCGTATTATCAATATCTTCCACATCTCCCGACCATCCGGTAAATTCGTGTCCCTCCTCGGGGTTCGCCAAAAGATCTACCACTTCTCCAAGGTCGTATATAAACTCTCCTTCTCCGGGATCGGTCACTTCTCCGTAATCAGAAGAAGAGACATTTAGTGCCGCTTCCACCGGAAGAGGTTCTCTCCAGATAGTTAGCTCTTCTGTAAGAGAGACGCTGTCTGCCGCTCTCCGCAAAGGGTCCCACGTTACGGTAACCGCGACTTCCCACGTTTCTTCGTCTACTTCCGTAATGTCTACTCTTCTTTCAAACTTGCCATCTATATCTTCCTCGGGCTCATTTTTTAGCACCCATTTTCCGCCCTCAACCAAAACTCCCCCGTTAATTAGCTCCGAAAGGTTTTCAAAATCATCGTCTCTTATCGAACGGACCGCCTCTAACCCTTCTTCGGCAAGCATCGTTGCTTGATTTGTTTCTAAGGCATGTTTACTTGCCAAATAAGAGCTGGTAAAAAAATGAAGCACCGTCATAACACCAATGGCAAAAACCGCCACTGCTAGGAGAACTTCCAACAGCCCTACTCCTTTTTTATTTCCCTTATACCCCATAAAATTACTCCTTGAAGCAGAATATATTTTTGTTACCGCCTTTCTTACTTATTCTTGTTTCTCTCTATCAACCCACGGCAAAACATTATTGATAATAACTTTTTCTGCCCTTTCTTCCAAGGGAGCGTCATAAACGGAGTTCATTAAGCTATTCATGCGAAAAAGATCCGGTAGCGCCTTGACGGCATCAATTATCGCCGTTAGCGCTTCTTTAACAGTTTCCAAGAATCCTCTTTCCTCGTTTTTCATAAAAGGGTTTTCCCTTGCATGAACATCGGTATGATAATATCCCGTCAAAGCAACCGTAAAGCCCCTTTCATACCCTTCGGCCAAATCCGGAGCAGGATATACCAAGTCAATTTTATCTCCCACCAACATTTTTACTCTTTTATTATTAAGATCTTCTATCACGGGAAGAACGTCTTTCTTCTCGTTAAACAAAGCCTTGTCGGGTTTTAATTCTTTTACTTTTACCGGTTCGTTTTCGGAAAAATCAATATGTACTTGGTCTATTTCAAAAAACCCGGTTATCGTCCTGAAGCGAACTTTAATTTTTTCGCTTGAGTTTTTAAGTATACCAGTGTCAATGGGAATCAAAAACTCTTCGGGGAGAACCATGCCCGCTTTTACCTCTCCTTGCTCTCTCCACTCCTTACCGTCCCACAATTCCACCTTTAAATCCACCAAGCTGACAAAGTCGGTGAACTTGCTTTTAAAAAACCTTGTATTTAAAACCTTTTCTACCCACCAGAGGTTCTTTCTTCCGTTAATTCCATGATTCAAATTAATACTATTCTTTGAGTATAAAATAAAAAAAACTTAAATGCAATAAATCGTATTAAATCATCTAAAAACCAAACACCCTGTCATCCTGAACACACACCACACCGTCATCCTGAAGCGTTAGCTGAAGGATCTTTCTCTGTCTTGATGAGATTCTTCGCTTTGCTCAGAATGACAAAAGAGACTCAGAAT
>PUMQ01000021.1 GCA_003551435.1 Candidatus Nealsoniibacteriota bacterium
AAATGGAAAACTGTTTATCAGTGGCTTGATTATTACAATTATCAAAGAATACACTTATCAATTAACGGATTAACGCCTGAAGAAAAGTTAAAAAGTGTTACCCTTGAGTGTTAACTATACAAATATTTTTCTGCCAAAATTTGCAAAGGTCGGACCTTTGCAAGTTTTTTAAACCAAAAAGCCCGAGAGGAATATCTCCGGGCTTTTTTTGCAATCATCACGTGTTCTAAAACTGAATATCGAATTGATCAATATCAAAATCCTGGATGTCAAGGCCCTCAATATCAAAATCCTCTATATCAAAATCATCAACCGGAAAATCGGTAGGTATACCGGTGGGAACTTCAAAAATCTGGACTCCCGGAGGCAATTGGAATTTATCATCCGAAAATTCCCCGAAATCTATGTTCACCGCTTCTACTACCGTTTCCCCCACCTCCGCTTTTATAGGAAGACCGTGTTCTCTCCATATCCACATCTTTCCCGGTGTTTCTTCATCCAAGTATTCTACTACAACACACTCCTTTCCTCTTATCGTTTGCAGGCCTATGACAACGGGGTATTTCTCAAGTAAATCCTCGGCTTGTTCTTTTATAGAACTTTCTTTAATTCCCTCAGCATCTTCCAAGCTCCTTTTCATGGCCATGTTTTGAGCGGGCACATAGGTATAGACAACCCTCTCTTCAATATCAAGTATTACAACTACCTTATCTATTTCTATATCTTCTACTTCCATCTCTTCCACTAAATCTCTTAAATCTCCCTCTACTCTTATCTTCGATCCTTTCTGCCAAAAAGTTCCCTCCATGCTTATCTCGGGAGAATCTATTATTACATCGTAACTCAAATAATCCCTGCCTTCTATTCTTCCTAAAATTTCTTCAAGCTCTTCTCTGTCCATTTCAATTTCTCTTAAAACCCCTTCAATTACCTCTTCTCTGTCAAGAACCCTTCCTCCCCACTCTGTTCCCGTGAGAAGAAAAACGCTCCCTCCTACTACCAAAACCGCAACAACGACAATAGTAACAATTTTCATAAGCATTATTGTTAATTTTTATTCGACCTTTTTAATTTTTCTTCTATGTTTTGAAACTCTGCGGCCGATTTTTCCGGCGCGCTGTGTTAAAAACTTTTTTCCTATCCTTTAAAAAGCGCTCAATTAAAAATTTGTCTTTTGTGATGTGCCTTTTTCAGCCTACCATAAAACTCTACAAAACAAAACCCGAGAAAACATCTCGGGAAATGTGCAGGGGCGGCAGGACTTGAACCTGCAGTATTCCACTTTTGGAGAGTGGTGGTTTGCCAATTAACCGACGCCCCCATACCCGCCTTCGGCGGGAAACTCTAAATTCTAAACTCAAAACTCTAGTAGACTACTTTAGTTTCATTTTGTGCAAAGTGTGTTTTTTGCACCATCTGCAGTGTTTCTTTAGTTCCAGCTTGTCGTTTTCTACTGTTTTACCTTTTGTAACCGCAATGTGATAATTTGTTTTTTTGCAAACACCGCAATCCAGCTTTATAAAAGGTCTTTTTGTTTTTGTGGTCATGTTTCTAATTAAATTAGTTAAACAGAGCCCGAGGGGAGAATTGAACTCCCGTCTGATCCTTACCATGGATCCGTTCTAGCCATTGAACTACTCGGGCACAAGAAGTGGGCCGGGCAGGATTCGAACCTGCGTAGGCTTACGCCGCGACGTTTACAGCGTCGTCCATTTGGCCGCTCTGGCACCGACCCTAAAAATTACGCTCACATTGTACCACAGAAGGGGTGAATTTTCAAACACCCGACCGCCTTAACCTTCGGGAAAGGAAGCTTTCCACTCTTTCATAGTAAAGGGCTCTCCGTGCCCGGGATAAACAACAGTACTGTCGGAAAGCTCTTTTTTTAGTCTTTTCAGTGTTCTTTCCATTTCTTTTTTAGAGCCTCCGGGAAGGTCCGTTCTTCCGTGCCCGCCGGGAAACAGAATGTCCCCGCTTATTATAAAAGAGTTTCCCAAAAAACAGTTATCTTCTTTGGTATGCCCGGACATTTTTAATACTCTTATTTTACTCTCCCCTATTTTTATCTCTTCTCCTTCCTTCAGACTCTCCAAAATTTTTCCGCCCGTTTCTTTAGCAATCTTTTTTTCTTTTAAATTGTGGTCAAAATGAGGATGGGTGCTTGTTACATATTTCACTCCTCCTTCCGTTTTCTCTATTTCTCTTAAAATTGTTTTTGACTCTCCTCCGGGGTCAATAACCATAATCTCTCCTTTGTCAAAAAGAAGATAACAGTTTGTTTTTAGTGCCCCTACGGGGACACGCTTTACTTTAGCCATATTTTTATTATATCTTAAGCTTTCAAATTACAAAAATTCTTTTTTTCTTAGGTTTTTGTGATAGGCGACGGCAAAGCGATGTGCTTCGTCCCGGACTTTAACCAAGGTCTCTTTTTTAATACCGGAAGGAATTCTTCCTACTACTTCTTCTTTTTTCCTATTCTTTCCTTTGGCAATTCCCACTACCGGAATATCAAGCCCTTCCTTTTTTAGGGCATCTTCTACTGCGCTTACTTGCCCCTTCCCTCCGTCAACCAAAATAAGGTGAGGCAGTTTCCAATCATTTTTTAATCTTCTTTCTGCCACTTCTTTTAACATTTTAATGTCGTCTGGCTTTTTTATGCTTCTTATTTTAAATTTTCGGTACTCTTTTTTTCTAGGGAAATTTCCTTCAAAAACAACCATTGCTCCCGCCGCCAAACTGCCGGAGATATTGGATACATCATAACCCTCTATTCTCACTTTTTCTTCTTTCTCCTCCTTTTTTAAAACGGCAATGTCTTGAATGTGGGAAAGAAGATTTATTTTTCTTTTTATCTCCCCCGCCTTCTCGTACTCCATATTTTCACTCTCCCTTTTCATCTCTTTTTTTAAGTTGGAAACAATTTTTTTCTTCTTTCCTTTAAAGAAAAGCTCTATGTTTCTAACCTCCTTTAAGTACTTTTTCTTGCCGATTTCTCCCGCACATGTTCCCGGGCAAAGATTTATCTGGCGGTAAAAACAAGGCCTTCCCCCTTCTATCTCCTTTTTCGTGTGGGTGGAAAAGGGAAATATCTTCCTTACAATGCGAAGCGCACTCCTTATTTCGGAAGAAAAGATAAAAGGCCCGAAAACGCTTCTCACATTCTTTTTATTCAGCCCTCTTCCTCTTTGCAAAAGCACTCGCGGATAATCATCTTTGGTAATTACAAGATAGAGAAAACTCCGATCATCTTTCTCTTTTACATTGTACTTGGGGCTGAATTTTTTTATAAGGTTTGCTTCTATTATAAGAGCCTCTATCACCGTACCGGTTTTTTCAAACTCCACCCTTTTTGTTTCCTTGTAGATTATAGCTGGCTTGCCGGCTGCTTTGCCCGAGAAATAACTTCCCACTCTTCTTTTAAGGTTAGCCGCCTTCCCTACGTAAATAACCTTCTCTTTGTCATTTTTGAAGATATAAACACCGGGAGTGTCGGGAAGTTTTTTTATCTGTTCTTGAACGCTTTTCATAAAACCGCTTACGCTTTAAATATTTTACGCAAATGCTTTCCCGTAAGGCTCTCTCCTTTTCTCGCCACTTCTTTGGGCGTTCCGGCGGCTACCACCCTGCCTCCTCTTTCGCCCCCTCCGGGCCCAAGGTCAATAACGTAATCTGCGTTTTTAATAACATCCAGCTGGTGTTCAATAACCACCACTGTATTTCCTCTGTCTACCAGACGTTGCAAGACATAAAGAAGCTTTTTTACGTCTTCGTAGTGAAGACCGATGGTCGGCTCGTCTAAAATATAGAATGTTTTTCGAGTATCTTTTCTGGCAAGTTCGGCAGAAAGCTTTATTCTTTGTGCCTCTCCGCCCGAAAGAGTAGTTGCCGACTGCCCGAGAGTAAGGTATCCGAGCCCCACTTCGCTTAGTATTTTAAGCTTTCTCTCAATCCAGGGGGTATCTTTGAAAAATTCAAGCGCTTCTTGAGCTGTCATGGAAAGCACGTCAAAAATACTTTTCCCGCGATACTTTACTTCCAGAGTCTCTCTGTTAAACCTTTTTCCTTTACAAACCTGGCAAGTGACAAATACTGTCGGCAGAAAATGCATCTCCACGGCAATATAGCCGTACCCTCTGCAGTTCTCGCACCTCCCGCCGGATACGTTAAAACTGAATCTTCCCGGGCCCCATCCTCTCAACCTCGCCTCTTTGGTATAAGAGAAAAGCTCTCTTATCTCGGTAAAGGCTCCTATGTAGGTAACGGGAGTGGATCGCGGAGTTCTCCCTATGGGAGCTTGGTTGATATTTATTGCCTTATTAACATACTCAGAGCCCATTATTTTATTTACTTTCTCTTTTTCGTTTTCAACAGCACTGCCAAACCTTCCGGCAAGGTGTTTATAAATTACCTCGTGGGCAAGAGTGCTTTTCCCCGAACCGGAAACACCGGTAATAGCGACAAAGCGCCCCAGAGGTATATCAACATTCATTTTTTTCAGATTGTTCTCTCTTGCTCCCCTTATTTTCAAAAGCGGAGTGGACTGCTTTACTTTTCGCCTTTCTTTGATAACGGTCACTTTTTTCTCTCCCCTTAAATAGCTCAAAGTAAGAGATTTTTTCGCTTTGTCTTTCATTATCTCGGGCATTTTCCCGGAAACAACTATCTCTCCTCCGTTAACTCCCGCTCCCGGGCCGAAATCAACAAGATAATCGGAGGAAAATATCGTTTTTTCGTCATGTTCAACCACGATTATGGTGTTTCCCAGATCGCGCAAATCTTTCAGGGTTTTTATAAGCCGATCGTTATCTTCCTGGTGCAGTCCGATGGTCGGCTCGTCGAGGATGTAAAGCGTGCCTACCAGTCTTAATCCCACTTGGGAAGCAAGCCTTATTCTCTGAGCTTCACCGCCCGACAAAGATGACGCCTCTCTCTTTAAGGTAAGATAAGAAAGGCCGATGTCTAAAAGAAATCCCATTCTGTCTTTTATCTCCCTTAAGGGAGCTTTGGCAATTTCTTTTTCGTGGTCTTTTAGTTTCTTTTCAAGAGAATTAAAGAAGTCGCTTGCTTTCTCCACGGACATTTCTACCACCTCATCAATATTTTTTCCTTGCAAAAAAACGTTGAGCGCCTCTTCTCGAAGCCTTTTCCCGCCACAAGCAACACACTTCCTTTTCCTGTAAAACTCTTCTTTTCCCAAGCCGTTACATTCAGAACACGCTCCGTAGGGGCTGTTAAAAGAAAACAGTCTCGGTTCTATGGCCGGATATGAAAAATTGTCTTTCGGGCAAGAGAGGTGTTCGGAATAAGTGTGTTCCCCTTTTTCGGTTATTACCTCCAAAAAACCTCCTCCTCTTTTTAACCCGGTTTCCGCCGCCTCGGTTATTCTTGCTCTTGCTTCTTTTGGGGGCATCGTCATCGGTATCTCGTCGACAACCACCGAAATATCGTGCCTTTCAAAACGGGGCATAACCACTCTTTCCCGGAGAGAGAAAAACTTTCCGTCAATACGCGCTTTCCTGAAACCTTCGTTTAAAAGATCGTAAAGAAGCTGGTAATACTCCCCTTTTCTTCCTTTTACAATGGGAGCAAGTAAGATAATTTTCTTTTTTTCTTTTAGAGAAAGAATGCTGTCTACTATCTGATCTACGGTAAGGGAAGATATCTCGTCTTTGCAAACCGGGCAGTGGGGCTTTCCTATTCTTGCAAAAAGAACGCGCAAAAAGTCGTAAATTTCAGTCACCGTAGCCACCGTAGAGCGCGGATTGTGAGTGTGCGCTTTCTGGTCTATGGAAATTGCCGGAGAAAGGCCCTCTATCTCATCAACCTCCGGTTTGTCTGTTTTGCTTAAAAACTGCCTTGCATAAGAAGAGAGTGACTCTACATACCGGCGTTGACCTTCGGCAAAAATAGTGTCAAAGGCAAGTGAAGACTTCCCGGAACCCGAAATTCCGGTAAAAACCGTTATTTTATTGCGGGGAATTTCAAGATTTACACTTTTTAAATTGTGTTCCCTTGCCCCTTTGATGGTTATTTTATCTTTCACGTTTTAATTCTTTTATCTCGTCTCTTAAAAGGGCGGCCAGCTCAAAGTTAAGCTCTTTGGCCGCTTTGCGCATCTCCCTTTCTTTATCCTTGATGTATTTTTCCATTTCTTTTTTGCCCGCACTTTTGAGCGGTTTTGTTTCTGTAGATAAGACATCCTCTATGGGAATAATATCGCTTATGTCTTTTTTAATAGTTTGCGGAGTAATACTGTGCTTTTTGTTATAAGCTATTTGTTTTTTTCTTCTCCTCTCGGTTTCTCCTACCGCTCTTTTGATGGAACCTGTGATACGATCAGCGTATATTAAAACTTCCCCTTTTACGTTACGGGCAGCACGTCCGATGGTTTGGATAAGGGAAATCTCACTTCTTAAAAACCCTTCTTTATCGGCATCAAGAATAGCTACCAGAGAAACTTCCGGTAAATCCAATCCCTCCCGAAGCAGGTTCACTCCCACCACCACATCCACCTCGCCTTTCCTTAAAGAAGTAAGTATCTTTATTCTTTCCAAGGATTTTATATCACTATGCAAGTAAGAAACTTTTATCTCTCTTTCTTTTAAATATTCAGTCAGGTCTTCAGCCATTTTTTTTGTAAGGGTGGTAACCAGCGTCCTCTCTTTTCTCTTTACTCTTTGGTCTATTCTTTTTAGAAGGTCTTCTATCTGGCCTTTGCAGGGAGATATGGTTACTTTCGGGTCTACAAGGCCGGTGGGACGGATAATCTGCTCTACAACTCTCTTGCTTTCTTTTTTCTCGTAATCCGCGGGGGTGGCGGAGACGTAAACTGTTTGCTTTGTTTTTTGCTCAAACTCTTTGAAAGTAAGGGGCCTGTTGTCTATCGCCGAAGGCAGGCGAAAACCGTTTTCTATCAAAGACTTTTTCCTTGAAAGGTTGCCATAATACATGGCGGCAAGCTGGGGAAGTGTGATGTGTGATTCGTCAATAACTGTCAAAAAGTCCCGGGAAAAGTAGTCCAGCAAAGACGACGGGGACTCTCCCTCCTTCCTTCCCGAAAGGTGGCGGGAGTAGTTTTCTATTCCGTTACAGTACCCTATCTCCCTTATCATGGCTAAGTCGTTTCTTGTAATCTGTTCTATTCTTTCGGCTTCAAGAGGCATACTGTTTTTTTCAAAGTAAGCGATGCGCTCTTTCATTTCTTCTTCTATCTCCCGCAAAGCCCTCTCTCTGTCTTTTTCTTCTGAAAGAAAGTGCTTAATGGGAGAGATGACAATCTCTTCTGTTTCTTTTGTTTTCCCGGGAATAAAGCCCTCTATTGGGTCTACAGAAAATATTTTTTCCACCCTATCGCCTGAAAGCTCTACGTGATAAACGATATCTTCGTTTACCGGAGCAATCTGGAGAACATCTCCCTGCACACGGAATCTTCCCCTCTCGAGTGCGGAAGGGGTTCTTTTAAGGCCTATTTTCACCAGCGAAGAGATAAGATCTTTGCGCGTTATCTTTTCTCCCCTTTTCAGAGTAAAAATATTTTTTCTGTAAACGGAAGGGAGGCCCAAATCATAAATACAGGAAACGGAAGCAACCACGATTACATCGTTTCTCGTCAAAAGAGCGGTAGTTGCCGCGTGCCTTAATTTGTCTATCTCCTCGTTTATAGTCGCTTCCTTTCTTATATAAGTGTCCGTACTTTTTATATAGGCCTCCGGCTGATAGTAATCGTAGTAGGAGACAAAATAATGCACCGAGTTTTCCGGAAAAAAGTGGCGGAACTCGTTACACAGCTGTGCGGCAAGTGTCTTGTTGTGGCTTATTACCAAGGTCGGTTTTTTGTTTTTCTCCACTACTCGGGCTATGGAAAAGGTTTTTCCACTTCCTGTAATTCCAAGCAGGGTCTGTTTTTGAAACCCTTTTTTCAATCCTTCCGCTAGCTCCTTTATCGCTTTTGGTTGGTCTCCCGCCGGTTTAAAATCTGATTTAAGTTTAAATTGCGCCATAAAAACAAAACCAAACACTCCCCTTGATTAGTTATCTAGGGGGAGGTTGAGCTTTTAAGTTCCCTTGGATTATAGCGCTTTTTTAAAAAAATTCAAATTCAATATTGTAAATCAAACTAGCGTTGTTTACACTTTATAAGCTATTCCACTCCGCGACAGGTATGCTCGAAAAACCGTACCTCGCTCGCTTCCGGCGGCGAGCGGGTACTGCGTTCTCGGCGGAAAACCCCTCGCTATCGCTCGGGGACCGAGCTTTTCCGCCTCCGAAAGCTTCTTCTCGCATACCCGTCCCGGAATATGTAAAAAATGTCTCTGCAATTTACATAAATATTTGACTATTTTAAATAATCTGTTATCCTATCGGTACAAGCCGGGTGAGGGAGATTGGCACCCTTTAAGAAGCTCGGTGTAAAGTGAGGCGGCCTTGATGCTCGTCAGGGCAAGCTAGATGGAACCGCGGGCAAAGCTCGTTCTAGCAACCGATTTTTTTGGTTGTTACAACGAGCTTTTTTTATAAACCTAACGGTAAAAACATGAAAAAAGAAATAAATTCGCTTGAAAAAATGGCTTCCTTTTGTAAAAGAAGAGGTTTTATCTTCCTTTCTTCGGAAATTTACGGAGGATTGTCCGCCGTTTATGATTACGGGCACTACGGAACGCTTCTTAAAAACAATATCAGAGATGCCTGGTGGAAACACATGGTTCAGTACCGAGACGATATTTACGGACTAGACAGCGCTATTTTTATGCACCCCACCACCTGGGTCGCTTCGGGCCACGTGGAAGGGTTTGATGATCCCCAGGTTGACTGCAAGGATTGCAAGCAAAGAATGAGAGCAGACCACCTTTTGGAAAGCTTTGGAATAGACGCCGACAAAGCTTCCTTGGACTTTATCAATAAAGAGCTAGATAAGCTGAAAAAAGAAAAGAAAATAAAGTGTATTAGCTGTGGCTCTGTCAATGTGACTCCGGCAAAACAGTTTTCTTTGATGGTTAAATCAAACCTCGGCTCTCCCACGGATGTTTTGTCCGAAGAAAACGTCATCTATCTGAGGCCGGAGACGTGCGGAGGAATATATCTGGAATATAAAAATATGGTAGACTCCGTCCATCCGAAGCTCCCCTTTGGAATCGCCCAAGTAGGCAAAGCTTTCCGAAACGAGATTGTCGCCCGGCAGTTTGTTTTTAGGACAAGAGAGTTTGAGCAGATGGAGATGCAGTACTTTTTGCATCCCAAAGAAATGAAAGAGAAATACGAAATGTGGAAAGATATCCGCTGGAAGTGGTATTTAGAGTACGGAATTCCCGAAAAGAAACTCAACTGGTACAAGCATGAAGTACTTTCCCATTACGCTTCGGAAGCTTACGATATAGAGTTTGATTTCCAGTGCCTCGGAGGGTTTAAAGAGGTGGAAGGAATTCACACTCGCGGCGATTGGGATCTCTCCCAGCACTCAAAACACTCCGGAGAAGACCTAACCTACACAGACGAGGAAACAAAAGAAAAATTTACTCCTCACATTATGGAAACCTCCGCTGGGTTAAATCGCATCTTCCTGATGTTTATCGATAACAGTTACACTGAAGAAGAAGTAGAAGGAGAAAAACGAGTTGTCTTAAAAATGGATAAAAGACTGTCTCCTGTTAAGACAGCTGTTTTCCCCTTGCTTAAAAACAAGCCCGAACTAGTAAAAGAGGCTCAAAAAATTCACCAAATGCTCAAAAAAAAGTGGATGAGCGAGTTTGATACAAGCGGAAGCATCGGCAAAAGATATCGCAGACAAGATGAAATAGGAACCCCTTTTTGTATAACGGTAGATTTTGAATCTCTCTCGGATAAATCGGTAACCGTAAGAGAGCGGGATACCATGAAACAAGAAAGAATTAAGATAGAAAACTTAGAGAAGTACCTTTCTAAAGAGTTGGCCTAATTTTATTCTTCTTTCCTGATTAATCGATAGTGCACATACTTGTAGGCTTCTCCAAAAAAGAATACCAAAGAAGAAAGGGCTATGAGGATAAGCACCTCGCCATATCCAATAGCCTTAAAGTTAAAAATTTCTTGAAAGAAAGGCATTCTAATTACCGCCACCTGTAAGATAAGAGCAATCAAGACGGCAAAGATGAGATACATGTTTTTGAAAAACCCTATCTTAAAAACCGATCTTTTCATGTCTCTCATATTAAAAGCCCGAAAAAGTTGTGTAAAAGCCATTACGCTGAATGCGGCCGTTCTCGCCTTTTCAACGCCCTCTTCCTGATAGTGGTTAAAAACAAAAAAGGTTATTGTAGCCATAACAACCGCTGTCAGAACCAAAATAGGAAGAGCTTCTCGGGTTAAAATTCCCTCATTTTTATCTCTCGGTTTTTCTTTAAGGATGTTACTATGCCCCGGCTCAACGGCAAGGGGCGCTCCGGAAAAGCCGTCAGTAATCAGATTAAGCCATAGGATTTGCGTTGGCAAAAACGGGAGTTTCCCGAGTAAAAGAAGAGAAGTAATGATTGTGACATACTCCGCAAAATTGGTGCTTATCAAGTTCGTACTTGCCTGCTTTGTATTCCGAAAAACAATTCTTCCCTCTTCTATAGCATTAACAATAGAAGCAAAATTGTCGTCGGCAAGAACTATTTCTCCCGCTTCTTTGGTTACATCGGTCCCCATAATCCCCATGGCAATCCCTATATCGGCCTGTTTTACCGCAGGAGCATCGTTTACTCCGTCCCCGGTCATTGCCACTACCGCTCCTTTTTCTTGAAGAGCTTTGGCAATATTCAATTTCATATGAGGAGTAAGGCGGGCAAATACGTTTACTCTGGAAACCGCCTCCTCAAATTCTTTTTCTGACATTCCGGAAAGCTCTTTCTGGGTAAGCGCTTTTTCTCCTTCCCCGGCAAGCCCTATTTCTTTGGCTATAGCAACCGCCGTACCTTTATGATCGCCGGTTGTCATTATTACCCTTATCCCCGCTTCTTTTGCCCTGGACAGCGCCTCTTTTACTTCCGGTCTGGGAGGATCCACTATCCCCACTACTCCCGCCAAAACAAGGCCTTTTACATCTTCTTTTTTTATTTCTCTTTTTTCTTCTTCCGTATTTTTGAAGGCAAGCCCGATAGTACGCATTGCGTCTTGTGTCATTTCCTCTACCCTTCTTAACATTTCCTCCTTTTCTTCTTTCCCGATCTTTCTTACTTCCTCTTCTGTCTGTACATACTCTACCGCCTCCATTATCTCTTCCGGAGCTCCCACTACATAAAGCTGGTTTTCTTTTTCACCTAAAAGAACAGAAAGTGAAGCCCTGTATTTAAGTTTCGAGCTAAAGGGCATGTCATCTATCTTTTTTTCTTTTTCGTAAATTATCTCTTCGCTAAGCCCCGCCTTTTGCGCTAAAACAACAAGGGAGGCCTCCGTAGGATCCCCCACTATCTCATACTTGTCCTCTTCTTCTTTCTTGGTGAGCTCCGCTTCGTTGCAAACACCCGCAATGTGTAAAAGTTTCTCCAGGTTTGGCTTTTTAAGCGGAAATATTTTGCTTCCCTTTTCCAAAAAATCTCCTTCCGGAATCCATCCCTCGCCGGTGACTTCCACTTCTTTTCCGTCGGCAAGAATAATTTTTCTCACATTCATTGTGTTTTGGGTGAGAGTTCCCGTTTTGTCGGTTACTATATGATCGGTAACTCCCAAGGTCTCCGTTGCCGGAAGACTCCTTATAATCGCCTTTCTTTTAGCCATCCTTGTCGCTCCTACCGCCAGAACAATGACTAAAATAGCCGGGAGGCCCTCCGGGATACCAGAAACAAGCGCAGCTACTGCAAAAAGAAGAGACTCCCTGAATCCTTCGGAAAGAAGAAGTACATCTTCTACTCCCGCCCCCTGAACGTAAAGAGAAAGAAGGAAGATAATAAAAGCACCGGTAAAGGCAAAAACAGCCATCTGTTTTGCAAGTACTCCTATCTTCTCTTCAAAGTGTCCGCCCTTTTTTTCCACTTCGCTGATATCTTTTGCTATACTTCCGAAAGCGGTTCTGCTCCCGGTGGCAACCACCACTCCCTTCGCCTTGCCCCCGGCGGCAAAGGTACCCATCCAAGCCATATTTTTCATATCTCCAAGATCCGTTTCTTCATCTAATGGTTCCGTGTGCTTTCCCACAGGGGCGGACTCTCCGGTAAGAGAGGCTTCGTTTGTCCGAAAATCTTTAACATAAAATAATCTCACATCTGCCGGTATACGAGTTCCCTCTCCCAGAGCAACCACGTCGCCCGGAACAATATGTTCCGCGGAAATTTCCAAAAGCTTCCCGTTTCTGTAAACCTTGGCCAAAGGAACTATCATTTCTTTTAGCGCTTGAATCGCCTTTTCGGCCTTGTATTCTTGAATAAATCCCATCACTGCATTTAGGAGAATTATCGCCAAGATAACGTAAACATCAATCATCTTGTCAAAAAGGAAAGAAATTCCGGCGGCAGCAAATAGAACATAAACTAGCCCGCTTCGGAACTGTTTTAGAAAAATCATTACCGGATGAACCGCTTTTTCATCTTCAATTTTGTTTGGCCCGTATTTTTCCAGCCTTTCTGCCGCTTCTTTTTCAGAAACCCCGTCATGATCGGAAGAAAGTTCTTTAAAAATTTCTTCCGTTTTTTCTGCGTGCCACTTTACCATGCTTTTGTTGTTATTTTTAATTGCAGACGCTATTTTATGCTCTTTCCTTTTCTCTTCCTCCACTCTTTTATTTTTTGATGGTTCCCCGAAAGAAGAACCCGGGGGACTCTTCTTTTTTCTCCGTTTATTTCCAACACCTCGGGTCTTGTGTATTGGGGATATTCAATAAAGCTCTCCCCTTTTTTTCTCTCTTTTAAGAAACTCTCTTTTCCCACTACCTGGGGAATTAAGCGTGAAACGGCTTCCATAACAGCCATGGCGGGAAGCTCGCCTCCCATAAGAACATAGTTTCCGATAGAAATATTTTCATCGGCTATAAACTTTGCCACTCTTTCGTCAACTCCTTCGTACCTTCCGCAAATCATAATAATCTGCCGGTAGTCCGCAAATTCGCTTGCTTTTTTTTGATTGAATCTTTTTCCCCGCGGAGTAAAAAGTATCACCCTTGATTTTTTGCCACCCAGCTTTACTTCCGAAATCGCCTTGTAAATCGGCTCTGCCTTCATCACCATTCCTCCACCCCCGCCAAAAGGCGTATCATCGGCAGACTTGTGGGGATCGTCGGTCCAGTTTCTCAAGTCGTGCACCTTTACTTCTATAAGCTTCTTATCACAAGCTTTTCCAATTAGGCTCTCTTTCAGGTAAGAATCAAAAAGAGATGGGAAAATAGTAATAATGTCAAATCGCATAAAATTTTATCGTAAATAAAAACGGCGCTATTTGAAAATAATAGCACCGTTTAAAAATTTGTGAAAGTTTTTAGAGCTTGATATCTTCCAGCCCCTCTTTCTTCCCTTCGGAAGAATTTCCTTTCGGCTGATAGGTACCTCCTCCCGGTTCGATAATCTTCAGATTGACCCGTGCTTTGTTTTTCAGGCCAATGATACGAACGAGGTTTCTGATGGCTCTCGCGGTTGATCCCTCTTTTCCGATTATCTGTCCCATATCCTCGGGATGAACCTTCAGAGCAAGAAGTACCCCCATCTCGTCTACCTTCCTTTCGACTTCCACGTCGTCCGGATGATCTACGAGATTTTTAACAATAAACTCTAAGAATTCCTTGTCAGAAGCTTCTTTAGCCATAAATATTTATCGTACAACAATTAAGTAATCGACCTTTCCTGTCCTGTGCCTGCCTCTTACAGAGTAAAAGGAGGCTACTACCGTCATTTTATAATTTTTGTTAGAAAAAGTCAAAATTTTTATTTCTCTTTCTTTTCTTCTGTTTCTTTTGTCTCTTTACTATCTGCCTCTTCTTCCTCTTTCTTTTCTTCCTTCTTTTCCTCTTCACCGGCTTCCTCCTTTGGCTCTGCCTCTTTCTTTTCTTCCTTCTTTTCCTCTTCACCGGCTTCCTCCTTTGGCTCTGCCTCTTTCTTTTCTTCCTTCTTTTCCTCTTCACCGGTATCTCTTTTCTCCTTCTCTTCTTTTACTTCTTCCTTGACTGTTTCCTCTTTTATCTCCTTCTTTTCCTCCCCTTTTTCTGCGGCGCTTATCTTCTCTCTCCTCTTTTTTGAAAGGAAAAAGACGTTCCTTTTTTCTCCCTTTATCACTCCTTTTTTCACCAGGAGATTGAAAACGACATCCGAAAACTGCGCCCCTTTCTCTGTCCAGTAGTTAATTCTCTCTTTATCAGCCCGGAACTCTTTGGTTAGAGGGTTGTAAAAGCCAACTTCATCAACAAACCTTCCGCTTGAGGGAGGGTTATTCTTATCGGTAACCACTATTTTATAAAAAGGGTGTCCCTTTCTTCCCACTCTTAAAAATCTAATTCTTAGCATGTTTTTATTTTTTTAAATTTTTCCAACTTTTTTTATTCAATGCCTCTTTTGCCGCTTTTTCTTCCGCCTCTTTTTTAGACTGGCCCTCTCCTTGGCCGGAAAGAGTGTCTCCTAAAAATACTCCGATAACAAAATTTCTTTTGTGATCCGGCCCCCACTCTTTTAAAACCTTATAGGCCGGAGTAATGCCTACCTCCTCTTGTGTTATTTCCTGAAACTCCGACTTCGGATCCCGGTACAAACCGAGCTCTATAATTCGCGGCAGTTTGCAAATTAAGTTTTTTTCTACAAAGTCTTTAGCGGTATCGTACCCTCTGTCCAGATAAATCGCTCCTACAAGGGATTCAAAGGTGTTGGCCAAAATACACAAGCGCGCCTTTCCTCCTTCTTTGCCTTCCCCTTTAGAGAGGAGCAGAAAGTCATGAAAGTTGAGTTTTTCCGCCGTATCCCCTATCTCCTTGGTATTTACAAGCGCCGCCCTCCAGGAAGTAAGCTCTCCTTCGGATTTTTCCGGGTAAGTGAAATAAAGATAGCTGGTAACTATCAGTTCTAATACCGCATCTCCCAAAAACTCAAGTCGTTCGTTATGTCCGAGTTCAAAATTCGGATTTTCGTTTAAATAAGAGCGGTGGCAAAAAGCTTGGATAAGAAGATTCTTATCCTTAAACTCCACTCCTATTTTTTTCTCCAGCTCCGCGAATTTCTCTTCCATAAAAACAGTCAAAGATCAAAAACCAAAGACCAAAAAAAGCAAATAATTCTTTTGGTTTTTTATTCTTGATCTTGTTTAATGTCCTCGCTTTGTATCTCCTTGTACACTGTTCCGAGTACCCCGTTAACAAATTTCCCCGAGCTGCTTCCTCCAAAACTTTTAGCAAGCTCAATCGCCTCGTTGATAGCCACTTTCGGGGGAACGTCGTTCTTGTCTCCGTATATAAGTTCGTACAGCCCTATTCTTAAGACGTTTCGATCAATAGTGGTAATTTTTTCAAGGGGCCATTCGGGAGCGGCAGCAGTGATAATTTTATCGATTTCCGCCACATTGGAAATTACCCCGTCAATTAAAGAATAAACGAACTCGGCGTCCTTAATTTTTTTGTCTTTAAGAGGCCCCTCTGTATTCCGCTCTACTATTTTCCGGTAATCCTCGCTTTTTCCCCCATGAAAATCCCATTCATAGAGCGATTGGAGAACCACCGACCGGGCTAAGTGTCTTGAAGACATGTTTGCTCTTTTACACCTACTCTTTCTTGGATAAAGACTCCATTGTTAAGTTTTTCCCTTTGCCTTTCTCTTGCTCCTCTTTCTTCTTTTCCTTTTCAGAAAAAGTCTTTTTTTCTTTCAGAACGTCAATCACTTCCCTTCCCTTATAATAACCGCACGCTTGGCAAGCCGTATGCATCAACTTTTTCTCTTTGCACTGCGGGCACACGGTTAAAGAAGGATTTTTAAGGTGAATATGCATCCTCCTTTGATTTCTTTTGGATTTTGTATTTCTTTGTTTCGGTACAGCCATGTTTAAAAATAAGTCAGCGACGTGTACTATATCAAAAAATCAAAAATTAATCAAGCGATAAATACGTTAAAGAAGTTTGAAAGACCGCCTGTGTATCGGGCAAATTCCATGTTTTTTTATCATTTTGCGGTGATTTTTTGTCCCGTAGCCCTTGTGCTTGTCAAAACCGTAAAACGGGTACTTCCGATGATATTTTGCCATAATCCTGTCTCTCTCCACCTTGGCAATAATAGAAGCCATAGAGCATTCAAGAATGGTTTCATCGCCCTTCGGTAAAAATCTTTGCTTACAATCGACATCCAGTTTAAAGTTCCCGTCAATAATTAGTGATTTTTCACCACTTATTTTCTTCAAGGCTTTTTTCATTGCTCGCTTTGTCGCTTCCAGCACATTTATTTTGTCAATTACCTTCTCTGAAACAACTCCCGCTCCCCAATCAACATCCGGATGAGCGGTTATTATCCTATACAACTCCTCTCTTCTTTTGGCGGTAATTTTTTTTGAGTCACCAATTTTCAATCCGGGATTACGTATCCCCGACCTTTTTTTCTTTATTCTTACCGCCGCCGCTACTACCGGTCCTGCCAAAGGGCCTCTCCCCGCTTCGTCAAGTCCAGTTATCCTATTTGTCTTTTTTGCCATATCTTATAGAATGGAATAGAATTATACCACAATTCGTAATTTATTTTGATATGTCTTTTACTCATCTTCACGTCCACTCCGAATACAGTCTTCTTGACGGGCTGCCGAAAATAAACCAACTCTTAAATCACGTAAAAAAGAATAATATGGATTCCGTGGCGCTCACCGATCACGGAGCCCTTTACGGGGCGATAGAGTTCTACACAAAAGCTAAAGAAATGGGGATAAAGCCCATTATCGGTGCGGAAGTGTATGTGGCTTTGGATAAAATGAGTGACCGGAGACCGAACGTGGATAATAAATCCTACCACCTGGTACTTCTTTCAAAAAATGAAAAAGGATATCAGAACTTAGTTAAGCTTGTCACCAAAGGCCACCTTGAAGGATTTTACTACAAACCAAGAATAGATGAAAAGCTCCTTGAAAAACACACCGAGGGGTTAATCGCCCTTACCGCCTGTATTCGCGGAAAAGTTCCTCAGCTTGTTCTTTCGGGAAAAAGAGAAAAGGCAAAAGATCTGGCTGTCCGTTACGAGAACCTTTTCGGAAAAGGTAATTTTTATTTAGAAATACAGTACCATCCCAATATTGAGGAACAGAGTACCGTCAACAAGGAGCTTGTAAAAATCTCCAAAGAAACAGGGATTCCTCTGGTGGCTACCTGCGACTCCCACTATCTTCTTCCGGAAGATGCCGAAACGCAGGATATACTAATGTCCATCGGCACAGGAACGGAAGTAAGCGATCCGGAACGCCTAACAATGCAAGAAGACGATTTTTCCATGCGTTCTCCGGAAGAAATGAAAAAATTATTCAAAGATACTCCCGAAGCGATAGATAATACAAAAAAGATTAAGGAGCTTTGCAATCTGGAAATTCCCCTCGGAAATATAATTCTTCCCCGTTTTCCTCTTGAGGAAGAAAAAACAGCGGATGAAAAATTGGAAGAGCTTTGCCGGGAAGGGATTAAAAAGAGGTATCCCGAAACGGATTCCGGCGACAACAACACAAAAAAACAAAAGAAGAAAGAAATTGAGGACCGCCTAAAAATGGAGCTTGAGGTTATTACCGGAGCCAAGCTTTCTTCCTATTTCCTTATCGTCCAGGATTTCGTAAGCTGGGCAAAAGAAAACAAAATCGTGGTCGGTCCCGGCCGAGGTTCTGCGGGAGGATCTATCATCTCCTACCTTTTGGGAATAACCAGCATCGATCCCCTGCACTACGGACTGATTTTTGAAAGATTTCTAAATCCCGGAAGGGCCAAAGTTTCCCTTCCCGATATTGATCTTGATTTTGCCGACAGAAGAAGAGACGAAGTAATCCATTACATCGCCGGCAAATACGGAGAAAACAGGGTGGCACAGATAATAACGTTCGGTACCATGGCCGCTCGGGCGGCGATACGGGATGTTGGAAGAGCCCTCGGATATTCTTACTCTTACTGCGATAAAATAGCCAAAATGATACCTTTCGGGATGAATTTGAAAGAAACCAAGGATAGTGTGGCCGACTTCCGGCAAACCTACGACACAGACAAAGAAGCAGGCCGGCTTATCGATCACGCGGAAAAACTGGAGGGAGTGGTAAGGCACGCCTCCACTCATGCTTGCGGAGTGGTGATTTCAGATAAGCCCTTGCAAAACCTTGTTCCTCTGCAACACCCGACCCAAAACGAGAGCACGGTAGTAACCCAGTATTCAATGGACCACATAGAAACCCTCGGTCTTCTAAAAATGGACCTTCTGGGCCTTAAAAACTTGACGGTTATTGAAGATACTCTCAAAAGAATATACGCCATCCACAAAAAAAGCATTGATATTGAAAGCATTCCACTGGATGACAAAAAAACCTTCCATCTTCTCCAAGAGGGGAAAACCGTCGGTATATTCCAGCTAGAGAGCGGCGGATTTCAGAGGTATCTTAAACAGTTAAAACCCACCAATATCGAAGAAATAATCGCCATGGTTTCTCTTTACCGTCCCGGTCCGATGAAATTCATTCCGGACTACATAGAGCGCAAACACGGAAAAAAAGAAATTACCTATTTGCATCCCCGGCTGGAACCCATCTTAAAGCCTACTTACGGAATTTGTGTTTTTCAAGAACAGGTGATGAAAATTGCCAACGATCTTGCCGGTTTTACTCTTGAAGAAGCGGATGTCTTGCGAAAAGCAATTGGAAAAAAGATAGAAAAATTGCTCAAAGGGCAAAAAGAAAAATTTATCACCGGAATAGAAAAAAACGGGATAGACAAAAAGGTGGGTGAAAAACTCTGGAGCTGGATAGAACCCTTCACGCAATACTCCTTCAACAAGAGCCATGCCGCCGCCTACGCCCAAATCGCCTACCAAACGGCATATCTCAAGGCGCATTACAAGAAGGAGTTTATGTCCGCCTTGCTTACCGCGGAACAGGGCGATACCGAGAGAGTCGGCCTGCTTATCGCCGACTGTAAGAAAATGGACATATCAGTTCTTCCTCCGGATATAAACGAAAGCTACATGGGGTTTAGTGTTGTTCCGGAAAAACCACAAATAAGGTTCGGCCTTTGGGCTATTAAAAACGTAGGAGTAAAGGTAGTGGAAGAAATTGTAAAAGAAAGAAAAAAGAACGGCCCTTTTAAATCACTGGATGATTTTTTAACGCGAATCGAGTCTCAAAGCCTAAACAAAAAATCACTGGAAAGCCTTATTAGGGCGGGAACTTTTGACAGATTTAAAGAAAGAGGAGAACTTCTCTACAATCTGGAAAAAATATTAGAGTACGGCAGAGAAAAAAGAAAAAACAAAAGCAACGGGCAAACCGGACTGTTTGACGGAATATCATCCCGGGATGATTTGAAATTAGAAAAAGCCCCTCCTTTAAGTAAAAAAGAAAAGCTTGAATGGGAGAAAAAGCTCCTCGGCCTTTTTATTACCGGACATCCCCTGGAGTATTTGGAAAAGGAGATAAAAAACAAAGGAATAACCGTAGAAAAGGCTAAAAAACAAGCATCCGACACCTCCGTGCGCGTGGGAGTCATCGTGTCTGCTGTCAAAAAAATAATCACCAAATCCGGAGAGCCGATGTACTTTGTCCGAGTGGAAGATCTTACGGACAACATTGAAGTAATCGTCTTTCCCCGAGCTTTGAAAAAGAACGGCTCTCTTTTTGAAGAAGGAAACTCTCTTTTTATTTCCGGTAGAGTAAGCCATCGCGATGAAGCTCCCAAAATAATCTGTGAAACCGCGCAAGAGATAAAATAACCGGCGCCCGACATTTAAGCTCCGGGGGCCGGACCTCCGGGATTTGAATTTAATGCAAAAAACCATTACAATATAAGAAAATTTAAGCAGTGTTGCTTAATCGGGTATTGTTTAACCAGGATAAGCAACAGGTTAAGTAACGTTATAAAAATATGTCTGACAACAATATGGAGAAAATGAGGCACTCTCTTGCCCATATTTTAGCAAAAGCGGTAAAAGACCTGTATCCACAGGTAAGGTTGGGTATCGGGCCGGCAATTGAAAGCGGGTTTTATTACGATTTTGACAGCTTAAACATAAAAGAAGAAAACCTTCCAAAAATTGAGAAAAAAATGAAAGAACTGATAAAGCAAGGCATCACTTTTGAAAAATCAACCGTCTCCAAAAGAAAAGCAAGAGAGCTCTTCAAAAACGAACCTTACAAGCTGGAACTTATTGAAGAAATCAAGGGAGAAGAAATCTCAATTTACAAAAGCGGAGATTTCACCGATCTTTGCGACGGTCCGCACATTGATAATTCAAAAGAGATAAATCCGGACGCTTTTAAAATTGATAAAACGGCGGGAGCGTACTTTAAAGGATCGGCAGAAAATCCCATGCTCCAGAGAATATACGGACTGGCTTTTGAAACAAAAAAAGAATTGGAAGAGTATCTCAAAAACAGGGAAGAAGCAGAAAAAAGAGACCACCGCAAAATAGGAAGAGATCTTGAGCTGTTTATGTTTGATGAAGAGGTCGGTCAAGGGCTCCTCCTTTACCTTCCTAAAGGAGGGATGCTCAGGTATCTTTTGATGAGCTTTGCCATGGAGACTTACCTTGAAAACGGATACGAAATAGTCTCCACTCCCCATATTGCAAGAGAGAGTCTGTGGGAACGCTCCGGCCATCTCAAGTTTTACAAAGACGATATGTACGGACCGCTTTCCGTTGACGAAAGAAATTACCGCCTCAAGCCGATGAACTGCCCATTTCATGTGAAAATGTACAAATCAAAAAAAAGGAGCTACCGCGAACTCCCCATAAGATGGGCAGAGATGGGAACAGTTTACCGCTACGAAAAATCCGGGGAGCTCCACGGGCTTACCCGGCCCCGGGGATTTACCCAGGACGACGCTCACATTATCTGCGTAAGAGAAGACCTGGAAAAAGAAGTAAAAAAAGCGCTGGAAATAACCCGCTATATTTACAAAACGTTGGGAATGGAAAATCTTTCTTTCAAGCTGGCTGTCCGGGATCCAAATAATCTTGAAAATTATTTTGGCGATGATAATTCTTGGAAAGAGGCGGAAAACTGTTTGAAAAAAGCGCTGATATCATTTGGCGCTTCCGATTATGTTCTTGACGAAGGAGAGGCCACTTTTTACGCTCCCAAAATTGATATCGATGCGGTTGATGCTATGGGAAGAAGCTGGCAGCTTTCCACCATTCAGGTTGATTTCAACCTCACTTCCCGTTTCAAAATGAGCTATATCAATAAAAGCGGAGAAGAAGAAACTCCTTTTATGATACATCGGGCGCTTCTGGGATCTATCGAAAGATTTCTAGGCGTTTATATTGAACATACAAAAGGAAATTTCCCTCTTTGGCTTTCTCCCGAACAGGTACGGATCATCCCTGTTTCTCAAAAGAGCGAGGGTTACGCAAAAGAGGTCTGGGAGAAAATGAAAAAAGAAGGAATTAGAGCAGAGTTGATAAGCCACGGGGAAACTTTGTCCAAAGAGATAAGAAACGGTGAAACCCAAAAAATACCTTACTTGCTTGTGGTGGGAGAAAAAGAAAAAGAAAATAGCTCGGTGAGCGTAAGATACCGCGGCAAAGACGAAGGAACAATGGATTCAAGCAAGTTTATTGAAAGAATAAAGAAAGAATCAAGAATGGAAAAGTTTAAGGGCTAAAATAAAAGAACTGCTTAACCCGATTTATTATGTCTGAACTCTCTCCCCTAACTCAAAAGCTTTTAAGAGATTTTTTCCGATCGGGAAAGTCCTCTTTCAAAGAGGAAGGGCCTTTTCTCGAAGCAGATGAAATCACGGTCCGAGTAGCCAGTTTTTATGAAAAGATAAGAGGAGTAATTGACTGGAAAGGAGAACATCTCTTAAAAAGAAACGCCATTGAAAGGTCTCTCAAAAGAAAAATATTTTCAGAAACCGCTCTCCGTGCAGAAGTGGCCCCTATCCCCGCAGAACCTTTTGTAACGGACCTTATTCGCTCGGGACATTTTAAGAGTAAAAGAATAGCCGAATCAAAAGTTACTCAAGTGCAATCCGCCCTTGATAAGTACGTTTACCTTCTGCAAAAAACTCCGAAAAACAAGGGTAACGGATTTAAAATAAGTTTTGGCAATTGGCTTTCCGCTGTAGCCGCATGTGAAGTGGAGGAGATTTTATCCGAATCGGACAAAGAAAGAGCTCTTCTTTCTTACGCTTTCCGCTTGCTGAAAAAAAAGATAAAAATAGAAAACGAAAAAGAGATAAAAGAGGAGGAAAAAGACCTTCTTTTATACATCGCCGTTCAGCAGGCCCTTTTTAATCTCGATTCACCGATTATTTCCTACCATATTTTAAAATTCAAATACGAGAACTGGAAAAATCCCGGTAAGGAAGACCTCAAAAAAATTGCCGAAAGCATCCATAAAGAAAAAGAAGAGATTGACCGCCTGTTGCGCCATCCCCTGCTTAAAAAACTATATCAGCTCTGTAAAAAGAAAAACACCCCTTATCTCATTATCGGAGATATTTTGCGTGATAACCCGAAAAAAGCAAAAGAGATACTTTCCGACCCGGAAAAGGCAGAAAAGAAAATTGTTGAATATTACCAAAAAAGAGTTGATAAAATGAAAGGAAGGCTGTACCGAGCAGCGATGTATACTACCGTATCGATATTTATTACCAACGTAGCCGCACTCCTTGCCATAGAAATTCCTTTTTCAAGATATATAGGCATCGGGGAGTTTACCCCTCTGGTAGTAGCAATTGACGTTTTGGTCCCCACTTTGCTTATGGCCTTGCTTGTAATTACCGTCTCTCCTCCTCCCGAAAAAAATAAAAAAATGGTGGTTTTAGAAACAATGAAAGTGTTGTACAAGAGAGAAAGAGAAGACACCCACCTTATAAGAGGATCTAAAAGGAAAAAGCCCGCTCTTTACTTTGCGGTAAGTGTCTTTTACGCTATTTGTTTTCTCATCTCGGTAGGGGCAATCGTCTGGCTTCTGAGCCTTATAAACTTCCCTCTTTTGTCTTACTTCATTTTCATCATTTTTCTTTCTCTTATCGCTTTTGCCGGAGTTAAAATAAGGGAACGGGCAAAAGAGCTGTATATGATAGAAACAAAAGACAACTTTTTAACGGTTATCGTTGATCTTTTCGCCCTCCCGGTAGTCCAACTGGGAAAGTGGCTTACCGCCCGGTGGGAAAAATACAACATACTCTCCGTTTTTTTTACCGCTCTCTTGGATATGCCCTTTAAATTTTTTATTGAAATTTTAGACCATTGGAGAGACTACTTAAAGGAGAAAAAGGAAGGAATCTACTAACTGTTAATTGCTTTGAAGCCTTAAGGGTATGAAATACTGCATTATTACTTTCGGTTGCCAGGCCAACAAAAGCGATAGTGAAAAAATCGCCTCCTTTTTAGAGAAAAACGGGTTGCAAAAAACCTCGGAAAAGGAAGCCGACTTTGTCGTAATAAACTCCTGCAGTGTCAGACAGTCGGCTGTTGACAGGATGGAGGCCAAAATACGGGAGATAAAGAAAAGAAAAAAGCCCCCTGTTACCGCTCTTACGGGATGTGTTCTCCAAAAAGACAAGAAAAAGCTAAAACCTTTCTTTGACTACATGCTGCCGGAAAAAGAGCTTTTCCCGCAAAAAATACCTTTCCTAAAAAAAGGATTCTTAAAAGAAGCCCCCAAGAGAGAAAAACCTACTGCTTACATCACCATTATGTCCGGATGTGACAATTTTTGCTCTTATTGCGTAGTTCCTTACACCAAAGGAAGAGAGTCGTCCCGCCCGGCAAAAGAAGTGGTAGAGGAAGCAAAAAAAACAATTAAAGAAGGATATCGGGATATCTGGCTTTTAGGGCAGAATGTAAATTCCTACAAAGGAGGCGTAAAGTTTTCCAATCTCCTGCGGGAAATAAACAAAATCCGAGGCGATTTTTGGGTTAGATTTACAAGCTCTCACCCTAAAGATTTTTCAAGCGACATCATCTCTGTAATAAAAAACTGTAAAAAGATAACCAATTATCTCCATCTCCCCGTTCAGTCCGGAGACGATGAAATACTAAAAAAGATGAACCGCTCTTATACGTCAGAGCAGTATAAAAAAGCAGTAAATGAGGCTAAAAAGGAAATTCCCGGACTGTCCGTTTCCACGGACATAATTGTCGGCTTTCCCGGAGAAACCGAAAAACAGTTCCATAACACGGTAAAACTAGTAAAGGAAATTGGCTTTGACATGATCTATATCGGACGCTATTCCCCTCGCATGCAAACAGCCGCTTACAATATGAAAGAAACTGTTTCCGAGGAAGAAAAAAGAAGAAGAGAAAAGATTTTGGAAGAACTTCTAAAAGAAAGTAATTTAGAGAAAAACAAAAAGCTCGTGGGCAGAAAAATACGTGTTTTAACTACTCAGATGACCAAAAAGAATCTTTTATCAGGGAAAACCGAGGGGTACAAAAGCGTACTGTTTAAGGGTCCTAAAAGCTTAATTGGCGAGTTTGTCAAAATTAAAATAACGGGATACTCTTCATGGGGATTAAAGGGAAAAATAAGCAGAAAATAGTGGTTATTCTCGGCCCCACCGCCTCGGGAAAAAGCGACTTGGCAGTACAGCTTTCCTTAAGGTTTAACGGAGAAGTAGTCTCTGCCGACTCAAGGCAGGTGTATAAAGGAATGAACATCGGTTCTGGGAAAATAACGAAGAAAGAAATGAAGGGAGTCCCCCACTATCTTCTTGATGTGGCAAGTCCTAAAAGAAAATTTACCGCTTCCCGCTACAAACAGCTTTCTGAAAAAGCGATAAACAAAATATTAAAAAAGAAAAAAATTCCTTTTGTCTGCGGGGGAAGCGCTTTTTACATTAAAGCGCTCGTTGACGGAATTATTCTTCCCGAAGTTCCTCCCGACTGGAATTTAAGGAAAAAACTGGAGAAAGAAGACGCGGAAAGCTTGTATAAAAAACTAAAAAAAATAGATCCGAAAAGAGCAAAAAATATCGACAGGCAAAACAAAAGACGCCTTATAAGAGCAATTGAAATTATTGAAAAATCAAAAAAACCAGTTCCGGGCATCAAAAAAAATTCTCCTTACAATCCTCTTTTTTTAGGACTAAAGATAAGCCAAAAGGAACTCAGTAAAAAAATAGAAAAACGCCTGAAAAAGCGCCTTCAAAGAGGAATGGTAAAAGAAGTAAAGAAATTAAGAGAATCCGGTGTTTCTTTTAAGCGATTGGAGGAGTTCGGAATGGAGTACGAGTGGGCAGCCAAGTATCTGCAAAAAAAGATATCAAAAAAAGAGATGGTAGAGAGAATCCAAAAAGAAAGCGAGCAGTTTGCCAAAAAACAGATGGCTTGGTGGAAAAACGACAAGAGAATAAACTGGATAAAAACCCAAAAACAAGCGGAAGTCCTCGTCAAATCTTTCCTCTAAAAATGCGAAGGTCCGACCTTCGCAAGTTTTTTTATTGGAGGCGGGCTTTAAATATTTTGCTTAGTTCTTCGGGATTGGCTCTTCCTTTTGTTTTTGCCATTGCTTGCCCCGTTAAAAACTTAAGTGCCTCTTCTTTTCCGTTTTTGTAGTCATTCGCCGCCTTTTTGTTTTCTTTAATTACCTCTAAAACAACTTTTTCCAGCTCTTCTTCGCCGCTTACCTGAGAAAGCTCTTTTTCTTTTACGATTTCCGAAGGGGATTTCGGATTGGTAAGCATTTCCCTCAATAGCGTTTTGGCAATTTTGCTTGAAATTTCTTTTTTATAAATAAGCCAGGCGAAATCGGCAAAATTTTCCGGAGCGATTAAAACTTCTTTAACGGACCTTCCTTCAAGCATTCCAAGGAGGTCGGTCAAAAGGTAGCTTTTTACAATACGGACTACTCCCTCTTTTTCTTCTTTCGTAAGCTTGTCCTTCCACTCTTCTTTTTTTATCTTTAAAGCGATTTGGGAAACAATCTCTTCAAAATAGTCCGCCAAATCTTCGCTGTTTATAAAAACCTCCATTTCTCTTTCGTCTTCTATCCCGTAATCTTTTCTAAACCGTTCCCTTTTTTCTTGGGGAAGCTCTACTCCTATTTCTAAATGATTTTTGCTAAAAGGAGGATCGTTTAAATAAAGCGGCGGGAGGTCAGGTTCGGGAAAGTAACGGTAATCATGCACCAACTCTTTTTCTCTTTGAGGAAATGTTTTTTCTTCGTTTTCGTCCCATCCCCTGGTTTCTTGAATTACCTTTTCTCCTTTTTCCAAAGCCTCTCCTTGCCTTTTTATTTCATAATCCGTGGCCCGCTCTACGGCACGGAAAGAGTTTAAGTTCTTAATCTCCACTCTTGTTCCTTTTCTTCCTTCCATATGGGACATGGAGATATTAACCTCCACCCTCATCTGTCCTTTGTCCATATTGGCGTCGGATACTCCAAGGTATAGAAAAATAAGGCGAAGTTCTTCGGCAAATTTGCGCGCCTCTTTTGCAGACCGGATATCCGCTTCAGTGACAAGCTCCATTAAAGGTACCCCCGAACGATTAAAATCAACCAAAGAGTATCCCTTCTTTTCATCGTGGACAAGACGTCCCGTATCTTCTTCCAAGTGAATACGGTTCACCCGTATCTTTCTTCCTTCTATCTCAAGATGCCCGTGAAAGCAAAGCGGCCTTCTGTCTTGAGATATCTGGTAGCCCTTGGGAAGGTCTGGATAGAAATAATTTTTCCGGTCAAAATTGGAAACCTCTCTGAGCTCGCACCCCAGAGACATTCCCGCCCGAAGGACCATTATTACCGCTTTTTTGTTAATTACGGGGAGCGTCCCCGGATGGCCCAGACAAAGCGGGCACACGTGAATGTTCGGTTCTCTCGTTTCCGGATCGTTCACGCAAGAACAGAACATCTTTGAGGACGTTTTAAGTTGCGTGTGAATTTCCAGTCCGATAACGGGTTTGTACATGAAAGTAATATTGCCTAACCGATGTTAGGCAACGCCATGTGCTTGTTCTTCTTTTACAATTTCAACACCCGAGCTTGTTCCTATAATATCGGCTCCCGCCTCTTCCATGTATTTGGCTTTGGTATAATCTCTGATATTTCCGGAGGCCTTGATGAGAAGCCCGGGCGCTGCCTCTCTCATAATTTTTAGGTGATAAGCTTTTTCCTCCGCCTCCCTTTCTTCCAAGGGATCTTTAAAGGTGGCTGTTTTTACACAAACCGCTCCTGCTTCTTTTACAAGCTCAGACGCCTTTTTTATCTCTTCGTCGGTAAGATATCCTGACCCGATAATTACTTTTGTAGGGAGAATTTCGCAAACGGGCTTTAAATCACTCAAAATATTTTCATATCTTTCATATTTTAAGTCCACGATATTTATCACTATATCAAGCTCATCCGCTCCATCTTTTTTTACCTTTTCACACATTTTTACTCTTTCTTCGTGAGAACTAAGGCCCATTGGGGGGTCAATAAGAACCACTACTTTAACGCTGCTTCCTCCAAGCTCTTTTGCGCAAAAACTAACCCACTCCGGATTAACACAAACCCCGTGAAACTCGTGCTCTCTTGCCTCCTCGCAAAGTTTTTTAATATCCTCTTGTGTAGCATCTCTTTTAATATTTGTGTGGTCTATTTTTTTAGCAATACTCATATTTTTGCCTTTTTAAATTAACAATAGCGTGGAAATAATACCACAAAAAAACCCTTTAAGCAAAAAAAAGCTCCTCTAATGAGGAGCGTTAAGAAGCAGGCAAGCCTAATCTACACTTTCCGTTCAGGAAAAGGATTCTCCTTTGTTTTACCTATGTCTCTTCCGCAATATCTAGCCCCCTCTCCACACCTTCCAGCCAGTACGCAATTTGGAGCCATTATCCGAGTAACGGGATGGTTTTCTCCAAGTGATTCTCTCAGTGAAAGCGCAAGGTGATAAATCTCTTCCTGCGCGCAAAAACAAAGCCTTTTGGACAGCTCATGTACAGCCGCATTATACGACGCACTTTTTTCATACCCAACCATTGCTCCGTAAGGAGCAAGAACCGTGTGCAGACTGCTGGGAATCTTGCTTCCGAGAGAAGCCCATCGGATGAACATCTGTTTAGCCTCTTTTTCCAATCCCAGGCTATCGGGAATCGGCGGGAGATAAAAATGGCCCGTAAAACGGGGGTTGCTTCTTCGAACGGTTCTGTGCCTCTGGTCCTGTCCCATAGTGGCTACGGACAACTCAACTTCGGTTTTAATCTCCTGCGTATTGTTGCCCATCAACCGAGGGGAAAAATGAAGCAAATCAAGAGGGTGCAGTTCATTCCTGTGAGGAACATTGAAAATAGCAGGATCTCCCGCATTTTTTATTCCCACTACCGGTTTTTTGCGGACTCCGAGAAACTCATCACACTTTTTAACAACGGAAGACTCTTTTTCTTGCCGGTGCCCAAAAAGAAAATCCAATTCCGGCCACTTTTCCAAAACAAGGCCAACCATTTTTTGAGTTGCATCCTTCATTGCCGGAGACCAAGAAACAGCATACATGGCAGCTAAAGCGGAAATATTAACAGTGTATTCAAGCGCAGTGGGAAAAATTACCGGTATAAACATTCTCAACTGTTCCTGGGCGATTTTGGGAGTGTTTTGGTTGATATATTTATCGGTAGCATTCGGTCTTTCCTCTACAATAAATTTTTCCGCTTTTTCTACCGCTTTCTCAAAACTAGACTGATAAATATCGGTTCCCAGCATAATATAATCCATCACTTCTTCCCTGTTTTCAAGGCCGGACCAGTAATTTTCAACATACTTTTCCAGCTTTTTCTTGTCAGGGTTGGCAAACATTTTGGCACAAAACCTCCCAGATCTTTGGCTGGTATTGTAAAAAGGATTTGCTAAGTGTATGCCGAAGGTAATATCGCCAACCGCAATGTCTTCTATAAGAAACGTGCAGAAAAAATGCTGAAAAGTGGTGTGATGCCCCGTATTCCAAAGTCTTCCTTCAATATCAATCGTCTTGCCCCATTCGGGCGCCGTATCTTCATAACAAACTTTCGCCGCGTGAGAAATGGACTCTACCGGATTCTTTGCCGGCCAATTTACTAAACTTACCTTAATCATGCCTTTTTCCTCCTTTTATTAAATTTAAAAGAACTTTCTCCTTAATCCTAAAAAGCACCTCCTTATATGCTTTTTCTATGCCTAACATATTATCACTTTAAAATATGTTTTGCAATACTTCATATTTATGTCAAATTATTTAAATTTTAATACTTTTTTAATTTTTTGGTGGATATCTTCGGGTGAAAGCAGTTTTCCATTTCCAATGCACTCAATGGTTTTGAATTCGCGCGGATACTCCTTGGTTAAATCAAGATAAGCGTTTAAGCTGTCTCTAAGGTGTTTTTTATCTTTCTCGTGAATATCCCTTTTTCCCCTTTTCAAATAAAGAGCTTTCTTCTTTTTCTTTCCCTCTTCTTTGATCTCCGAAGATAATCTATGAGAAAGTTCCGGGGAAGTTTTAAGAATTAGAGTGATGTCGGGTTTTGGTATTTCAAAAATATTGTACTCAAGATGATAAAGCCATCGAAGATAATTTCTTCTTTGCTTCTTGTTTCTTATTTTTCCTCCTTGATGAGCTATGTTTGAAGCAATATATCTGTCAGCAATAATAATATATCCTTCCTTAATCCATTTTCTCATTTTAAAGGAAGCATCATATCTGTCACAAGCATAAAAAATAGAAGCTCTGTAAGGGCCTACTTCTTTCGCTTTGCCATACTTTCCGTTTAAATATTCCTCCACCAAGCCTGCCGATTTATTGCCGTACTGAGGGAAATCTATCTCTTTTACTTTATGCCCTCTATCTTTAACTGCTTTGATGAGCAGTTTTGCCTGAGTCGCTTTACCAGATCCGTCCGGACCCTCTATGGCAATAAATTTACCTCTTTTTTTGCTTTTATTCATTGCAAATTTTGGATTAACTCAGTCGCTTTTCCCTCGAGATCCTCCTTGCTTTCTTCGTTTTTTACCACAATATCGGCTTTTTGTCCTATTTCTTTAATCTGTTGCTCTGGCCTTTGTGAATCAATTTCCAAAAACTTTTCATAAGAGACGCTGTCGTCTTTTCTCTCTCCCCTGTGCCTTATTCGTTCCCACCGTTTTTTCGTATCAATGGTGATATAGACGACAACACCGCCCATTTCTTTAATAAAATCAAACTCTTCTTTTACCCTTATTCCGTTGACAACGATAATCTCCTCTTTGGCTTCCTTTATCTTTTTTGCCACTCCACGCATTAAAATATCTTCTCCGAATCTATCCCTCAGAGCACTTGCCAACCACTGTTGGTCCTCTTTTTTTATTTCTTCAAAAAAAAGCCCCAACGCTTTTGACAGGGGTTCCGAAAAACGGAGAGACAAAACGGAGGGAAACTTTTCTTTTATAATTCGGCAAAAAGTATCTTTTCCGGAGCCGGTTTCTCCGACAATACCGATGATTTTTCTGCCCATATTTACTCTAAAAAATTTATTTTCTCCTCGGGTTTTTCTAAAATATCAAACTCTATGCCCGCCTCCTTAAAGAGTTCCGCAAACGAGTCTTCGGAATACTCTTTAAAGCTGACAAAGCGCTTTATTTTGGCGTTAATAAGCATCTTGGCACACAGAACGCACGGTGTATGCGTGCAGTAGACGGTAGCTCCTTCAAGAGATATTCCGTGCAAACATCCCTGTATAATCACGTTTTGCTCCGCGTGTATAGCACGGCAAACTTCATGCATTTTTCCGGAAGGTATGTTGTTTTGATCTCTTAAGCACCCGAGTTCAAGACAGTCCTTCATTCCGGCAGGCGCCCCGTTATATCCGGTAGACAGTATCTGTTTATTGCGCACAGCCACAGCGCCCACCTTTCTTCTAATACAAGTGGACCGCTCCGCTACCACAGCAGCAATCTTTAAGAAATAATCGTCAATAGAAATTCTCTTCATTTTTAATCTATTACTTCTATTCCCATTTGTTTGGCGGTTCCTTCTATAATTCGCGAGGCGGATTCAATGTCGTCAGTATTCAGGTCAGGCATTTTTCTCTTGGCTACCTCTCTAAGCTGTTCCCTCTTAATCTTTCCCACCTTTTTCTTTTTGGGGCTTCCCGAACCCTTTTCAATCCCCAGCTCCTTCATAAGAAGCTCTGATGCAGGAGGTTCTTTTAACACAAAATCGTACGCCCCTCCCTCGTAAACCGTAATTTCCACCGGCACGGTCAAGCCCAGCCTGTCTTGAGTCTTGTTGTTAAAGTCCGTACAGAACTGCCCCATGTTAATGCCGTGCTGAGCGAGTGCGGGCCCCACAGGGGGCGCGGGTGTTGCTTTTCCCGCTTCAATTTGTAATTTTACAACCGCTTTTACTTTTTTAGCCATGATTATAATTTCTTTATTTGTAACGAGTCAAGCTCCACGGAAGTGTCTCTTCCGAACATATTGACCATAACTTTTACCTTTCCCCTCTCTTTATCTATTTCGGAAACCTTTCCGTCAAAATCTTTAAAAGGTCCGTCGGTAACCTTTACCATATCTCCCTTTTCCACATTTATTTTAAACTGGGGCGCTTCTTGAGTAATCCGCTTCATAAGAACATCAACCTCTTTATCCGAGAGAGGAACAGGAGTAACCCCCGCCCCGACAAACCCGGTAACATTGGGGGTGTTTCTTACAACATACCAGGACTCATCGGTAACAATCATTTTTACAAGTACATATCCGGGGTAGAGCTTCTCTTCAACCTCTTTTCTTTTTCCGTTTTTAATTTTTATCTTTTTTTCCCGGGGGACAATAACGTCAGAAATTTTATCTTCCATCCCGAAAGACTCCGCTCTTTGCTTGAGATTTTTCGCTACCGCTTCTTCATACCCCGAGTAGGTGTGAATAACGTACCACTTTTCCTCTTGTGTGGATTCCTGTCTTGCCATAGTTAATTAAATAAGAATGTCCAAAAACCTTGAGACAACAAAATCAATTCCCCCAAGGTAGGCAGCCACAATAAGCGAAGCAACGATAACCATTAAAGAATATCGTATCGTCTCTTGCCGCGTAGGCCAGGTTACTTTTCGCACCTCTTGTCTCACTTCGTTTAAAAACCGGGTTACTTTATTCATGTTTTTTAAAATTTATCCGTAATTATATTGGCAAAAAGGTGTCTTGTCAATTTTCCTATATGTCAATGTTTCCCGCTTTTTTGGCGTGGGTTTTTATAAAATTCTTGCGCAAAACGACCTCTTGTCCCATCAAGGTGTCAAATATCCTGTCTGCTTCTTTAGCGTCTTCCGCTGTAACCTGGAGCAAAATCCTGTTTTCCGGATTCATTGTTGTTTCCCACAACTGGTCGGGATTCATCTCTCCCAACCCTTTGTATCTTTGTACATCAACCGACGTTCCTTTCATATCTTCCAATATCTCCGCCTTATCCGCTTCAATGTAGGCGTACTCCACCCTTTTCCCAGCCTGAATTTTGTACAAAGGGGGCCGGGCGATATAAAGATACCCTTTTTCTATTACCGGCCTGAAGTATCGGTAAAAAAGCGTTAGAAGAAGAGTTTTGATGTGGTTTCCGTCACTATCCGCATCAGCCATTATTATAATCCGGTGATACCGAAGTTTTTCAATATCAAAATCTTCGGCAATAGCCGCTCCCAGAGCGATGACTAAAGATTTAATCTCTTTTGACGCCAAAATCTTATCCAGTCTCGCTCTTTCCACGTTTAAAATCTTCCCTTTCAGGGGCAGAATAGCCTGAAAATGCCTGTCTCGTGCCCCTTTACAGCTTCCGGCCGCCGACTCCCCCTCAATGATATACAGCTCCGATTCCTCCGGTTTTTTTGAAGAACAATCGGCCAACTTCCCGGGAAGAGAAAGCCCTTCCAGAGCCCCCTTGCGAAGAACGGTTTCTCTTACCGCCCTTGCCGCTTTCCTTGCTTTTGCAGATAGAATGCACTTGCTGATAATTGCTTTTGCATCTTGGGGATTTCTCTCAAAAAAATCAACCAGATGTTCGGAGACAAGGTTTTCCGTTGCCGTCCTTGCTTCCACGTTTCCCAGTTTTGTTTTTGTTTGGCCTTCAAACTGCGGCTCTTTAATTTTAACGGATACAACTCCCGTAAGCCCTTCTCGGATATCTTCGCCCTTCAGATTTCCGTCTTCTTCTTTCAGGAAACCTTCTCTCTTTGCATAGTTATTTATCGTTTTGGTGAGTGCTACTCTAAAACCGGTAAGGTGGGTTCCTCCCTCCTTAGTGTTAATGTTGTTTGCGAAGCTTTCCTCGTAAATCTCATACTCTTCGGAGTAACAAAAAGCGGCTTCAATAATAACGCCCTCTTTCTCTCCGGAACAGTAGAAAACATTTGGATGAACCGATTCCACTCCCCGGGTTAAAAATCTCACATAGGACAAAATTCCTCCTTCAAAATAAAAAGAGTATTTTTCTTCCGAGTCTTTTCTCTTGTCAATGAAATTAAGCTTAATCCCCTTTGTAAGGTATGCTTGCTGTCGCAAATGGTCAATCACTCTTTTTGAACTAAAATTAATCTCTTTGAAAATCTTTTTGTCGGGGCGGAACATAATAGCGGTCCCCGTTTTTTTTGTTTTCTCTCCCTTTTTCACTTTTCCCAAAGGACGCCCTTCTTTATACTCTTGCGAGTACTTGTATCCGTCTCTTGAGACTTCTACTTTCATCCACTCTGAAAGTGCACAAACAACCGAGATTCCCACTCCGTGAAGCCCTCCGGACACCTGGTATGCCTTGTCGCTGAACTTTCCACCCGCATGCAGAGTGGTCATTACCGTTTCCAAGGCCGACTTTTTGGTTTGCGGATGGGTATCCACCGGAATCCCTCTCCCGTCATCGCTTACCTCTATCTGGTTGTTTGCATGTAAAACAACCGTCCCCTCCGTGCCATAGCCGGACATAAACTCATCAATAAAGTTATCCGTACACTCGAATATAAGGTGGTGAAGCCCGTCAAGTCCGGTAGACCCGATAAACATTCCCGGCCTTTTCCTAACCGGATCCAGGCCCTTTAATACGCTTATATCCTTGGCATTATATTCTGATTTTTTCATAATAATTGACTTATAACTTATAGCCTATGACTACTTTATCAACGGTCATTAGACATTGGTTGTTTGTCATTTTCTTACTTTCCACTCTTTTACTTCTTCCAAGCTCTTTGTTATTTTCTTTTGCAGTTTATTTACCTCTTCGGAGGAAAGCGTCTTGCTCCCGGATTGGAAAAACAAACGAAAGGCAAAGTTCTTCATCTCCATCGGAATCTCTTTCCCCTCGTAAACGTCAAAAAGTTTTATTTCCCTTAAATTTTTCCCTCCTTCTTTCGTAATTTTTTCCAAAACATCAAGACAGCGGGTTTTTTTCGGAACTAAAACGGCTATATCCCTTACAAGCGCCGGAAACCTCAAGATTGGCTCGTACTCCTTTGTTTCTTTATAAAACCCTATGAGTTTTTCCAGATCAATTTCCGCAACTGCCGCTCCGCTCTTGACTTTCATCTCTTTTGTTACAGTTCGGGAAACCTCTCCAAAAGAGCCTATCTTTTCTTTTCCCAAAAAGATTTTTGCGGAGCGTCTCTTGTCCATAAAAACGTTTTCTCCGTTTTCTTCGTAAGAAGGTGACAGATAGGTAAATTTCCTGATAAATAGATTGATTTTCTCTTTTAGCGAGTAAAAATCATCCACGGAAGAGATTGCTCCGAGCATTTCTCCCTCCTGCGTGCTCCCCTCTTTTTTAGTGAATATCTTCCCTGTTTCGAACATTTTAATCTTCTCAAAATTCTTTTCATTCTCTTTAAGATTCCGGCACAAACCGGGAACAAGAGAGGGCCGTAAATACTTGAACTCAAGACTGGCCGGCTTTTCCATTTCAATAAGGATTTTACGGTTAAAGAGCTCGGCGCTCTCTTGGTTGATAAACGAATAATTATATGTTTCGTCAAATCCAAGCCCGTTCCATATTTTTTTACAGACATCTTTAGAAGAAAGAAAACTGCTTTTCTCGGCAGGAATAATTTCTCCTACGGGAACTTCCGGCTCTATGTTCTCGTAACCGTACATTCTCCCTACCTCTTCTATAATATCTTCTTTAATGTCAATATCCGTACGGAAATAAGGGGAAACGACATAAAAAAATGATTTGTTCCTTTTCACCTTAAACTCAAGTTTTCTGAGTATCTTTTCTACTTCCTTTAGGGAAATTTCCACTCCCAGTATTTTGCGCACGTCTTCCGCGCTGAAAATTACTTCTTTTTCTTCTCTTTTTTTCGGATAGTGGTCAATTGCCCCTTTCATAACTTTTCCTCCTCCCGTTTGAGCAATAAGCACAGCAGCTCTGTCAAGAGCCATCAGAGTGAGCTCCGCGGGAATCCCGTATTCAAATCTCAGTGAAGCATCTGTTCTTATTTTCAACTCCTGAGAGCCTTTTCTTATTACTTTCGGACTAAAATTAGCCGCCTCAAGATAAACTCTTTCCGTTTTTTTATCCACTTCGGGAACTATTCCTCCTTTTATCCCGGCAATACCGATCGCCGAAAGTTCATCGGAGATAACAAGAGTACTTTCTTGCAACTCATATCTTTTTTCATCCAAAGTAACGATTTTTTCCCTCTTTTTAGCGTAGCGGACCACTATCTTCCCTCCTTCAAGCTTGTCTGCATCAAAAGCGTGCAGGGGCTGCCCTGTTTCAAGCATTACATAATTTGCAACGTCAACCACGTTGTTTATCGGCTTTATTCCGCAACTCTTCAATCTTCTTTGAAGATAAGGAGGGGAGCTTTTTACCTTTACTCCTTCAATTCCCCGAAGCGTGTATCTAGAGCAGGCATTCCTTACTTCCACGCTTATCTGTTTTGAAATTTCCGGCCCTTTCTCAATAACATCCGTACCGGGCATCTTGTACTCCATTCCGGTAACCGCCGCTATTTCCCGGGCAATCCCAATGTGCGAAAAGCAGTCTCCCGCTCTGTTCGGAAGAACGTCTATGTCAATTGAAAAATCACTTCCCACCTTTTCCACTCCTTCTACTTCAAAAGAGTGCATCATCAAAGCTTTGGCCAACTCCTCGGGAGAAGGAAGTTTTTTCCTGAAAAAAGATTGTAAAAAGTCGTAGGAAAACTTCATAAAATTTTGCAAAATAGCGCAGAAGCGGTTAGAACTGTTTTAGAAATCTTAAGTCTCCGCTGTAGAATAAACGAATATCACTTACCTTGTGCTCTATTATCGCTATACGGTCAAGCCCAAGCCCGAAGGCAAACCCGTTGAATTTTTCCGGATCCACTTTGGCGCTCTCTAAAACATTGGGATGAACCATTCCGGCACCCATTACTTCAAGCCACCCCGTTTTTCCGCAAACGGAACACCCTTTTTTACCGCACAAGGAACAACTTACATCAACCTCAAAAGAGGGTTCCGTGAAAGGGAAGAAAGACGGCCGAAGACGAATATCAACATCGCTCTTAAAGAGCTCCCGAAAAAAGAAGCTGATAACCGCCTTGAAATTGGCAACCGAAACGCCTTCCCCTACCATTAATCCTTCAAGCTGGTAAAAGTTTATTTCATGCGAACTGTCTGTCGCTTCATTCCTAAAAACCCTTCCGGGGACAATAATCCGAAAAGGAGGCCTTCTTTTTTCCATATACCTCACCTGAACAGGGGAAGTATGGGTCCTCATTAGAAGTTTCTTTTCAGAAGGAAGAGCGCTTCTTTTTTCCTGCTTTACAAAGAGGGTATCCTGCATCTCTCTTACGGGATGGTCTTTTGCAAAATTAAGCGCATCAAAATTGTACCACTCGTTTTCCAATTCCGGCCCTTCAACCGAAATAAACCCCATTCTCAGAAAAATATCCTTACACCTTAGTTGCAGTTTGGTGAGGGGGTGGCTGCTTCCCAACTCCGGCTCTTCTCCCGGCAGAGTAATATCAATCCACTCTTTTTCTTCTTTTGCCTCCCCTTTTGCAGAGCTCATCTGCTCTAAGACAAATTTCCTAAACTCGTTCGCTTTTTCTCCAACCTTTGCCCGTTCTTTGCTGCTTAAATCTTTTAAAGAACAAAAAACAGAGGACAGCTCTTCCTCTATGTACTTTTTACAGATTTTTCTTCTTTTTTCCGGACTCTTTTCCTTCTTAAGTTCCTTGAGAAACTTATCTTTAAGTCGCGCAATATCTGTCATAACACCTTAATTTTACCTTAAAAAAGGAAGAAAATCAAATGTTTACAAGCGGGTTAATAAACAAAAAACCCTCCTTGAGAGAGGGGTCTTGCGCAGGCGATGGGATTCGAACCCACGATCTCCTCCGTGACAGGGAGGCGCTTTAATCCGGACTAAGCTACGCCTGCCTACTTTAAACAAGTGCCGGTGGAGGGACTTGAACCCCCGACCTAATGCTTATGATGCATCCGCTCTAACCAGCTGAGCTACACCGGCCCCGGCTTTTTTATCAAACCCGATAAATATTCCCTCGCATTGAGTTTGCCGAATTGTTGCGGGGCCAGGATTCGAACCTGGAACTCAGGGTTATGGGCCCTAAATGATACCATTTCACTACCCCGCTGTGTTCTTTTAACTCCCGAATGCTATCACAAAACGAAGAGAAAATCAACCGATTATCTGCAGGTCTTTAAATGTTTCCTCGTAAACTGAGATAAGCTTGGCTGCTTCTTCTTTAGAAAGGCTTTTGTTGGGATCATACACAATATCCCTTCTCTCTTTGTGAGCTTTTCTCAACTCTTCAATGTTGTGGATAATCTCCTTGTTTAATCCCTCCAGTTTTTCCAACAAACCGTCATCTTCGTATCCCATTTGCGCTAAAACGTTATCAATCATGTCATCCGCCTGAATAACCGCCATTTTTCTTTCGGACTCGCTTTCGCTTTTTGCCTGCTTCTCAACCTCGCTCCAGTCTTCTTCAAGCTTTATCGTAGAATAGGGTTTTGACTTTAAAAGTTCAGAATATCCTTCTTTAAACCGGACCGTTAAGTAGTCGTTTACGGAAACCAGATAAAGGAGCAGTCCGACAAAAAAAACGGATACTCCGACAAAAATTATTCGCGTTATCTGCCAAAAAGTATAGAACCCGGGAGAGATAAGTTCGGGATTAACAATGTATTTATATACTTCTTGAAAAGCCTCTCCTAATGTTTCCATATTTTCTCAAATTTTTTAGCGGCGAAAAATAAAATGTCCTCATTAAACCTATCTGCCAAAACCTGCGCTCCCACAGGAAAGTTTTCTTTTTCCCCGCAAGGGAGTGTAATGGCGGGGAGCCCGGCAAGATTGGCGGTTACCGTAAATATGTCAGACAAGTGCATTGCCAACGGATCTTTAATCTTCTCCCCTATTTTAAAAGGAAGAGTGGGGGTTGCCGGCGTAAGAATCGCATCAACCTTTCCAAAAGCTTCTTTAAAATCTTTGGCGATGAGCGATCTTATCTTCTGGGCTTTAATGTAATAGGCGTCGTAGTACCCGGCCGAAAGAGCGTAGGTTCCCAAAATAATCCTTCTTTTTGCTTCTTTTCCAAAACCTTCCCCTCTGTTGTTAATATAAGCGTCGTGAATCGTTTTTGCCGCCGGCCTTTCAAACTCTAACCCGTACCTCATTCCGTCATAGCGTGCCAGGTTGGCAGAGACCTCGGAGGCCATAATAATCTCATAAGCGGGAAGAGCGTATTCCGTGTGAGGAAGATTTATTTTCATTACTTCCACTCCCGCTTTTTCAACATCGGAAACGGCCTTTTCCACCGCCTCCTTCACCTCATTACTGATTCCTTTTACAAAATACTCCTCAGGAACTCCCACTTTTATGCTTTCGCGGGATATTTTTTTCCGAACAATGCTTGTGGTAACCGAATCCCGGCTGTCTTTTCCGGAAATAGCGTTAAAGACAATTTCCGCATCTTCCACTCCGGATGTAAAAGGACCCACCTGGTCAAAAGAAGAGGCCATCCCGATTACTCCGTGCCGAGAGACCGCACCGTAGGTCGGTTTAAATCCTACTACTCCGCAAAAGGCGGCTGGCTGTCTCACCGAACCTCCCGTATCCGACCCTATGCCTGCGTTACACATTCCGTCTGCCACTGCCGCCGCACAACCTCCTGAAGACCCGCCGGGAACCCTTTTAATATCAATCGGGTTTCTGCTTGGTCCGAAAAAAGAGTTTTCCGTAGAAGATCCCATCGCAAACTCATCCATATTCCCTTTCCCGATAAAAACTCCTCCGTTTTCCCTGATCTTTTCAATAACGGTAGCATCAAAAGGAGCTATATAGTGCTCTAATATTTTAGAGCCGGCAGTACACCTTTCCCCTTTTATTAAAATATTGTCTTTCACGGAAAAAACCGCTCCGTACAGGGGAAGTTTTTCATCCTTTTTCTTAATCTCATCTGCCGCATCCTGAAAAACGGAAAGGAAGGCGTTTATTTCTTTGTTCCTCTCCTGAATGCGCGAAAAAAAAGAAGAAACAACATCCTCCGGAGCAATCTCTCTCTTTCTTAACTTCTCCTGAGTTTCTTTGATTGTCATAATATTGATTCCACTTTTAAGTAGTCATCTTTATCCTTTCCCATGGCCATCATTTTTTTTCTCGTCTCTTTGTCGGTCGTCTGCGATTTATCTTCCCGCACTACGTTTTTAAGATCGGGAAAATGAAAAAGAGGCTCCGTTTTTTCCGTATCTACGTTACTGAGTTTTTGGATGTAGTCCAGAATTGATTCCAATTCCCTGGGAACATCCGCCACTTCTTTTTCGGTGAGTTTGATCCGTGCGAGAAAAGCCAGTTTTTTTATCTCTTCTTTTCTCATAATGTTTGTTTTGGAGGTTCAAGATCTTTGGTCTCCAAGAAAACCTCCGTATACTTATCCAGGTGTTCTAACGCATATCCCGCTCCCCGCACTACCGCGGTAAGAGGATCGTCTCCTATCTGCGTTTTAATCTTAACCTCTTCCTGGATCAGTTCATCAAGCCCCTTGAGCAAACTTCCCCCTCCCAGAAGGTATATTCCTTTGGACATTATGTCCGCCAAAAGTTCCGGAGGAGTCTCCTCTACCGTATTTTTGATAGTTTGTACGATTTCCTTAATTGACTTGTCCATCGCCCGGCGGATATCTTTGTCAGTAACGGTTACTTCTTCGGGAAGGCCGGTAACAAGGTTTCTTCCCTTTACTTTCGCCTCTTCCTTCTCTTTTAGGGGCAAGGCCGATCCTATTTTTATTTTTATATCTTCCGCCGTTCTCTCGCCAATAAGCATTCTGTACTCTTTTTCCGCAAAATTAACGATATCCTCATTTAACTTATCTCCCGCAACACGTAAACTCTTTGAAAGAACTATTCCTCCTAAAGAGATTACCGCCACTTCCGTGGTTCCTCCGCCGATATCGACAACAAAGTTACCGCCCGGATCTTGGATGGGAAGGCGGACTCCGATAGCCGCCGCCATCGGTTCTTCAATAAGATAGATTTTACCGGCACCGGCATTTTTCCCCGCATCTTCCACCGCCCTTCTTTCTACTTCCGTAACTCCGCAAGGAATTCCGATAACCACCCTAGGACGAGCATGCAAAGGAAAACTGTTCTCATAGGCTTTTTCTATAAAGTAGCGGAGCATTTGCTCTGTGACATCAAAATCAGAAACCACTCCCGAGACAAGGGGCCTTGTGGCTACGATATGCCCGGGTGTTTTTCCCACCATTTTTCTTGCTTCTTCACCAATTGCTAAAATTTGACCCGTTTTATTGTTTACGGCCACAACAGAGGGCTCGGACATAGTAATCCCTTTTCCTCTTATGTAGACAAGGCAGTTGGCCGTCCCCAGATCTATCCCTATATCCAGGGAAAGTTTACTCCATAATTTCTTGAACATATTTTACAATCTCACTTTTTTTAACAAGCACTGTTTTTTCCTCGTTTCTTCTTTTTATTTCCACAGAATCACTCTCCAGGGTTTTTTTACTCACTATTACCCGAAGAAAAGCGCCTATAAGATCGCTTTCGGCAAACTTTTCTCCCGGACTTTTTTCCCTGTCGTCAAAAAGAACCTCAACTCCCGCTTTAAGAAAACTGTTATATATCTTCTCTGTCTCTTCTTCCGCAGAAAGAGACAGAAGATGTACAGTGTAGGGGGCTATGTTTTTCGGCCAGACAATACCTTTCTTATCGGCAAAAACTTCCACCACCGTTCCCATAACCCTGCTTATGCCTATCCCGTAACATCCCATAATTACCGGTTTATCGTTTCCTTTTTCATCTTTATAGGTAAGCCCGAAAGCATCGGAAAACTTGGTGCCCAAGGGAAAAATATTTCCCACTTCAATCGCTTTTTTTACCTGTAAGTCTTTTTTTTGCCTGCCGCATTTCGGACAAGCATCAACCTCTCCTATAATTTCTTTGTTTACGGCATTATTACACTCCCCACAAAGATATATTTCATCTTCTCCCGCCGGAGAAACAGTTTGGAATTCATGAGAATACTTAGAAAAGGTCCCTCCGGATGCAAAAGTGAAATAAGTACAGTCCCCAATTCCCAGTTTTTTGTAAATACTATGATAAGTTTCTTGAGATTTTTTATAATAACTGTCAAAGCACTCCTCTGTAGCGTGAAAAGAGTAAAGATCTTTCATGAGGAATTCTCTTCCCCGTAAAATCCCCGATTTTGCCCGAGGTTCGTTGCGAAATTTAGCCTGGATTTGAAAAATTCCATGAGGAAGATCTTTATAAGAAGAGACAAACCGTTGAAAAAGAGGCACCACAATTTCTTCGTGGCTTTGTCCTAAGACAAGATCTCCTCCGCCGTTCAGCTTAGTATGAAAAAGAACATCTATTTTATCTCTTCCTGTGGTTTTGTAGTTTTCAAGCGGATGAATAGCGGGCATAAGAACTTCTTGAGCTCCAAGAGCTTCACACATCTCTTTTCTAACGATATTTTCTATCTTCTTTAGTACCCTGAGCCCTAATGGCAGAAAAGAGTATACACCGGCCATTTCCTTGTTTATAAATCCCCCTCTCAACAGAAGTTGCGCGTTAAGAGAAACTTCCTCACTGGAAACTTCTTTTCTGGTTTTCGTAAAAAGCTTTGATTGTCTCATAAAATAAATAAATTATCCTCCTAAGATCCACAACACGTCTCTGTAGGTCACAAACAGAATAAGCCCGATAATAAGAAGGAAGAAGAAAGCGGTTAATCCTTGTTCCACTTTTTCTGAAACAGAGGCTCCCTTTACCCTTTCTATGGCCAAAAAAACCAATCTCCCGCCATCAAGCGCCGGAATAGGAAGCAGATTGAAAACAGCTAAGAAAATGGTTATCATGCCTACAAAATGAAGAAACATAGAAAATCCCTCGGCAACAAATCCCGCTCCGTAATGAACGATTCCCACCGGCCCTCTTACTTCTGCTCCCCGGGGAAGAGACCCTTCGGTGGCAAGAGAATGAAAAAGCATTCCCAGATTCCGGAAAACCATCACCGTGCTTCCCGCCGTCATTTTTGCTCCCTGAACAGGGGCATAATAAAGAGGTACACTCTCTTTGGCCATTAGGGCCATCCCTATGCCCAAGGCTCCCTCTTTTTCGTCGTACTCTTCTCGAGGAGTAGCAGACAAGTAAATGCTCTCCCCTCTCCTTCTTATCTCCAGCTCTACCTCCTCTCCTCTTTTTTCTTGCAAGAGAGAGATGGCTTCTTCCGGCATCTTGATTTCCTTTTCTCCTATTTTGAGAAGTTCATCACCCGGCTCAATGCCCGCCTTTTCTGCCGGTGAATTCTCCATTACTTCCGAGACAACAATCTGCCATTCTTCATATAACCCTTTTTCAATATCTTCGCTGCTTACCCCGGTGCGGTAGCCGATAAAAGAGAGGGCCGAGAAGATAAAAAAAGCAATAACAAAAAAAGCGGCCACTCCTCCGAAAACAATAAGCGCTCTCTGGTAAACAGGTTTAGAGGAAAAGCTTTTCTTATCATCAATTTTTTTGTCCTCTCCGTAAAGCCTTACAAAGCCCCCCAAGGGAATCAGGTTTAGAGAGTAAATGGTTTCTCCCACCTTCTTTCCGAAAAGACGCGGGGGTATGCCGATACCGAATTCTTCAACCTTAACACCGTATTTTTTGGCAAGCAAAAAGTGTCCCAACTCGTGAAGGGTTATTAAAACTACCAGTGCTATTATGATAACTACTACAGGGGGCATAATAAATTAACTTATGGCCTATGGCCTATAAATAATAACGACATTTAACACTTGTTTATCAATTAAATTGTCAATTGTTGGCTGTTATGTTATTGGTTAACCCTTTATTTCTTTTTCCCTCCTTTCCGCCATCTCTTCCAGTTTCTTATTGTATTCGTCAATAAGCCGTTGCAGCTCGTCTTTTCCCCTGAATTTGTCGTCTTCTCCTATTTCTCCGCTTTGTGTCATTTCTTGAATTTTTTTCCAGGCCTCCTCCCTGGCACGCTTTAAAGAGACTCTGGCATCTTCTTTCTTCCCGGAAAGAAGCTTTAGAAGATTTTTCCTGTACTCCTCTGTAAGGGGAGGAAGGGTGATGCGAATGGCACTTCCTTCTATCGCCGGACTGAGCTCCGCTTCCGACTTCTGGAGGGCAACCACAATATCTTTTATGTAATTTTTATCCCACGGCTGGATAAGTATTTGCCTCTGCTCGGGGCAGGAAATAGCCGCCAATTGCTTGAGGGGCAAGCGTTGATCAAAGCAGTCAACCACAATATCCTCAACCAAAGAGGGAGTAGCCCTATCGGCTCTTATTCTCTTTAGCTCTTCTGAAAAGTGCTCAACGGATCTCTCCATTTCGGGCTTTACGGATTCAATAATTTTTTTATATTCGGACATATATTTGGATATAATTTATAATTTTATTAATTACCAGCCGCTTTTCATTTACCGTTTGTTGCCTGTTAAATTATATCTTGGTTGCTATTTTTTCCATAGCGATTTTCATATTTATATTTGTCTTTACCCGCAAAAGAAGAATCTCTTCTATTTCTTTTATTATTCCGCAACAACAAGCAGTATTTTCTCCTTTTCTAATATTATCTATCATTTTCTCCCGCATCAGTCTCAGCCAAGAGTTCAAAAACTCTTCTTCCCTTTCTTCCTGAACTACTTTTTTTATTACCGAAAAACGAAAAGCCATATCTTTATCCAAAAAGGCCTTAAGCTCTTTTCCCGTCTCTTCTACTTCTTTTACTTTTTCGGGAAAATGCAAGCAATCTATCGCCGCTCCCGGTCTCCCGAGAGACAGTTCGGCTGTTTTTCGGTGTTCAAGTGCCTTTTTTATTTCTTCTTCCGGGACAAAAGAAAAACGAACCTCAAAGACCCTCGACAGAACGGTAGGCAGAAGAAGATGGGGGTACTCGCTGATAAGAATTATTACCGTGTCCTCTGACGGCTCTTCAAGTGTTTTCAAAAGAGCATTTTGGGCTTGGATATTTGTAAGGTGGGCATTGTCCACAATAACCGCTTTAAAACACGCCCTTACCCTTCTATATCCGGCTTTCTCTATTACTCCTTCTATCTGTCCAAGCCTTATCTCTCCTTTCTCGGGAAAAACTTCCAAAATATCGGGATGTATTTTCATCTCTATCTCATTACAGCTCCTACAAGTCCCGCACGGCCGGCTTTTCCCTTCGCAGTTTATCATTTTTAAAAACCAAAGCGCAAACGTCCGCTTTCCCACTTTTTCGGGTCCGGAAAACAGAAGAGCGTGGGGAATTTTACCTTTTTGGGCAAGTAATCTCAATTTTTTTTGTTGTTCTCCGTGTCCGATAAGCATAATCTTTGGCTTGTGACCTACAATCCACAACCTACGGCACTTTACCTATTTACCGTTGGCCAATTATTATTTGCTCATAATGCTTCTTTTGTAAGCATCCAGGTTGTCCAAAACAATTCCTGCTCCTTTGGCCACAGAAAGAAGCGCATCTTCCGCAATAAAAGAAGGGACTCCTGTTTTCTCTGTAACAAGTATATCGATATTATCCAGAAGCGACCCCCCTCCGGTAAGAACCATCCCTTTATCCATGATATCCGCCGAAAGCTCCGGGGGTGTTTCACGCAACACCTGTTTTATAACTTTTATTATTTCTCCCAGTGTTTCTTCTATTGCTTCGCATATTTCATTAGAAGAAATTTTAATCGTTTTCGGAAGCCCGGAAACAAGATCTCTGCCTCGAACTTCCATTGTTCTTTCTTCTTTTTCTGAAACCGCTGTCCCAATGTTTACCTTCAGGTCTTCCACGCTTTTTTCTCCGAGAGCCACATTGTACTTATTTTTCACATAAGTGGATATATTAACGTCCATGCTGTCCCCTGCTACCCTAACAGAGCGGGCAACCACTATGCCACCAAGAGAAATTACCGCAATTTCACTGGTTCCTCCTCCTATATCAACTATCATATGGCCGGAACAAGACTCTATGGGGATGCCGGATCCGATAGCGGATAAAATCGGCTCTTTAACGGTATAAACGGCGCGAGCTCCGGCGGACATTCCCGCTTCTATTACCGCTCTTTTTTCCGTTGAGGTTATCCCTGCCGGAACACCGATCATCACCTCCGGCTTGATAAATCTTATTCCGGGAGCTCTTTCCATAAAATACCTGAGCATCGCCTCGGTTATCCGGTACTCGGCAATAACTCCGTCCCGAAGAGGGCGGTAAACTCTTATCTCATCGGGAGTCCTTCCTGTCATCTCTTTGGCCTCTCTCCCTACTGCAAGAATGCGATTCTCGTGGACGGAAACGGCAACAACGGAAGGTTCGTTTAAAATAATTTCCTTTCCCGGAGCAAAAACAAGCGAGTTACAAGTTCCCAGATCAATTCCTATTTTTCTTGAAAACATAGTGTTTTAAATTTGACGTATATCAGATAGCGGCCAACCGCCGGCAATCATTTGCCGCTCTTTATTCTTTTTATTCTTGCCCCTATACTGCAAAGTCTTTTATCTATCTCTTCATATCCCCTGTCCGCCTGCGATATGTCTTTTATAACCGTAGTCCCTTCGGCAATGAGCCCGGCGATAATAAGCGCCGCACCCGCTCTTAAATCCAGGGGATCAAGCTTGGTACCGTGCAAAAGAGTAGGTCCGTTAATAATTGCCCTGTGAGGATCGCAAACCACGATTTCCGCCCCCATCTTATTAAGCTCTTCCAAGTACTTCAACCTTCCTTCATAAATCGTATCGTGTATCAGAGTAAGCCCCTCGGCCTGTGTAGAAAGCACCCCTATCGGCGCTTGCAGGTCGGTGGGAATTCCCGGGTAAGGCATGGTTCTTAACCTGTCAATACGAAGACTTTTCCAAGGAGAGATAAAAACTTTATCTCCTTTTATTTTAATCTTTCCTCCGCATCTGTGCAACTTATTGAGAAGAAGTTTCAAATTTTCTACGGGTACGTTTTCCACGCAAACATCTCCTCTTCCGGCAAGAGCAAGCAAGATAAAAGTTCCCGCCTCTATATAATCATAACAGACCGCGTGTTCCGCCCCGCCGAGTTTCTCTTTTCCCTTTACTACGATAGTGCTGGTCCCCTCTCCTTTGATGTCCGCTCCCATCTTTTTTAAAAAGCAGGCCAAATCCTGGACATGCGGCTCGGTAGCCGCCACTTTAATGACCGTCTTCCCTTTTGCAAGACAGGCGGCCATAAGAATATTCTCCGTCGCCGTCACCGAAAACCAGTCAATTACAACCTCGCCGCCTTCAAGTCTTCCGTTTCCCTTAAAGTGATATACATTAGAGGTTTTTGAGCCGTTTTTTTTCAACCCGAACTCCTCCGTCTTAACTCCCATTTCGGCGAACCCATTTAAATGGGCGTCTATCGGCCGAGAACCTATTATACAGCCCCCCGGATGAGGAATTCTGGCCGACCCGAAGCGTGCAAGCAGCGGACCAACCAAAAGAATGGCCGATCTCATTTTGTTTATAAGGGAAAAATCTATTTTCCCCGGATCAATATCTTTTGCCGTAATTTCTACCCTTCGCTTGTTAACGAAATTTACTTCCCCACCCATTCCTTCGATAATCTCAAGCATGGTCTTTACGTCGTCAACAAGAGGAATATTATCCAAAACGCAAGTTTCGGAAGTAAGAAGAGTGGCGGCAATAATAGGAGTGGTGGCGTTTTTAGAGCCCCTTACATCAATGGTTCCCTTCAATTTGCTTCTTCCCTCAATAATTAGTTTGTCAGACATTTAAATAACGGGAATTAGAGAGTTCGGCGGAACGGTAAGGCTCCTCCGCTCAGCTTATTTTGCCCGGTTATTATAATACACAGCGACATAAATAGCAAACGCCCTCGTTTGGGCCAACTGCCACTTTTCCAAACAAAATACGGAGGTACTACCCCCGTAAATCTCCTTATTATCTCTTTCTCCACTGCGGTGCTCTTCTCGCCCTTTTTAGCCCGGGCTTTTTCCTTTCTCTCATTCTCGGATCACGGGTGAGATAACCGGTTGATTTTAGTTGCTTCCTTAGTTTCTCGTCAAAAGAGGCCAGTGCGCGGGAAATTCCGTGCCGTACCGCTTCCGCTTGAGACTTTACTCCGCCTCCGGAAACTCTCGCTGAAACGGAAAAATTATCAAGACAATCAAGGCTCAAGAGAGGCTCTTTTACCGTTTTTTGCAATTCAAAGGTAGGAAAGTAGTCCTCCATTTTCTTCTCGTTGACCGTAATGCCCCCTCCTTTCTTTTTATAAAGGCGTACGGTACAGGTAGATGTTTTCCTTCTTCCTACCGATTGGTAATATTTTTCTTTCTTCTTGGTAGTGGCCATTTTTACTTAACGCTTAATCTTTTTATTCTTTCCGTTCTCAGCTTGTTCTTCGGAAGCATCCCGTAAACCGCTTTCTTAAGCGCCGCTCCTCGGCTTCTCTCAAGAAGTTTTTTGTAAGGGATTTCCTTTAGCCCTCCCGGGTAGCCCGTGTGCCGGTAGTAGATTTTCTCATCCTTCTTTTTCCCGGTGAGCTTTATTTTTTCAATATTTTCCACTACCACGAAACTCCCCCCGTCAACATGAGGCTGATAGTTTTCTTCATTTTTCCCTATAAGAAGCGTCGCTATCTCGGATGCGGCTCTTCCAAGGGGTTTTCCTCCAACATCAACGGTATATGTTTTTCTTTCTTTCATGGTAATAGATATTATACAAACTCTATAACGGCCATTTCGGCACCGTCTTCACCTCTCTGGCCGAGTTTTACAATCCTTGTATATCCTCCGGGACGGTCCTTGTAGCGCGGCCCTATTTCTTCGATAAGCTTTTTTGCTACCTCGTCTGAGAACCGTCTCGCTAAAAATCTTCTGTTAAAGACGGTGTTTTCTTTGGCCCTTGTTACCGTTTTTTCTATAAACGGTCTCAGTTCCCTTGCTTTTGCGTGTGTGGTTTTTATCTTTTCGTTTACAACAAGAGCACGGGAAAGTGACAAAATCAACGCCCGCCGCTGGTCTCTTTTTCTTCCAAATCTTTTTTTATTTTTTACCCTGGGCATAATGCTGATATAGGAAAAGCGAATAATCCCGCTTCTTAATTTCCTGCCGCAGAAACCGGCCAAACTCGCTACCGTCCCCTTACTTCTTCTCTTCTTTTAAAGCAAATTTTTTCTTTTTAAGCGCTTTCTTTATCTCTTTGACTCCTTTTTCTCCCATCCCTTCCAAAGACAAGACATCTTCTTCCGTCTTTTTAAGAAGATTCTTTATTTTCTTTATCTTGTTTTCTTTAAGAATGTTAACTATGCGGCTAGAAAGCCCAAGCTCTTCAATAGAAAGATCCTCTTCGGATACCTCCTTTTCTTTTTCTTTCTTCTCTTTTTCTTCTGGGTGTTCTTTTCCTTGGAAAGAGGACAAAAGAGAAAAGTGCCGGGACAAAATATCAACCGCCTGCAGGAAAGCATCCTCCGGGGACACGGTTCCGTCGGTCTCTACTTCCACAAAAAGACGGTCAAAATCCGTCCTTTTTCCAACACGCATATTTTCTACATAAAAATTGGTGCGCTTCACGGGAGTAAAGATGGCATCAATAATAATCTGGCCGACTTCAAGTTTTTCTTCTTTTCTGTTTTCCGCAGAAGAGTACCCTGTGCCCTTCTCAATTTCCACCTCCATTTCCAGTGACGCCTTCTTGCCGGTAAGCGTAGCTATGTGTGATTCCGGATTTACAAGTTCCACCTGTGTGGGCAGTTTGAAGGAAGACCCTCTTGCCTCGGTTTCTCCTTTCACCGACAGCTTGGCAAATTGCGGTTCATCGGAGTGAACACGAAAGCGAAGATTTTTTAAATTGAGAATAATTGTGACCACGTCTTCGAGTACTCCGGAAACGGTAGAAAACTCGTGGTTTACTCCCTCTATCTTAACTTTTGTAACAGCCGCTCCCCCGAGAGAGGAAAGAAGAACTCTTCGGAGACTGTTGCCGATAGTTACTCCGTATCCCGGATAAAGCGACTCTATTTCAAAAAGCGCTTTGTTTTCTTCTTTTTTTTCTACAACTTTGGGTTTTGATGGTAGTGAAATCATATAATATAAGTTATGACTTGTGACCTATGACTAATAATAACATTTAACATTTGGCTTCTAACACTTGGCTATTAATTAAACTGCCAGCTGTTATTTGTCATTGGTTATCGATCAATATTATTACCTTGAATAAAACTCAAAAATAGAAGAAAATTCTACCGGCGGAGCGATTTCTTCAACTACCGCTTCTCCCGTTACTTTGGCAGACATGTTTTTCCTGTCCAAAGAAATCCAAACGGGGGGAGTAAAGTTTTTCATTTTCTCCTCAAAATTTTCGAAAACTCTTTTGTTCTTTTTCCCGGGACGGACAGAAACCGTATCTCCCGGCTTCATTCGGTAAGAGGGTCTGTCAACCGGTTTGCCATTCACATGAAAAAACCCGTAAACCACCATCTGTTTTGCTTCCGGACGAGAAGAAGCAAAACCCGCACGGTACACGACGTTATCCAAACGCGCTTCAAGCCTTCTTAAAAGCCTGTCTCCCGCTGCTTCTTCTTTTGTTTGTTTTCCGATAACCGATTTAACGTACTTTACAAACTCCCTTTCTTTGAGATTGTACCAACGCCGAAGCTTCTGCTTTTCTGCAAGCTCTTTTCCATATTGGGAAACATGGCCCTTCCTCCTTTTGGGCTTTTGCCCGGGAGCATAGGGTTTTTTAATCATCGGGCACTTCGGCGACTCACACTTTTCCCCTTTAAGGAAAAGTTTGGCTCCTACCCGGCGACATTTTTTGCAGTCAGAATTTTCTTTCATAGTAGTTAAGGTCTTCGGGGTTTTTTCGGACGACACCCGTTGTGAGGAATCGGGGTAATGTCTTTAATTCTATTAATAATCATGTCTTTCCCGGCCAAGGCGCGCAAAGCGGAAGACCTCCCGGTTCCCACTCCTTTCACGAAAACATCCACCTCTCTTACTCCCATCTTTTCCGCTTTTTCGGAAAGGACGTTAGCCACCTCGGAAGCGGCATAGGGGGTTGCTTTTTTAGTGCCTTTAAAACCCAAACTTCCCGCACTAACCCAAGTCAAAACTTCTCCTCTGGTATCAGCTAAGGTCATCAGAGTGTTGTTATAGGAAGTAGAAATATGAATACGGCCGTAAGTAACTCCTTTTTTTCCTGCTTTCCCTTTCTTCTTCTTTGCCGTTTCAAGCTCATCTTTTTCCTGAAGAATCTCTTCCTCCGTTTTTTTAATTATTCTCTTTTTACCCATAAAATTTGATTTACATTCGGCTTACTTTGCCGAAGGAGGCGCTTTTCTACCCGATCCGGCAGACTTTCTTACATTTCCTCTTACCGTCCGGTTATTTGTTCTTGTGTTTTGTCCTCTTACCGGCAAACCTTTCTTGTGTCTCGTTCCCCTATAGCACTCAATCCGCTTGAGGCGCTCAACCGAATCCCGCCTTTCCCTGCGCAACTCTCCTTCTGTTTTCTGTTTTTTCTCAATAATCTCCCTGAGTTTTTTTAATTCATTTTCGGTAAGATCTTTTGTGCGCTTTGCTTCGTCTACTTTAGCTTCTTTTAAAATTGCTCTGCTTAAGGATTTTCCGATACCAAAAACGTAGGTTAGGGCAATAACCACTCTTTTTTCTTTTGGTATGTTTATCCCCGCTATTCTCGCCATAAATTATCAGCTTGTGATATTATAACTATCCTTGTCTTTGCTTGTGTTTCTTATTTTTACAAATCACATAAACCCTGTTCTTCCTTCGAACAACTCTACAGTCTCTACAAATTTTCTTTACCGATGATTGGATTTTCATTTTTTTTATCGCCACTCTTTTTTACTATTTCTAGAAAAGTAACCGTTAATCGTATTTCTTCTTTGCCCGCAAAATTTACAAAAAAAAGACCCTTCTTGCGCGTTTCCTGATTTCCTTTTCTCCTGAAAACTATCCGCGATAAACGATTCTTCCTTTGGTTTGGTCGTATTCGTTGACCTCCACTGTAACCTTATCTCCCGGAAGAACTTTTATACGGTACATTCTCAACTTTCCGGCCAAATGAGCATTCACTTCTGCCCCGCTTTCAAGCTTAACCTTAAAGTGCGCATTGGGTAGCGCTTCTAAAACAACTCCTTTTTGTTTATTGTTATTGGAACTCATCTCAAAAAATCAGATCCCGTGAAAATTTGCCCGTGTGAAATAAAACGACCGTCCCTGACTGCTACCGGGCGTCTTAAACTCTTCTAGAGCAAATTATCTCACGCGCTAAAGGATAACAATTTTTCCCTCTTTTGTCAAACATTTCCTCAGAAGGCAATTTCTACGTTTACTCTCTCTCTTGAGCTCAAAACGCTTCTTATCCCGAAAGGGTAATTTCTTATCTCCACTCTTTTTGCACCAACCTCTTCCCGAAGCATTTTTTCCGCTTTTTCAAAATCAAGGCCAGCCAATTCCCTGCGCCATTTTTCTTTATCTACTTCCCTGTAAATTTCCGCAAAAAAGTCGATTAAAGCATCCGCCTCCCCTTCTTCAAAATTTATCCTCAACAAGTCAATTTTCATTTCTTCCGTTTCTTTTCTCCAAACATGGTTTTCCGGCAAAAGATTGGTTATAAAAGCGGTTAAGTTTTCATTGCTTACGGCGATTGCTTTAACACTGACATCCAGCTTAAAATGAAACGTTTCTTCTCCCGTCTCCTCTTCGCTAAACGTCCTTTCCACTACTTCTACCGCATATTGCGCATCGCTTTTTAAAAAGTACTCTTCCTGATATTTTTCTCTTAATATTTCTTTCCCTTTTTGAAACAACTCTTCCTTTATCTGGGTCTCTGCTCTTTTCATAGTGTCATCGTCAAGATACGGAACCTCTTTACGGACTCCCTCTTCTTTCAAGGTAAAGGAAACTCCCTGCACTTTTCCGTAGACAGCCGTTCCTTCCAAGCCGGGAAGGGCAAACTTGGAGTCCGGGGAGATATTGTGCTCCTCTCCGGCTTCTGCGGCAATTACTTTTACCTTGTTACACCCCTCTTCTACTCCTTTTTCCGGAAGAGTGAATGCTTCCGTTGCAAGAAAAAGTTTTCCTCCGTCCGAGACAAATCTTGTTCCTTCCACAAAAGTAACCGGTGTATCCCTGTAATCCTGGCAAACTTTTATCTCTCCCCTGGCTTTTTCTTCTAACAACATTCTTCCCTCTATGGGGAATTCCCGAACATCGGAAACTCGTTCGCTAAAAACCATCCCTCTTATATCATTCTCTCCCAATGCTCCGGAAGTGCGGATCAACACTCTTTTATCCACGGTGAAATCTTCCACAACCGGATAGATGGTAACTTCCGTTCGGTAAGAAGCATATAGAAAGTATCCTGCCAGAAGAAAAACGGCCAGAATCGCAAAAAAAATCCATTTGCGCCCAACGGAGGGCTTACTATCTTTACTTTCTTTGACAGTTTCTTTCCTGTCTGTTTCCTCCAAGGGAGGGTATATGTCAATTACTTTCTCTTTCATTTATTTATCAATTATTAATTTAATACCGCTTTAATTCTCCTTACTCCCGAAGAAGAGGCTTCTTCTTTGGTAATTTTAAACGCCCCCAACTCAGAAGTTTTTCCCACGTGAGGTCCGCTGCAAATCTCGTTGGAGAAAACATTTCCTTTTCGGTCGGTAATGGAATAAACCAAAACCCTTGATGGATATTTTTCTTCAAAAGAAGCGAGAACACCCGAATCCATCGCCTCTTTTAAAGGCATTTCTTTTTTCTCTACCTTCATGTCTTTTTTGATTGCTTTGTTGACCATTTTTTCTACCTCTTCTATTTCTTCCTTGGTAAGTTTTCTGTCGTATGAAAAATCAAAACGCAGCCTTTCGGAGGTAATATTGCTCCCTTTCTGAATGACGCTTTCCCCAAGCACCTGGCGCAGAGCGGCAAGGAGAAGATGGGTAGCCGTGTGAAATTTGACCGTCTTTTCTTCTTTATCCGCCAATCCGCTTTTAAAGACGCCTGCCGAAAGTTCTCTTGATAGGTCTTTGTGTTTTTCCATTTCCCGGTAAAAAGCTTTTTTGTCTACGGCCTGGCCTCTTTCATCGGCCAACTCTTCCGTAAGCTCTATCGGAAAACCGTATGTCTGATAAAGAAATGCTGCCGCTTGACCGGTAATAACTTTCTCTTTTTTGAGTTTTTCAAACTCTTTAAGGCCTTTTTCCAGTGTTTTGTAAAAAAGCGTTTCTTCTTTTTCAATGCTCTCGCAAACAAAAGAAGAGTTTTTCTTTATTTCCGGGTAGGCCTCGCCGTATATTTCCACCACTTCCTTTGCTACTTTAGAAAGCCACGAACCGCCGGCTATCTCCAGTTGCTTTCCGTGCCTTGCCGCTCTCCTTATAAGCCTTCTTACAAAATAGCCCTGCCCTTTGTTTGACGGAAGAACCCCTTTTTCGTCTCCGATAATGAAAGTGGCCGCTTTAACGTGATCGGCAATCACTTCAAAAGACCTTATCTTTTGGCGGTATTTATAGGAGGAGATCTGTTCTATTTTACGTATAATCGGCAAGAACAAGTCGCACTCGAAAACGCTTTCTTTTCCCTGGGCAATCATCGCCAGCCTTTCCAACCCTCCCCCGAAATCTACGTTTTTCTGGGGAAGCTTATGAAATCCGTCTTCTTTTTTTACAAACTCAATAAAAACGCTGTTTGCTATCTCAATAAACCGGCCGCAATCACAATTGATATGGCAGGGGCTATCCTTCCAAGGAGAGTTTTCGTGGCGACGGAGATCTTCTCCCATATCATAAAAAACCTCGCTATCCGGCCCCCCTATTTCTCCTATCGGCATCTTGTCCGGAGAACCGGTACGCGACCACCAGTTTTCTCCATCGGGATAATAAAAAATGCGCCCTTCCTGCATGCCGTTTCTTTCCGCAAAATCAACATCTTTCGCCTCTATACCCTCTTTACCGAAAATACCTTTCCAAATTTCTACCGACTCTGAGTCTTTTTCCACTCCGATTTCCGGATTGCCGCGGTAAACGGTGACATAAAGCCTCTCGGGACTAAGCCCGACTTTTTCCGTAAGAAATTGAAAAATCCAGTTTAATTGTTCTTTCTTAAAGTAATCTCCCAATGACCAATTTCCCAGCATCTCGAAAAAAGTAGTGTGGCGCATATCTCCAACTTCTTCAATATCATCCGTACGGAAACATTTCTGAGCATTGCAGAGGCGCTTTCCCTCCGGATGGGTTTCTCCCATAAGGTAAGGGACCAGTGGAAACATTCCCGAGTTGACAAAAAGAAGGGTGGAGTCTTTTTCCGGAATTAAAGAGGAAGAGGGAATAACGGCATGTCCCTTTTCTCTGTAAAACTCAAGGTATTTTTTTCTTATTTCTTTAGAATCCATATGTAAGAATTAAGTGCAAAGCGTAAAGTGAAAAACATAAAGTCACAGCTCAAAATTCAAATCTCTTTTTCCACTTTTAGCTTTTAGCTTTTAGCTTCTCGCTTTACGCTTTTCGCTTTTAGCTTTTCACTTTTCACTTTTCGCTTTACGCCCTTAGCTTTTCGCTTTTCGCTTTACGCTTTACGCTTCTTATGTGTACCTGTCTGCCAGCTTTGACGCCACAAAACTTTCCGGCTTTATCTTCGGTTCAAATCCGTTTCCGCGAATAAAGCTGGCAACCTCTTTTATCATGTCTTTGGTAATTCCGTTTTCCCCTATATCGGCATGGATATGAAACACGTCAGAAAAAGCCAATCTTTCGCGAAGCTCCATAGCAATTTTGCAAGAAAGAGAGACTTCTTCCATAATCCTTTCTTTGTAATTGTAAAACCGGCGAGAGGAGTAGTTTATCTTCTTCACGAAAAACCTTCCACCCTTCCCCTTCCGCAAAACAACAATAGCCACCGGAAAATGGGGCGTATTAGAGGAAGGTGAATCGCAACCGACAACTATTTCGTAATTGCCGGGCTCTTGCATATAATCGGTGATTTCCTCTATCACCTCTTTGAACTCTAAAAATCCTTTTGTCGGGTTTAAAAATTTCATATTTTCCTCCGATATTGTTTCCGCCCAATGTTTGTAAAACGTATAAGGCAATGTTTTTATTATACTTTTTTTAAAATTCTTTCAAACTCCCCCGGCTTTGTGGAAGCCCCTCCAACAAGAAGCCCGTCAAACCCCGCTTTGACGTAAGAAGAAGCGTTTTTCCCATCCACGCTTCCTCCGTAAAGAACGGGAATATCTTCACCTTTTTTTCTAATCTTGGCAAGAAAGCTTTTTATAAAAAGTTTTCTTTTCTCAGCTAAATCAACAGGACAAGCCTTCCCCGTTCCTATAGCAAAAACAGGCTCATAAGCAATGATAACGTTTTTTAAAGGAACTCCCTGTAGTGCTTCTTTAAGCTGTTTTTTAATTTCTTCCGGAGCACTTTCTTTTTCTTTCTTTTCTCCGACACATAAAATAGGGGTCATTTTTTCGGCCAAAACCGCTTTTACTTTCATCTTTATCACCTTTGCTTCCTCCTTTAAAACAGTTCTTCTCTCCGAATGGCCGACAATAACATACTTGCACCCGATATCTTTTAGCATTCCCGGAGAAACTTCTCCCGTAAAGGAGCTTTTTTTGCCGCCCCTCTCCCAGAAACAATTCTGTGCTCCCACTTTTCCCTTTTTTACTGTTCTTTTTACTTCTTCTAAGAAAATAAAAGGCGGGCAGACGACAACCCTTTTATCATCCGAAGCCCGCGCTATTTCTTTCGCCTCTTTTAACGTCCGGGGATTCATTTTCCAATTAGCAACAACAAGAATATTTCTCATAAAATTATCTAAGAATTATTTATGCGTGAAACCCGGAAACAAGTGCCGAATTATTCCCCTCCCCTTGCTACTGTCCTCTGAGGTAATCCGCCGCCTTTTCCGGCTTAATGGTAGAAATTTCCATTCTTGCCCCCAGTTCAAAACCGGCCCAAACGGAAGTTTTCGGCAAGATGGTCCAGTGCCAGTGATAATAGCTGTGGTCCATCCCGTCCGAGGGAGCGCAGTGAAGATAAAAATTGTAAGGAGGATCATTTAGCCCTTTGTAAAGCTTTGAAAGCGCCTTTCCGAACGCGTCGGCCAGAAGATCAAGCTCTTTTTCAGTTATCTCTTCAAAGTAGGCAAGATGGTTTTTTGGAGAAATAATAGTCTGGAAAGCGGCTTTGGAGGCAAAAGGACAGATGACTAGAAAAAGGTCGTTTTCGTAGACAATTCTTTCTCTTTTTTCCATTTCCCACTTATTCATCTGGCAGTAAATACAGTTTTTGTTTTCCTGGTGATAGTTCCTCCCTTTTGCAAGGGCCTTATTTAAATCTATGTCAATAAGCGGAGTGGTCAGTATTTGCGAGTGAGGATGGGCAACGGATGCACCCGCTTCCGCTCCGTGGTTGTGGAAGATAGAAACGTAATTGACATGCTTTTTTTCCTTGAGTTCCACGTATCTTTGTTTATAAAGAGCAAATACTTCGCGAACTTTTTCGACAGGAAGTTCTCCGAGCGACTTATAATGATCCCGGGTAATAACAACCTCGTGATAACCGACTGCATTCATTGTTTGATAAAGATGGTTTTCGTATCTTTTATTCAGTTCGTCTGCAGGAAGAAAAGCGGGAAACTTGTTGGCGATGGAAATAGCGCTCCACTCTTCGGTAAATTCCTCTCTTTTTTTCCCGTTTTCAAAAACGGAAAGAACGTTTTCCGTTCCGTCAATGTTGCAAAAAGGGCACTCTTTGGTCGATGTTTCTTCTTTCGCCCTTTCCTCCTTCTTGAACATTTCGGGCCTTTTCGCCCTCCCGGAAGCTACCACCACCCAATCTCCTGAAGAAATGTCGTAGCGGAGTTCCGAAGGAAACTCCCCATTTTGATCTTCTTTTTTTTCTTCATCCATATTTTTTTAGTAATTTTTAATCTGTACCGCATTATACAAAATAAAAAAACATTTTACAAATCCCCAAAAAAACTTGCGAAGGTCGGACCTTCGCAATTGTAGGAGGTTAAATTTCGGTGATAACAAGGGGACCCTCTTTGGTTACCGCCACTGTGTGTTCAAAATGAGCGGAAAGAGATCCATCCGCCGTTTTAATTCCCTGCTTGTGCTCTTCAATCTCTCCACTGCCCAAAGAAAACATCGGCTCAATGCAAAGAACCATCCCCTCTTTAAGAGCAATCCCCTTGCGCCTTCTCCCTTCGTTTAACACCTGCGGATCTTCGTGGACATCCCTCCCTATTCCGTGTCCGCAAAGCCCTTTCATTACAAAAAGACCTGCCTTTTCGGCATGCCTTTGGATAGTGTTTCCAATATCACCCAGAGTATTTCCCTCTCTCGTTTTCTTTATTCCTCTTTTAAGAGCTTTCTTCGTTTCTCTTATAAGGCGCAAGGCATCCCCTTCCGCCTTTAAGACAGGCAGAGTAACCGCCATGTCGGTATGAAATCCTTTATAAAAAAGCCCCAGATCAAGTGTGATTATATCCCCTTCTTTTAGTTCATACTCGGAAGGAACCCCGTGGACAACGGTCTCATTTACGCTGGTACAAAGTGCCTCGGGAAAGTCCCTGTGCCCCTTGAAAGAAGGTTTTCCTCCTTTTTGGAGAATAGCTTTTTCTGCGTAATTGTTTAAAAAGGAAGTGGTAATTCCGGGAGAAACCTTTTCCTTTAACTCTTCCATTATCCCTGCTAAAATCTTCCCCCCTTCTCTCATTAAAGCTATCTCCTGTGGGGACTTGAGAATAATCATGTAAAGATTTTTAAAACATCTTCAAATACCTTTTCAATGCTCCGCTCTCCATCCACTTCAAATAATTTTTCCTTCTTTCTGTAATACTCGAGAGCAGGCACCGTTTCTTTTTCAAACTCCTCCAAGCGTCTTTTTATGGAATCACTGTTGTCGTCAATCCTGGTAGCAAGCTCCCCCTCGCATTTATTGCATCTCTCTATTTCTTTAAACTCTCCGACCCACGGAATAATATTTCCACATTTTTTACACTGTCTTCTTTTTGTCAGGCGGTTGTAAGATTCTTCGGGTGAAATACGGATAAAAACCGCTTTTGTGTCTCTATCCCACCCGTACCAACTTAACGCTTCATCCAAAAAAACCGCCTCGGAAAGTATCCTCGTCCATCCGTCCAGGACAACCCCTTTGAACCCTTTCTCTTCTTTGAATTTTTCCAACTCGTCAAGGAGGAGCTTTATGACAACAAAGCTCGGAGCAAGACTTCCTTCTTCTAAAACCTTAGCAAGTTTTTCGCCCGTAAAATCGGGTTTCTTGATTCTTTTTCTAAGAGTATCTCCACTCCCGAGATATTTCAAATCAAACCTCTCGGCAAGCAGTTTTGCTTGTGTTCCTTTCCCTGATCCGGGAGGGCCAATAAGTATCGCTATTTTTTTATCGGGCATGATTTGTTTGGCTTATATGTCAGATAACCCGCAACCCCATAGATTGTAAGTCGGCTTATATGGTTTCGTACTCCCTCATCTGAAGCTGAGCGTTTATCTGTCTTATTGTCTCTAGAACAACGCTAACTATAATAATCAGAGAGGCGCCTCCGATAAGAAAGCCGAAAGCTTCAACTTCCGTAAGAGCGGAGATAGCCATGGGCAGTACCGCTACCGTTGCTAAAAATAATGCTCCCAAGAAAAGCACTCTGTTTAGAATATAACTTATATGGTTAGCGGTAGGTCTTCCCGGCCTTATCCCGGGAACAAACCCTCCCATTTTTTGCAGGTTTTCGGAAACATTCTTAGGATCAAAGGTTACCGCTGTATAAAAGTAAGTAAAAAGGCAAACTAAAATGAAAATGAGAGCGCCGTAGACCCAGGTAGTTTCAAGAAATACGGAAATCTGCTCTGCCACGTTTCCTACTAATCACTCTACACCCGTAAGAAAACCGATAACCATTGAAGGAAGGACCACCATCGACATAGCGAAAATAATGGGAATTACTCCTGCCGGATTTAAACTAATAGGTAGATAAGTAGAGGCGCCCCCGTACATTTTCCTTCCCCTCACTCTTCTTGCGTAAGAGACGGGAATATTTCTCCTTGCCTCATTGACATGCACCACCGAAGCGATTATGGGAATCCCGATAAGGAAAAAGAGAAGATACATGGGAACCGCGTCGGGATTAAACATTATGTCGCTTATCATGTACCATATATTTGAAGGAAGCGTGGAAATAATACCTGCAAAAATGAGAAGCGATACTCCGTTTCCAATTCCTTTTTCCGTAATAAGCTCTCCCAGCCACATCAAAAACACGGTACCGGCAGTAACAACCGCCAAAATGTTAATTGTCTCAAAAATCCCGATAGGGGGAAGAACTTGCTGATTCTGAAGAAGAGTAAGCATTCCGTAAGTTTGCACGATAGCAAAAGGAACGGTGAGCATTCTCCCGTACTGGTTAACTTTCTGCCTTCCCGCGTCTCCTTCTTCTCTGTACATTTTTTGGAGCTTCGGCCAAACAAGTGTAAGAAGCTGAATCACAATCACCGCAGTAATGTAAGGCCCCAGCCCGAGCATAACGATAGAAAACTGGTCAAGAGTCCCTCCTATTAGAAGGTCTGCAAACTGGAACATCTGAAACCGAGCAAGAAGCTCCTGCATTTTATCGGCATCTATCCCAGG
>PUMQ01000003.1 GCA_003551435.1 Candidatus Nealsoniibacteriota bacterium
AATACCACCTTGCTCTTTGTTGACGATCATACTTAATGGGGCTTGGCATATGCATATTTTATTAGTTAACACCTGTTACCCTTCAGTATACCAGGTGTCACCCCATGGTGTTAACTATACAATATTTTCCAGGTTTTTAATTTTATGGTATGGTAGGAGAAATAGAAAAGAAACCAGATGAAGGTTTTCTAAAAACATGAGCAAGAGACTTATCTTTATTGTTACCTCGGTCGCCCTTATCTCTGCCGGGTTTTTTTCTTACTTTCAAACACACGTTATTCCCCAGTTTGAAAAAAAGACCATCTATGTTTCCGAGGAGCAGTGGAGAGAGGCAAGAGAGAAGGTAAGAAAAGAAGCGGAAAGAAAAACGGTGAAGATCGCGTCCGAATCGCGCTTGGTTGCCAATCCGGGACAGTACCTTCCTCCGGGTAAAAATTATGCGAGAGTAATAACGCCTGCGCCGATTTACGCCTCCCTTGATGCGGCGAGTAGAGGCCAATATTTCACCATGCAAGAGAGCGATATTGCATGGGTCAATGTAAAAGACAACGCTTTTTTAGAAGGGAAAATTTTCTACAGAGTAAGCTGGGGATGGGGTATTGAAGGATGGATTTCCGGCGAAGCTTTAATATTTAATCCCATTTTGTCTCGTCTTAAAGGCGTGGAGATAGGAAATCGCTTGGGCGAGCACCTGGCAATGGTGTATGTGGGAGGACTAAATGTGCGCTCCTCTCCGGGCGATGTTGATGAAAAAACACTGGTAGGTATGCTGGGCAAGTACGATCTTATCTCTGTAAAAGAAAAGAAAAGTGTAAAAGGGGATGTTTGGTACAAGATTTATGATCGGCAGTGGGTTCACAGCGGTTATGTGCGCAACTTAATTCCGGGTAAGAGACCTGCAGGCGTCGGGCCCGGAGAAAAATGGATAGAGGTTAACTTAAGCGAACAAACGATATTTGCCCACGAGGGAGACAGGCCTGTTTTTGGAACTCTGACTTCCACAGGAAGATTTCAGCACGATACTATAGTCGGACTTTTTTGGCCGAGGGTGAAAGCACGCTCGGCGCCTATGCAGAGCGTTGAGTTTTCTTACGACTTCTCATCTGTACCTTGGATTTATTATTTTATGGGAGATTATGCGTGGCACGGGACTTACTGGCACGATAATTTCGGGAGAGTACAAAGCTCGGGGTGCGTTAACTTAAGTCCCCATGACGCTCACTGGTTTTTCCACTGGTCTGAGCCGAATCTTCCCTTGGAAAGAAAAGAGGCGTATCCTTCTCCCGGAAGGGCAACTTGGGTACACATTCATTACTAACTTTTTATTAAAAAAATTTAGCAAAAGCGTTTTTGCAGATTGCGGTAAAAATATTTTTCAAACTTTGCTTTATTTTTAAAAATGACTAAATTAAGCAAAATAAAAGTGGGAGAGGATCTGGGTCTTTCGGTAAAAGAGAGCGTGGCTCGTATTGGTGGAATGGACAGTTTTATAAAAAAAGGAGATATTGTTTTGGTAAAACCCAATTTCAATACTGCTGATCCTTTTCCCGCCTCTACTGATATTAGCTTTTTAAAAGAAGTGGTTTCTTTAGTTTATAAACAAGGGGCAAAGAGCGTGATAGTGGGGGAGTCCTCAACTTATTTCAGAAATACCAGAGAGGAAATGGAAAAAACGGGAGTTTTCGAGCTGGAAAAAGAAAAAATACCGCCAAAAATCCATGTTTTTGAAGAAGGAAAGTGGGAGAAAATAAATATCTCCCGGGGGAGGCATTTAAAGAACGTAACCGTGCCCGAAGTGCTTAAAAAGGTGGATAAACTGATTCTTCTGCCTTGCCTAAAAACACATATTTATGCCCAATTTACTGGTGCACTTAAGCTTTCCGTGGGATTTATGAAACCGAAAGAGAGAATGCCTCTGCATATCAGAAATCTTCAAGAAAAGATTGCTGATTTAAACAGGGTAATCCATCCTGATCTTGTAATAATGGATGCAAGGAAGTGCTTTAAAAATAAGGGGCCGTCGGAAGGGGAGATAGAAAAACCCAATTTTATTTTTGCTTCTCCCTGTCGCGTGGCAATAGATATTGAAGGAGTAAAAACAATAAAACGGTATAAAGAAAATTCGCTTGCGAAACTAAACCTCGAAGAGGTTCCTCAAATCCGGCTTGCGATTAAGTACGGCATCGGAACGGGGGAGTACGAGACAATTTAAGACTCACTTTTTTGTTGAAATGTTTCTTTATCGGGGCAGTGGAAAAATGTTAAAAAGAGCGAGGCAAAATAAACTTTTTTGGGCAGTGTGAGTATTTCTGTCCTTGTCCGAAAGGCGTAAAATTTTTTTATTTTCGTAAAAAATTTCCCCGAATAATATTTATCCGGGGAACTTTTGTTCTCTTAATTGATTGTACTGCTTAAACTGTTCTTTGGAGGCTGCTTTTAAATCCTCTATTTCTTTTTCAGAAAGCCTGTTTCCTTTTCCGACAATTTCGATAATTGTTTCGTTAAAAGAGTACCCCTTTTCAAATAGAGAACAAACCTCTTTAAGCGCGTTTTCAAAGGAACAGTTTTTCATCTCTATCACTCCTTTCTTTCAGAGGGCCTTACTTATATTTCATTTTAGGAGCGTTGTCAACTGCAAAGAGGGAAAGGTTGACAAAATATAGTTATGGGTATATATTTATAACAGAAAGGTCGAGTTATAAACCAAGTTTTAATATTATGCCTAGGTTTGACGGAAGAGGCCCTTTTTGGGGATATGGTCCCGGAACGGGAAGAGGACTCGGACCTTGCGGATATGGAGTGGGGTACGGACCGGAAATCGGACAAGGATGGTACAAAAGAAGGTTTATTTCAAAAAAAGAAGAAGCGGAAATGATTAAAGAAGAGATTGAAGACTTGAAACAAGAACTGGAAGCGGCAAAAGAGAGGTTAGCTGAAATCAAGGGCCAGAAATAAAAAGAAGGCCTTGAGACCCCCTTCTTTCAAAGAAAGGAGGGGGGAGCGGCCTTCTTCTACTTATAATAATTATAATCCAATTAATTTCAACACCATGCCCAGACCAAGACTGCGAAGGAGAATTTACTTTAATCCGAAAGTTTTTTACTTTAAGCCTCAGGGCGTTCCGATGAGGTTTCTGGAGGTTGTTTCTTTGACAACCGAAGAAGGAGAAGCTTTAAGACTGAAAAATATTGAAAAGTTAAGCCAGGTGGATTGTGCCAAGAAAATGAAGACCTCGCAAAGCACTTTTCAAAGAATTTTAAATTCAGCTTACCAAAAAACATCAGAAGCCATTATCAAAGGAAAGGCTATTAAGATAATTAAGTAGCTTTTTCCGGACTTAAGTCTTACTGCTTTATTCCGGCTGAAGAGCGGACTTGATGTGTTTTTTAGCTGTTGCTGTTTTGGCGTAATCTAGCCACTTTTGGCTGGGTTTGCTTTTTTTATTAGTGATAATTTCCACTATATCTCCGTTTTTTAAACGGGTGTCCAGAGAAACAAGCTTTCCGTTTATTTTCACCCCGCTGGTACGGTTTCCGATTTCCGAGTGGATAGCGTAAGCAAAATCAATAGGGCTTGAGCCGATAGGAAGATCTATAACGTCTCCCTTTGGGGTAAAAACAAATATTCTTAGCTGGAAAAAATCGTCTTTCAGCTCTTCTTCGGAATCGGGTTTGCCGTTTTCCAGTGACTGATATTCAACCAGTTCCTTTATCCACGCCGGAATGTCCTCGTAGTTTATTTCCTGGCTCACCTTTCCTTTGACCGGGTTTTTGAAAGGGAGAAGCCTCTTTATCCACAAAAGATTAGAACCCAAGACTCCTTTTTTCCCGCCTTCCTTGTAAAGAATATGGGAAGCCACTCCGTACTCCGATTCGCGGTGCATTTTTTTTGTTTTAATTTGGATTTCCAACACGTTTCCATATCCAGTGAATATTGTTGTGTGCAGTGCCTGGTATCCGTTAGGCTTGGGAAAAGCAATGTAATCTTTAATCCTTCCGGGAAGAGGTCTCCATGTTCCGTGAATTATTCCCAATGCTTTGTAGCAGTCATCAATATCGGGAACTATTATTCTTAAGGCGGATATGTCGTATACTTTTTCAATGTTCCAGTCCTTTCTTAAAAGCTTGTTATAAAGGCTGTAGAGGGTTTTTACCCGGTAATCAAGAGAGAAATGGGTGACGCTGTTTTTTGCCAAGGCTTTCTTGATTGATTTTTGAAACTTATCCAGTTTTCGCGCATCTTCTTTGGTTTTTTGCCTTAGTAAACTTTTAGTTTTTTCATATTCCTTTGGGTATACGAAAGGGAAAGAGATGTCTTCAAGTTGGCGGCTAAGCTTTCTTATTCCGAGACGGTATGCGATGGGAACGTAAATTTCCAAAGTCTCTTTGGCGATTCTTTCTTGCTTGTGTTCGGGAACGTATTCTAGTGTCTTCATGTTGTGCAACCGGTCGGCAAGTTTTATTATAATCACTCGTATGTCTTGCGATACGGCCACAAAAAGTTTTCTTAAGCTTTCATTATGTCTTTCCACTCCTCTGTATTTGAGTTTCCCCAGTTTGGTAACTCCTCTTACCAAAAAAAGTATTTCTTCGCCGAAGTTTTCTTCAATCTCTTTTTCGCTCACACCGGCATCTTCCAGAGTATCATGAAGGAGGCCGGCAGAAATTGTTACCGGGCTCATTTTCAGCTCTGCTAACAGCTTTGCCGTTTCGCACGGATGGACGAAATAAGGATCTCCGGAAAACCGTTTCTGTTCTTCGTGCGCTTTCTTTGAAAACTCAAAAGCTTTTTCGATTAGTTCGAAATCTTCTTTCGGGAGAGAGGATATCAGGTTGGTAATTTCTTTTACACTACTCATTCTTTGAGTTTAGTATAAATAAAAAAAACGCACAAACTTAAATTTACTCTTGACAAAGATTTTTAAATTGTAAGAATGTAGTTAGTAGAAAAATAAAAATTCTGTGCGCAGACATATGATAACTTTTCCGGTCGACTGTTTGCGTTTATAAATTTTTAAAAACAGTACTTCCGAAGAAATCCTTCGGAGAAAAGATGGCTACAAAGAAAAAAACGACTAAAAAAACTACTGCGAAAAAGAAGCCGGTAAAGAAAAAGACCACCAAGAAAGCAGCGCCGAAAAGGAAAACAACTACCAAGAAAAAAACTACTACCAAAAAGAAAGCAGCTCCCAAAAAGAAAAAGACAGCCAGAAAAACAACCAAAAAGAAAAAGTAGTATCTAAATTTTTCCCGGTCCGCACAAGCGGGCCGGTTTTTTTATCGGCTGTTTCTTGAGTTGTCTATAATAAAGGTGACTTGCACCGTGCGAGAGGCGTCTTTATGAACTTTATATTTTTCCGGGAGAGTAATTCTTGTTTCAATTGTTTCTTCTCTGGTTACTTCTCCCGCATCGACAGGTTCCGTAAAAACGGTTTCCGGAGGCTCTTCTCTTTCGGGAACAAGTATTTTTATTTTATTAGGGCTTACCGATATTTCTTTCAGGAAAACTTTTTCTGGCTCTTTGATAACATTTGCTTCTACAGGTATCTCGTATGTTTCGTATTTTTGGGCGGTTACCGTAACAACGTCCGGACTTATATTAACCACAGATACCCCAAAAGGATAGCTGACATGGCCCTTATCAAGCTCAATCTCATTTATTCCGGAATCCAGCTCGTTTCCGGAAATAACTACTCGGAGATCTTCCGAAGTAAGGTTTCCCAATACGGCCTGGCCTCGGGCGGAAAGAGTAACGGTTACTATTTCCGGAACAGTATCTTTGATTATTTTTTCTTCGGAGACGTTTACGTAACTAATGGGGACATTAAAGTCTCTTTGAACTATCTCTGCTTGAAAAACGATAAAAAACCAAGCAATACAGGCAATTGTGATGGCAGAGGCTTTCTCTAGGGCTCTTTCCTTAAACAGGTTTTTAAAGAACCCCCTTTGCTTTTCGGGGAATTTTTCCTTGTAGTGTTGGATTAAATACTTTTCCAGCTCTTGAGTGTCTTTTAAAGTTTTCATTTTTCCTTCTTTGGCGAGGGATATCTCTCCGCGCTCCTCGGAAACCACTAAGGCTAGCGCATCAGATTTTTCGGAAATTCCGACAGCGGCGCTGTGTCTTGTTCCTCTTTCCTTTATCTGCCTGATATTGTGCGACAAAGGGAGGTGGACTCCGAATTTTAAAATGCGGTCTTTATCTATCACTACCGCTCCGTCATGCCCCGGAGACCCGGGGTCAAAGATACTTTCCAAAAGGGGAGTGGTAACCATTCCGTCAAGGATGTTTCCTCCTCTCGTGTGGCGCTCTATCATTTCTTTTCCGGGAATGATTATCAAAGCCCCGTGCTTTTTCCGCATCAGGCTGGAAGCCGCCTGCACGATAGCAAAAACAGTGGAAAAGAAGGCAACCGTTGTCCTATTTTTTATTCTTCTCGTCCCGGAAGTGGTGATAAGTTCAAAAGATCTTTTTAATTCATCCTGAAAGATAATTACCAGTACGATAATAAAAATGCTGAAAAAAGACTGTAGAAGAAGAACGGTGATGTAAAGGTGGAAAACTCTTGCCAAAACGTAAACCAAACCCAGTATTCCAAAACCTACAAAGGCGGCCAAGGAGCGGGTCTGTTTTAGAAAAAGAATTCCGATGTACGCAAAAACGGCGATGATGAGAATATCAAACAAGTCCGTTGCGTACAGGCCTCCCTCAAAACTTATACTGAAAATATCGAAAATATCCATATGAGTGTTGTTTACTTCGCTTATTATATAAAGGACGGCTGATTTGTCAAAAGGGAAATATTCTGTTAGAATTGCGCTTGTTAATTTACCAAAGATGAGAAGAAAAATTATACAGTACTGCCACCCTGTTTTACGCAAAAAAGCATTGGAGGTCAAGGCAGGAGAAGAGACAAGCAAGCTGATAGAAGAAATGAAAGAAACTCTTAAAGAAGAAGGAGGAGTCGGCCTTGCCGCTTCTCAGATTGGGGTTTCCAAAAGAGTTATTCTTGTTGATACAAGAGAAGAGTATCTTGCTCTCTTAAATCCCGAGGTGATAAAGAAAAGCAACAAGAAAGTAGTAGAAAAAGAAGGCTGTCTGAGCATGGGGGGCGTTTGGCTTAAGGTTGAGCGGTCTCAAAAAGTAAGGGTGAGGGCGTTAACTGAGCGCGGAGAGGATATTACCCTTGACACAGAAGGCATTTTAGCCGTGATTTTACAACACGAGATAGATCATCTTAACGGGAAGCTTTTTATTGACAGGGTCGGTTTTTCAAAAAAAGTAAGGGCGATTATCTCCTACTTTTTTATAAAAATAAAAAGAGTTTTTGGCGCGTAAAATGATTTTTAAAGATCGCCGAGAGGCAGGGCTAAAGCTTGCTACTGCCCTTAAAAAATACGAGAAGGATTCTGAAACGGTTGTTTTGGGCCTTCCTCGCGGAGGAGTGGAAGTTGCTTTTTATGTTTCCCAAGAGCTGAATTTGCCGCTTGATGTTATAGTTTCTAGGAAAATAGGTGCTCCGTTTAATCCCGAGTTTGCCATTGGCGCTGTCTCTGAAGACGGGGAGGCGGTTATCAACGAAGAAATGGAAGATTTACAGTATATTGAAAAGGAGCGAAAAAAAGAGGAAGAAGAAGCGCGGAGGAGAGCAAGAGTTTACCGCAAAAAAAAGGAGCTCCCGGACTTGGTTGGGAAAACGGTTATTCTTGTTGACGATGGAATAGCTACCGGAGCGACCATGGAAGCGGTCATTAAATCGGTAAAAAAAAGAAATGTCGGGAAAATAGTGATAGCCGTACCCGTTGCTGCGCCTGATTCTCTGAAAGCAGTTGAAGATAAGGCGGATGAGGCGGTTTGCCTTCTGTCGCCCGCTTTTTTTACGGCAGTAGGAGCTTTTTATGAAAATTTCGAACAGTTGGATGATAAAAAAGTCCTCCGTTTTCTTAAAGGAAAATAAAAATGAAAAAACAAAAACTGGCTAAATTTTTAAAAATATTCTTTGTGGCATTTTTTTTGCTGTCGGCCGTTACCGCCATCTTTTTTTACCAGGGATTTTATATCCCCAAAGACAGCTACGGAGAAGAGATATTTTTTTCCGTCAAAACGGGTGAGAAGCTTTCCGAAATAGCGCACAACCTAGAAAAAGAGGGTATAATAAAAAAAGACTATTTTTTCATTATCTATGGTGTGATTACCGAAAAAAGCAGAACTCTTAAGCCGGGGAACTACAGCTTATCGCCTTCTATGAGCGTTTCTCAAGTCTTAAGGAAGATTTCTGAGGGAAATGCTGAAAAGATTACCATTGTTGAAGGGTGGACGCTGAGAGATATCGCCGAGCTTCTAGAGAGCAAGGGGTACGGTCAAAAAGAAGATTTTTATCAGCTTGCCGGAAAACCTCCTTACTATGAGGACGGAGAAGTGTTTCCTCAAAGAGCAGGGGAGATGGAGAGAGAACTTGGCCTATTTGAAGACAAGCCCGGCAATCTTCCTCTTGAAGGGTATCTTTTTCCCGATACCTACTTCATTTCTCCGGGAACCCCTATGGAAGAAATTATCAATACGTTTCTCTTTAACTTCAAGCAGAAAATAACTCCGGAAATAAAAGAAAAGATGGAAGAAAGGGGAATGTCCTTGTTTGAAACGGTTACTCTCGCTTCTTTAATTGAAAAGGAGGTCATCACCGTTGAAGATAAACGTCTTGTTTCGGGAATTATTCAAAAACGGCTTGAAGATGATTTTCCGTTGCAAATTGATGCAACCGTTACCTATCTTACAAGAAAAAGAAGCGTTGATGTATCCATTGCCGAAACGAAAATTGATTCTCCTTACAATACCTATATGAACCTCGGGCTTCCCGAGGGTCCGATATGTAATCCGGGCATGGAAAGCATTAAAGCGGCTCTTAATCCGCAGGAAAGCGATTATTACTATTACCTTTCAAAGCCGACAGGAGAAACCGTTTTTAGCAGAACACACGAAGAACACGTAGAAGCAAAAAACAAATATCTTAGGAATAACAACTAATCCATGGCTAAAAAGATCTTGATGATTGTAGCTTTTAAGAACTTCCGGGACGAAGAGTATTTTGTCCCCAAAGAGGTTTTTGAGAAAGAAGGGTTTGGAGTAGAAACAGCAAGCACGAAGAAAGGGACAGCATTAGGGCTCTTTGGAGGAGAGGTGGAAGTTGACCTTCTTCCCGAAGAGATAAAGGTGGGGGACTTTGACGCAATTGTTTTTGTCGGTGGTCCGGGAACACTGGAGTATTTAAGCAGTGAGGCGTTTTACCGTATTATAAGAGAAGCGGTTCATAACGAAAAAGTACTTGGGGCGATATGCGTGGCTCCGATACTGCTTGCAAACGCCGGAGCTTTAGAAGGAAAAAAAGCAACGGTTTGGTCTTCTCAGATGGATAAAAAGGCAATATCTATAATAGAAAAGAAAGGTGCTATCTACGAGGAAAGGGCGGTTGTTTCTGACGGGTTGATTATTACCGCCAATGGCCCTCAGGCGGCGGAAGACTTCGCAAAGGAGGTAATAAAAAGGGTTTGACCCCCACACCTAATTAGTGCCGAGCTTCATCCAAAAAATAAGATTTACACTAATTATTAGGTGTGGGGGTTTGACATAAAAACAAAATAGGATATAATTAGCCCGTACTTCCGCAGACAGCGGGTTTTGCAAGAAGCATGTAAAACTCCCGCCGAGGAAACAAAGTTTTTTTGTTTTATCTGCGGTTTAACGCAGATTTTTTATATACTTCAATATGACTATTACCAAAGACAAAAAGAAAGAAATAGTGAAGGACATCTCCGAGAACATAGCAAAGCAAGAAGGGGTGTTTTTCATAAATTTTAAGGGAATAAAGGGAGATGATTCAAGAAAACTCAGAAGTGAGCTCAGAAAAGTTGATGCGAGAGTAATGGTGGCCAGAAAAACACTGGCGAAGATCGCTTTTGAGAAGGAAGGAGTGGACTTTGATCCGCTTTCCCTCGAGGGAGAAGTGGGGTTTGTTTTCAGTTTTGGGGATGCAATAAGGACGGCTAAAGTTCTCCAAAAGTTTGCCAAAGAGGAATTAGTTTCTTTTCTAGGGGGAGTTCACGGAGAGAAATTTTTGACAGCGGAGGATGCTCAAATGTTAGCCAAACTCCCATCACGAGAAGAGCTTCTTGCCAAGTTGCTTGGCACAGTTGCCGCCCCTATGGGAGGATTACTGCACGTTTTACAGGGGAATACCAAAGGTCTTATAACCGTTTTGGCCAAAGCCAAAAATTAACCAATAACAAATAACCAATGGCCAATGGCAATCATAAGCCATAGGTCATAAATCAAAATTATGGCTGAAGAAAAAAAGAAAACATCCGCTACCGCGGATGAAAAAAAGGAAGCAGCCGCCAAAAAAGAAGAGGCGCCTTCCGAAAAAGAAACCGAAGTGAAAGAAGAAAAGCCTGTCGAGAAAAAAGAAGAGAAGAAAGAAGAGAACAAAAAAGAAGAGAAAAAAGAGGTTCCCAAAAAGTTTGAAGAGATTGTTAAGGGTATAGAAAACCTTTCTGTCCTTGAACTTTCAGAGCTGGTCAAAATTTTGGAAGAAAGACTCGGAGTCTCCGCGGCCGCACCGGTTGCTATGCCCGCAGCGGGGCCCGCTCCTGCAGGAGAACAAGAAGAACAGGCCGGAGAAAAGAGCGAGTACACTATCCATCTTAAAGATGCCGGAGATAAGAAAATAGAGGTCATTAAAGCGGTAAGAACAGCTACCGGAAAAGGGCTTAAAGAGGCAAAAGATCTGGTAGATGCGGTTTCCGGAGGCCCTCAAGTAGTTAAAGAAGGCGTTCCGGCGGATGAAGCCAAAGAGCTTGAAAAAGCCCTTAAAGAAGCCGGAGCAACGGTAGAGTTGAAATAATTAAGGGACTAAAGCTCGAGAGAATATACCTTCCTGTTTAAAAGAAGGTATATTTTTTTTCCGTCCTCAGAAACGCTCATATCTTTAAGGTCCTTGAAACTCTCATGCATTATCTGTTCTGCTATTTCACCTTCCTTATTAAGAACAACAACCCTCTTTTTCTTGGAGTCGAGCAGAAACAGAGGAATCCCGGGAGAGGTGTATATTTTTTTGGCCGTCTTGAGGGAGGGGTATAATAGGGGAGCTAGCGTCTCTTCTTTTTTACCTTTGTAGTATCTGTATATTTCCCCTTCTGTGGAAAGGGCAAATATTGATCCGTCAATCGAAATTGACACCCCTTCCTTTATTTTTTCTTCACTCTCTTCTATCCAGGCAAGAGGAGTTTTTTCCATATAAAGGATGATATTCCCTTCCTCATCCAAAAAGTACGGTCTTCCAAGAAAAGATGAAAGAGCAATAAATTTCTGTTCTCCTGCCGGAAGATCTATATTAAAAGAAGAAATCTCCTCTCCTTGGATAAAAACAACTTTGTCGGGAAAGGAAAAAAGGATTATTTTATCTACCGAAAAAGAGGCCATTGCCACTCCTCTTTCAACGGGCAGACGGTGAGAGGTTCCTTTTCCGGTTTCCGGGTCCATAATAACTATTTGCGGGGAGAAAGAAGAAAAAAGATATATATTGCCGTTTGCAAAAAGAATCTTGTCGGGATTTATATTCTCCGCTTCTCCCACAAAATTGAGCTCCTCTATTTTTCGTCCGGAAGAAAAAGAGAAAAGCTTTTCTTTTAAAAAAGAGTGTCTTTCTTCAAGGTCTTCTCTATCCCTGCCTCCATCCTTTATCAGAAGCTCTAAGTCAAGGAGAGCCTCTTTCATTAAGGAGATATTTTCTTCCTCTTCTCCTTGGTAAAATTTTTCTTCAATTTTTGTAATTTCCGCTTTCTGTTTTTCGTGTCTTGTCCTGCTTTCGATTCCAATTATCAGAACTCCGAAAAAGACGACTCCCAAAAGAAGAAGGAGGAGAGCAAGCGGCTTCTTTTCCATAGCAGGCTTTTTAATTTTAATAGAAGGGATTCTTATTTTAATCCTCGGCACCTTTATTTTTAAAGGAAGCTTAACTTTTTTTAAAGAAGAGGCGGTGTCCAAAAACATTTTTCGGAAAGAAAATCTTTCTTTTCTGTTTTTGGAAATAGTTTTCGTTTTTTTGTCTTTTAAGCAAAAAGCGTGTTCTATGACCAAAGCTACTCCCGAAACGTTAGGAAATTTCTCCTTCTGCAGAGAGGAAATTTTCTCTATTAAAGTTTCGTTTAAGGACTCTTGGGCAATCTCTTTTAAAATGCTTTCCTTCTCAAAAAAATCATACACTTCCGAGGTAAGAATAATCAGTTTATCTTCTTTTTTTATTTTCCCGGAAACCATATTGTAAAAACCGCCGGAAGCCGACCCTTCCAATTCTCGACCAATATCTTTTTCTTTTTTGTCGGTCAAAAGGAAAGTTTTTACTCCTCCCAGTTTTCCGAGGTAAACCGTGAAATTTTTTGAAACAACAAGGGCAATGCTTATTTCTTTTCCGGATCCGCGCTCTTTAAGAAAGGAGTTGGCTTTTTTTAAGGTTTCTTTGAGGGCTTTTTCCGGGGGAAGGGAAGTGTCTTCGTAATATGTTTCTTTTACGGAGTGGAAAAAGTTTTGTAAAAACGAGGCATCTGTTTTTTCGGGCTTTAAAATTTCTCCTACCATATACAAAGAGCCGAGCTTTCCCTCGTAAGCATTTTTGGGCTTGTAGCGGAAAGTTTCCGAAATTTTAACCTCGTCTTTGGGGTTAAAGTAAAGTTCAAATATTCTCATGAGGGTATTATAGTTATTTTCGGGAAAATAGGCAATCTTCCATTTTGATTTTTGCGCTTAAGTTGCTATAATTCCACTGCTATAAAAAGGAAGACAGCTTAGCCGGTTACCCTAAAACACGGACGATTAGCTCAGTTGGCTAGAGCGTTGCATTCACATTGCAAAGGTCGCAGGTTCGAGTCCTGCATCGTCCACAAAGCGTTGAGTACCCAGTAAAGCGCGGTAGAGAGGCGCTTACTATTATGAAAAACGAAAAAAGGGCACATATTTTTGTTTCCGGAAAAGTGCAAGGTGTTTTTTTCCGAGATACTACTCGGAAGAAAGCAAGTTCGCTTGGGCTTTCCGGATATGTAAAAAATCTTCCGGACGGGAGAGTTGAGATTGTGGCAGAAGGAGGCAGGGAAAAGATAGAAGACCTTATATCATGGGCAGACGACGGACCCCCTCTTGCTTTTGTGGAAGATGTGAAAGTTAGGTGGGAGGACCCGGAGAACTCCTTCCTTGACTTTCAGATTAAGTAGGAGCTTGACCCCCACACCTGCTTTGTGCTCGATGCCCTCGGCATCGAAATTTGCTGAAAACAGCACAAAGCAGGTGTGGGGGTTGACAACCCTAACTTAAAAACTATAATGTGGCTAGTAAAAAAGGTCGGTACACTTGCTATAAGTGTGGAAGAGGTAAAATTAACCACTTCTCTTTTTAAATAAGGAGAAGTATCAAAGTATGTTCCTCTCGGACCAAAATGAAATTTATAAAAACTTCTTTGCAATGATGGACGAGGGAGAAGACGAGGGAGGAGAAGAAGATCAGTTTGACGAAGATCTCGAAGATGATGAAATAGGTGATGAGGACTTGGAACTTGACGAAGAAGATGACCTTGACTTGGGTGAAGGAGAAGATGACCTTGAGACCGACGAAGAAGGCGAAGAGGATTGGTAAAGTTTCACGAATCAAAACAAAAACCCCCGGCTTTTATGTCGGGGGTCTTGTTTTTACTTTGATTTTACTTTGATTTCTTTTTCCTTTTTCTTCTTTGGCTTTGTCTTGGGCAAGACAACTTTCAGTATTCCATTTTGGTAATTCGCATCCACTTTTTCTTCATCAACTTCTGCCGGCAATCTTATTGCTCTTTTGAAAGAACCCCGGCGAATCTCTTTTTTCCAGTAGTTTTTTTCTTTATCTTCTTCTTTCTCTTCAAAATCTCCCGAAACTTTTAAAACACCGTCATCTACAGATACTTTTATATCATTAGGATCAATGTTTGGAAGGTTTATCTCTGCTACTACGTCCTTTTCTGTTTCATAGACATCCATGTCCGGCTCAAAATCTTTTCTGGAAAAAACCGGAAAAAACCAATCATCGTCACGGAAAAAGTCATCAAGTTCTCCAAAGGGTTTTCTTGGGACAATGTTCATAATACTTATTTTAATTGGTTTGTATCCGACCTTTTTAACTGGCACTCTCCTCTTTAAAGTGCCAGTTTCATTATATTTCCTGTAACCGAATTGTCAACCCCGTTAGAAATCTACCCCGTCCCGTAGAATTTTTTTGAAAGTTTCTTTTCTTTTTTATCTTTTATATTATAATGAACCAATGTGGCAAGTAAAAGAAAAGAGAGGGATATTTTCGGCATGGGTTTCTTGGCACTATTTTAATGCCCTTGGAGAAATCTATGCCCGATGGAGGGATCTTCTTCTCTTTAATTTAAATTATTTTTCCATTCCTTTTTTGCTAAGGACGCTTTTTGCTCCTTGGAGAAAGTATCGGCTTTCTTACGGAAAGGGTTTTGACATTGGAAGAGCGGCGGAAATTCTTGTCTTCAATGCTTTTTCCCGAGTTACGGGAATGATACTGCGTATTTTGGTAATTTTTTTCGGGATTATTTCCCAGACCCTTTTCTTTTTAGGGGGAGCTATTTTCGTGGCCGTGTGGATAATCCTTCCTTTATTAACAGTGTGGGGACTGTTAACATCTTTACAATGGTTAATTTCGATTTAAAAAAATCTGCCATTTACAGAGCGCTTCTCTTTGATAAGGTGATATTTTTCCGGAGGGCAAATTTTTTTGCCGGCTTTTGCATTGTTTTTTCCTTAGCTTTTCTTTTTCTTTTTGTGGGAGGGGGGTATTTAGGACTAAGGGGACCCTTTTTCCCCTTGGCGATTTTCTTTTTTTCTCTGTTTCTCTTTTTTCTTCAGGCGGATCTTTTCTTTGGACACTTTCTTAAAAAACCAGCGCTTCTTATGAAAATTAGCGAGGTGGAAAAAGATATTGATAAAATAAATATCGCTGATTTTTTATCGTTTGAAAGTGCCAAGATTTTTCAAAAAGCGGAAGAAAGGGGAGGAGTCGACTCGTACCTTCTGTTATTTTTCCTTTTAAAAGAAGCAAGGGAGATGAATTTCGTTTTTTACCGGACTTTAATTGATAAGGAGCAAGCTATTTTGAGTCTTGAGACTTTTTTTAGAGAAAGAGAGTTCGTGCGCGATAAAACATATACGGACTGCTTTTTAAAAACGGTAAAAGACGCCTTTTTAATTGCTGTGCAAAGAGGTAACGAAAGAATTACCAACGAAGACGTTTTTACCGCCCTAAGCCGGCACAACAGATATCTTCAAGAAGTTCTTTACCGCGCCGGTTTGAAAAAGAGGGATATTTTCGATCTTACTTCGTGGCAAATCAGGATAAACGAAAAAGAAAATCCGTGGCTTTACAAGAACTTGATTAAAAGAGGCAGGTTAGGGACAGAGTGGGCGTCGGGACACACTCCTTTCCTTGAAAATTTTTCCATTGACTGGACAAAGGCAATGAAGTTAGCCGGATTCCCGAAGACGGTGGGACACCAAGAGGAGATTGATTCGCTAGAAAGGGTACTCTCACGAAGCGAGATAAACAGCGCCGTTTTAACAGGACGGCCGGGCTCGGGAAGAAGAAGCATTATTCAAGAAGTGGTTAAGAAGAGTTTTTTGGGCGAAGGGCTTTCAGAAATCAATCACTGCCGTTTTCTTGAAGTTGATATGTCTTCACTTCTTGCTTATGCGAAAGGAGTGGAAGAAACGGAAAAAGTGCTTGAAGAGGTGTTTAGCGAAGCCACGAAAGCGGGAAACGTGGTTCTTATTATCAACGATTTCCATAACTTTATCGGCAAAGAACAGCGTCCGGGGGTAATTGATATCTCCGGAATACTTTCTTCTTATCTGCATCTCCGGACGTTCAGGGTTATCGGAATATCGAGCTATGCCGGTTTTAGGGAAAACATTGAGAATAATACGCAGGTTTTTCCTTTGATTGAGAAAATAGAAGTAAAGGAGGCAACTCAAGAAGACACGCTCATCCTTCTCCAGAGAAAAACCCTTTTACTGGAGAAAAAATACAAAAAACTTATCTCTTTTGCCGCCCTCAAAAAAGTGATTTATCTTTCCGAGCGCTATATTCAAAACGCTCCTTTCCCCGAAAAGGCGCTAGATTTGTTGGAAGAATCGGTGGTACACGTTTATCAGCAAAGAGAAGATATTCTTCTGCCAAAGCATGTAGAAAAAATCGTCTCTGAAAGAACCGAAGTGCCGGTAGGAGAGGTGGGAAAAGAAGAAAGAGAAGTCCTTTTAAATATGGAAAAGTTGTTGCACGAAAGAGTAGTTAACCAAGAAGAAGCGGTTAAGGCCATCTCTTTTGCTCTCAGGCGGTCGAGGGCCGACGTGGATACGAGAAAAGGACTTATCGGAAGCTTTCTTTTCCTGGGTCCTACGGGAGTAGGAAAGACTGAAACGGCAAAAGCAATCGCCGATGTTTATTTTGGAACGGAAAAGAGAATTAATCGGATAGATATGTCCGAATTTCAAAATATTTCTGATATCTCCCGATTGATAGGATCTTACAATGAGGAAGGATCGCTTGTTACCGGAGTAAGAGAGGATCCTTTTTCTTTGGTTCTTTTGGATGAAATAGAAAAGGCCCATCCTGATATTCTTAACCTGTTTTTGCAAGTTTTGGATGAAGGGCACCTTACCGATGGAAAAGGAAGAAAGGTAAATTTTCAAAACTGCATGCTTATCGCGACAAGTAACGCCGGCTCTCAAATAGTTCTCGATGCGGTGGAAAAAAAAGAGGACTGGAAGCAAACAAAAGAAAAAATTCTCAAAAACCTTTTCAGAGAAGGTGTGTTCCGCCCGGAGTTTATTAACCGCTTTGACGAAACCGTTCTTTTTACTCCTCTGTCCAGAGAAGATCTTTTTAAAGTAGCGGAAATCCAGCTGCAGAAGATAGTTAAATCCCTTAAGGAGAAGGATATAAGCCTCAACGTTACCGATGAATTGAAAAAAAAGGTAGTTGAAATGAGTTACGATCCCGTGTTTGGTGCGAGGGAGATGCAGAGGAATATCCAAAACAGCATCGGAGAGGCTCTTTCTTCCGCTATTTTGAAAGAAGAGCTGGAAAAAGGGGATTCCATAAAAATTAATCCGGAAGATTTTAGCGTTATAAAAGAGTAAAGAAATAATAACGCTTTTTTGGCAATATTTGCAGCGACTTTTATCGCTGTTTTTTTATGTGGATAAAAGGGGTTGACAAGTTATTATTTGTGGAATAGAATGGGAGCACGGAGGATAATTGTGGAAAAGAGTGGGGAAAACTGCTTTTCCTTGTGGATAACTTCTTTTTCCGTATCTGCAAGAAAGAGCTTGGTTTTATGCGGGTGACTTTTTACTTTTGATTTTTTATGTTTATCGGAGAATATACTTACAAGATAGACGATAAAAAGAGACTAGCCATCCCTTCTAAATTTCGTGCGAACTTAAAAAAGAAGGCGGTGATTACAAGGGGACTTGATCAGTGCCTTTTTCTTTTTTCCATGGAAGAGTGGAAAAATATAGCGGGGAAGATAAGTAAACTTCCTTTTGGACAGCACGATAACAGAGGGTTTTCCAGAATTATGCTTTCGGGAGCCATGGAAGTGGAGTTTGATTCTCTGGGGAGAATTCTCGTTCCCGATTATCTGAAGGAGTATGCGTCGCTTAAAAAAGAGACGGTAGTTGCCGGACTTTACAACCGGGTTGAAATTTGGGACAGAGACAAGTGGGAAGAATACAAAAAGAAGACGGAAAAAGAACTGGGAAATATCGCCGAGCGCTTGAAAGAGTTTGGAGTATAGTGTTCTGACCCTTGACCTTTGACCTTTGACCTTTGACATATAACATTGATGTCAAAAATCAACGGTCAACTGTCAATTATTTTAATTTCATGCACATTCCTGTTTTAAAAAAAGAAGTACTGCACTTTTTAAATCCGAAAAAAAATGAAAACTTTGTAGATTGCACGGCCGGGGGAGGAGGGCATACGAGAGCTGTGCTGGAAAAGAACAAACCATCCGGAAAAGTGTTGGCCATAGAGTGGGACGCCGATCTTTACAGAGCCCTTAAAGAAGAAGGGTTGGAAAGAGTTGTTTTGGCCAACGAATCCTATACTCGCCTGAAGGACATTGTCAGGGGAAAAGATTTTTTCCCCGTTAACGGAGTTCTGTTTGACTTGGGATTTTCCAGCTTTCACGTGGAAAAAAGCGGAAGAGGATTTTCCTTTATGCGCGACGAGCCGCTTGACATGCGTTACAACAAAGACAATCCGCTTACCGCCGGGGAAATTGTAAACAACTACAAGAAAAAAGACATAGTTTATATTTTAAAAAAGTGGGGAGGGGAGAGGTATGCGGAAGAAATTGCTGCCAAAATAGAGTCTTTTAGAGAAAAAAAACCGATTGAAAGCACCCTGGAACTGGTTGGGATTGTAGAAAAGGCAGTCCCCGGAACTTACAAGAGAAAAAAGAAAATACACTGCGCTACAAAGACTTTCCAGGCATTAAGAATTGCGGTAAACGGGGAGCTTCTAGGACTTGAGTCCGCCATCAAACAAGCACTGGAGGTTGTAGAAAAAGGAGGGAGGATTGTCGTTATCTGTTTTCATGAAGGAGAAGAAGAAATAATACGTAAATTTTTACGATTGCCGGATATTTCCGTACTTACCCATAGGCCAATCAGGCCTTCAAAAGAGGAAGTTTCTCGAAATATTCGTTCAAGGTCGGCTAAATTGTATGCAGCGGTAAAAAATTAATTCTGTAGAGGTTGTCTCTTTTTAGAACCAATCGCCTTGCAGTTATTTTAAAAAAATGAAAAACCCTATTAAAATTTTCCATATTACACTTTCCGTCTTGATAGTAACGCTTACTTTTCTTTGCGTTTTTCAGATTGTCGGCATAACTCAAGAAAAGTATCTTGCCCAAAAATATCAACGGGCGGCATTTGCAGCTGCCGAAGAAAACAGTTCCGGCCCCCAAGAAGAGGGAAACGGGCTTTCTCTTGAAAAAATTGAACAGATGGCCAAGGAAAGGGGATTTACGGTAGCGGGAAATATTACTTATGTGAAAATTTCCGGCTCGGAAGTGGTGGTTGTAAGATAACTACGGCTCGTAAAAAAGGCGCTCTTTTAGTAAATATCGGGAGTTAAGGAATAAAGCAGAGAAATGTGTAATAAACGCCTGTGGCTTGTTCTCGGGCTTATGCTCGCCGTATCCGGAATTCTTTCCTGGCGGCTTTTTAATTTGCAAGTACTGGAAGGAACATCCTGGAGAGCCCAAGCACAAGGCCAGCAACGCTATTTTGCACAAACAAGAGGAGAAAGAGGAAATATCTACTTAAACAGCCTTGGAGAAGAGTTAATACCTGTTGCCGTTAATCGGAAAATTTACCACGCTTACATCTCTCCGAGAGAATTAAGGGGCAAGGAAGAAGAAGATTTTGCCTTACAGGTTTCCAAGATACTGGATATAGAAGAGGAAAGTATTCTAGAGAGAATGGAAAAAGACAGCGCCTACGAGGTTTTAAAAAGAAATCTATCGCCAGAAGAAATAGAGGGGGTTAGAAAAACCTCCGGAATCCATCTTCAAGAAGAGGTTGTCCGGCATTATCCGGAAGAAAGCTTGGCGGCGAATGTTCTCGGCTTTGTAGGAGGAGAAGAAGTAGGGCAGTACGGCGTTGAGCAGTATTATGAAGAGGTAATCGGAGGGGGTTTTGGGATAAGAGAAGGCCTTAAAAATCCATGGGGGCTTTTTATTCTCAAAGATTCTACAAAAAAAGGGGAAGATATAGTTTTAACAATTGATTACAATATCCAGCACTTTGTAGAGAGAGCCCTCAAAGAGGCGGTTGAGCGGTTAAACGCGGTAGACGGAGCGGTATTGGTCGGGGATCCAAAGACGGGAGAAATTTTGGCAATGGCCAATTATCCCAGCTTTAATCCCAACCGATACGGTGAGTTTGATGTTCGGGTTTTCAAGAACTCCTCTGTACAGGAAACTTATGAGCCGGGTTCCGTTTTTAAGCCAGTTACCATGGCCGCCGCTCTTGACCGGGGAGCGATAAGCCCCAAGGACACTTTCTACGACACCGGAGAAAAAAGAATTCACGGAAGAACTATTCGCAACTACGACCGAAGGTCTTACGGGCTTGTCACCATGACGGAAATACTGGAGAGATCTATCAACACAGGGGTGGTTTATGTGAAAGACCAAATAGGGAACGATGTCTTTTTAAATTACCTGGAAATGTTCGGGATATTCAGGCCGACGGGAATTGATCTTCACGGAGAAGTTTACTCTCTTAATAAATCTTTCCTGGAAGGACATGATGTAAACTTTGCCACCGCTTCTTACGGACAGGGGATAGAAATTACTGATGTCCAGCTTTTCCGTGCTTTTTCCGCTATTGCCAACGGAGGAAGAATGATTAATCCCCACATTGTAAAGCGCGAAGAAAAAATACCGGTACCAGAAGAGAGGATTATCTCCCCGACCTCTTCTTTGCTTGTTACCGAGATGATGGTTAGTACTATCGAAAGGGGCTTTGGGAATGCGGCCAAAGTTCCCGGGTATCACATTGCGGGGAAAACGGGAACCGCTCAGATACCCTGGTCGAAACTCGGTATTTCTCGAGCGGGATATTCGGATAGAACAATGCAGGCTTTTATAGGATACGCTCCGGCATTTGATCCCGAGTTTGTCATTTTGGTTAAACTTAACCAGCCGCAGGCAAGAACTGCGGAAGTTTCCGCGGCACCGGTATTTAAAGACATTGCGGAGTATATTTTGGAATACAAAAAGATCCCTTACGATTATGAGATAGCAAATTAGCAAACTTTCAAAGATGATTAAAAATTTGCTCAAAAAAAAGAAAGTAGTTTTTATCGCCGGAGACAAAAAAGAAGAGACAGCACTCTTTATTGAGCTTGTTTTAAAGGATGACTTTCCCGTTTTCAAAAAAGAGGGACTGCCGGGAGCTTTGGACCTTGTTTCCATTTTTAAAAATGAAGTTATTCTTATTAAAGACAACGGCAGTGATGATCCGCAGAAGGTGAGAGATTTTTTGGATATCCCTGCGTTTGCCATTTGTGTTATTACCCAGGCAAAGAAAAAAGCGCGGATAAAAAAACTGCTCCGCGGATTACTTGAGAACATTATTCTTGTTTCCGACTTTTCCATCGGAAGGAAAATAAAAAAGAAAAAAGTGAAAAAAACACTTACCTTCGGGGTGAGAAAAAAAGGTGCGGATTTCTACATTACCGATATTAACCGAAAAGAAAAAGAAACAAATTTCAAAGTTGGGCATGGAGGAAGTGTTATTCCTTTTTGGCTTAAAGAAAAACTTAA
>PUMQ01000004.1 GCA_003551435.1 Candidatus Nealsoniibacteriota bacterium
AATGCTCGTTCAGCTCATGATGCACTTAAATTATCTCATGCGAATAAAGACAAATACAGAAGTGACTGGGACAAAATTAAGATAAGCATAATGAGAGAAATTTTGCGTGCAAAAGTGGATCAGCATCCTTATATCAAGAAAAAGCTCTTAGAATCGGGCGATAGAGAGCTTATAGAGGACTCCTGGCGTGATTCATTTTGGGGTTGGGGACCCAATAAAGACGGGAAGAATCATCTAGGAAGACTCTGGATGGAGCTTCGAGAAGAGCTTCGCAGTTAATATACAAAGCATATAAAATATATATTTAAGGGCGGGACCAACTTGGTGTCCGCTTTTTTTATTTTTCTGAAAAGGATGGTTTCTCGGGTTTTTATTTTTATGGTAAAATGATAACTATGAAAGGAAAAAAGGAAATTATTATATACCAAACCAAAGAAGGGAAGATCGAGTTTAGGGGTGATCTTGAAAAAGAAACTGTTTGGGGATCTTTAAACCAAATAGCAGATTTATTTGATGTAAAAAAACCTGCCATATCTAAACATCTCAAGAATATATATAAAGATAGAGAGCTTGATAAAAAGTCAACTGTTTCCATTTTGGAAACAGTTCAGAGAGAAGGAAACAGAAGAGTTGTTCGTAAAATAGAGTATTATAATCTTGACGCAATTATATCAGTCGGCTACAGAATCAATTCTAAAAAAGCTACGCAATTTCGTATTTGGGCAACAAAAACTCTAAAACAACACCTGCTTAAGGGATACACGATTAACAAAAGGCAGATTAATAAGAATTACTGGAAGTTTATGGAAGCAATGTCGAATGTGAAGGCTGCTCTTCCTGACAAGCAAAAAGTTGGAAACAAAGAGGTTTTAGAACTTGTTAATGCTTTTGCCAGCACATGGTTTTCATTAAATGCGTATGACAGGGAAAAATTTCCCAAAAAGAAGCGTTCTAGGAGAAAAGTGGAAATTACCGCGGAAGAACTGAAAGATGTCCTTCAAAGCTTTAAGAAAGAATTGAAAAAGAAAAAACAGGCAACAGAATTTTTTGGACAAGAAAGAAATAAAGAAGCAATTAAAGGAACGGTGGGGAGTGTTTTTCAGTCGTTTGGAGGAAAAGATGTTTATCCAAGTATAGAGGAAAAGTCTGCTCATCTTCTCTATTTCATTATCAAAAATCATCCTTTTGTCGATGGCAATAAAAGAAGCGCTGCTTTTTCGTTTGTTTGGTTTTTAAGAAGGGCGGGTATTTTGCGAGCAGCCTTCACCCCTGAAGCGTTAACGGCGCTAACTATCTTAATAGCAGAAAGTAATCCAAAAGATAAAGACAAGATGATTAAATTGGTATTATTGTTATTAGGAAAGGAAAATAATTAAACTTCAAAACAGGTTTGAACCCCGATATACAATACGGGGCAGGCGCCGACCATTTCCCGGAGCCCTTCGATGATACTCAGGACAGGCCACTTTCTAATTTTTTTCTATTAATATCCCGGTTTTCCGGAGGTCGGACCTCCGGGATTTTTTAATACCGAGGCACTTATTATTCTATAGCTTATGACGACAGGATGATTTCTTGGGTTTTTGTTTTGTGCTATAATCTAGTTGTCGGCTGTTAATAATCCAATAAAAACAACATCATGGAAAAGAAAAAAGAAGAAAAAATGAAGAACGAAATAAAAGATGAGATTATTAATAAAATAAAAAAAGAAATTAAAAAAGATGATGACTCTCCCGGAGGGCTTTTTATTCCCGCCGGAGTTTTGGGAGGAATAGGATTCGGTTTTCTTTTTGGCAATCTTGTTGCGGGACTTTTTATCGGCTTGGGAGTTGGCTTTACTCTTTTTGCCGTTTACGAGATTTCCAGGAGAAGTAAATAAAAAACATGAACAGTAATAATAAAAAAACTTTAGACGAAGAAGTAAAAGAATTAAAAAAAATCCCCGGAGGAGTCAAGGGAGAGAAATTTTTTGTTTTCATTTCCTACGTTCGTAACAAAGAAGGAGAAGAGGGAGTAGAGAAACTTCTCAAAAAGATGAGAGATTTTGGGTGTCCGATCGACCTCAAGGAAATGAGCCACTTTAAGATGTATCCGGAGTATTATAGGGTAGTACTTATGGTTGTTACAAAAGAACTGTTCGGCTGGACGGAAAAAGATGTTTTTGAAATGGGGTACTACTCGCCACGGTACTCTTTTCTCACTAAACTTCTTATGAGGCACTTTATTTCCATAAGAAAAGTTTTTGAAATGACGCCGGTTTTCTGGAGCAAACACCATGACTTCGGATCGGTTGAACCGATATCTCTGGATGAAAAAAAAGGATACGCAGTAATACGACTTAGTGATTATAAATTCCACCCGCTTATGTGTGGTCATTTTGCAGGGTACTTTAAAGGTGTTGCAGAGCTTTGTTTAAAAAACAAAAAAGTTGATGTTGAGGAAATAAAATGCATGCACAAGGGGGATGATTTCCACGAGTATCGTATAATGTGGCCCTAGCTGATTTTTTTAAATGACTAAATTTGTTTTACTATAAATTTTCCGAGTAGATAGTATGGATACTTTGGACATTCTAACAGTTCTCTCCTATATCGGTCTTAATGTTGACATTATTTTTCAGATAAGAAGAATTTATAGCACCAAATCATCAAGAGACCTTTCTCTTCTCGGTTTGAGCGTCCGTTATACGGCTATTTTAATAATTTTGTACAAATTTATAAGCATCAGCGATATGGCTTTGATTATCGGACAGGTGCTTATTGTTCTAACTTTCACTTTATACTTTTTTCTCGCCTTTTTTTATTTCATAAAAAGAAAGTCTAACTAGACCAAAATAAATTAAGTCCTTTTTTTTAGTGAAAGAAAGCTAAAGAAGGATTGAATAGGTAAAAAATTTTCTATCTAATTTTCTAAATTATGGTTACGCTGACGGAAAAAGACAAAAAATATATTGAAAACACGGAAGGGACGGTACTTGCACGAGCAGCCATTGATCACTTAACGGTACTGGAAAGGAAACATGGAAAAAAGGTGAAAGGAGATATTAAGAGAGAGATGGAAAATGTCGGATACAGCCTCGATACCTTCAAAATAAAGCCGGCAGAGAGAATTCCGACCTCTCACTATATGGCTTTTTTTGTCGTTGAAAAGCAGTTGTTTAACTTGGATGATGAGGGCATCCGGGAAATGGGAAGGGAAACGGCAAAGATGTCTTTTTTACTTAGATTTGCGAGTAGCTTGCTGATTTCCATTGAAACACTTTGCAAAAACTCAAACGTAGCCTGGAACAAATACTACCGCGGGGGAGGAGGAGAGCTTTATATAACGGAACTTAAGAAAGAAGAAAAAATACTAAGAGGGGAGCTGAGAAATTTTTTGGGACATCCTATCCACTGCCGTTACATGGAGGGATATTTCGGGCAGGTTGTTTCCCTGGTTGCCGGTGGAGAGGCAAAGTGCCGTGAAGAAAAATGCCCTTTTTCGGAAGAAGAAAGTAATGTTCACCGTTTTATGGCCACATGGAAGTAGCCGGAATTTATACTTTCTCCCAAGAAAAAAGGAAACAGATTGCCAAAAAACAGTAAGGAAAGAAGATACTTCTTTCACTTTTTTTATTCTGAAATTTGCAAGGGTTTTGAAAAAGAAAACCCCCTTTTTAGAAAGGGGGCAGAAAAGAAAAACAGTGTTTATTTCACCGCGTCTTTCAATGCTTTACCGGCTTTGAATTTGGGAACTTTCGCTGCTGCAATCTTGATTTTTTCTCCGGTTCTCGGATTTACTCCTTGCCTTGCTTTTCTTTTGGCGACAGAAAAAGTGCCGAAACCGGTAAGGGTTACGTCTTTTCCTTTTTTTAACGCTCCGCTAACTTCTTCCAGGACAGCGTTTAAACACTTTCCTGCTTGAGCTTTGGATATTTTGGCTTTTTTTGCCAATGCTTCTACAAGATCTTGTTTGCTCATAAAATTTTTAATTTAAAAGATAATCGACCTTTGCTTCCCTGTACTACAATATCTTATACCCGCCATATAAGTCAAGAGGGCGTTTTATTTTTATCCGAACCAAAAACTTGCCACAAAAGAATATTTTCTGGTACAATGAATCAGTAAAAATTAATAAAACTTCTATGGAAAAAAAGATAATCGTTCTTCTTATTACCGCTGTTTTTGTAGCTGGAGCCGGATGGGCCTTGTTTGGCTCTCCTCCGGAAAGGACTCCCTCGGAAGAAGAAGAGGGAGTGGCTGAGAAAGAAGAAGATTTCCAAGAAATTAAAGAGATACTGCCGGACATTCTGGCTGAGGTGAAAAAGGTGCGCTCGCTGAGTTATAATTTTACGGAGACAGAAGAAGGGAAAGTGGTTTCCGGAAAAATTTACCAAAAGGAAGATAAGATAAGAATGGAGGTTGAAGAGGGCGGAGAACAGGTAGTTACCCTTCTTAACATAGATGAGAAGAGCGCCTATACCTACTTTCCTTCCGAAAACATTGCTTTGGAAATAGAGTTTGATGAGGCAAGTGACGCGCTGGACAGGTCCGTCAAAGAGCAGGCTTTAGCTGTTTTTGATCACGACTTGGAAGTTACGGGAAAAGAAGAGGTAGGAGGGAAAGAAACGGTGGTTATTGAATATACTGCCGAGAGAGAGAACGTAAAAATGTGGATTTGGAAAGAGTACGGGCTTCCGGTAAAAGTGGAAACCGGACTCAGAGAGAGAAAGATTGAAATAAGAGAGGTGGATTTTAATTACATTTCCGATGATATGTTCAATCTTCCTCCCGACGTTCAGCTCGTGGAATCACCCTTTATCTAGATTTCAGGAAGCATGGCGGTTTGTTTTTATTTTTCAAGGTGATATACTGAAAAAACGTTTGTGATATGTATATCGGAACTTTATACAACGTTCTTGTGTGCTTTATTGCCGGATTAAGCGGGATTTTAGTTTTTTTTAAACTGCAAGCTTTAAGAGAAGAAGAAGAGCAGAGATACAGCAGGGGGCTTGATTATTTTCTTCTTTCTTTCGGGGTGCTTTGGATTTTAGTGGGAGTGCGAAACTTTTTTTTCTGGGCGGGATATGGCGCTCTGGACACTCTTATTTGGAAGTGGATAGTGGGCCCTTTGACTTATTTGCACCTCCTTCCCCTTTTTTATTTTTACGGGTGGTCTTTTTTTGATCGTCACAGAGCTTTGTATGTTCTTTTTGTGGGAACTTTCACTGTAATAACTTTTTTTACGGTGGGAGTTTTTTTCGCCTACGGGTTTGAGCTTTCCGAAATGACCTACTGGGGAACCAAATATGACGCCAACCCCCTTACCCACAGTATCTTTACTTACGGAATTTTTATACCCGCCCTTTTTTGCGTATTTTTCGATGTCTTGCGAAGATTTAAGGCGTGGAAAGAAAAAAAGTTTTTTGCCAATAAAAGACTGTTCGCATTCAATATAGGGCTTTTAATTTACGCCCTGGTAGCCGTTTTTGACGGGCTGGCCATAGCAAGAGGAGAAACGCTTCTTCTTGTGAGAATAGGGATTATGGTGTCCGCTTTAATTATTTATTTTTTCGCTACAGGCACGGAGCTTGACGAAGAGTAATCCTAATTTTCCAAATATGTCGTCATCGGAAAAAAAGAAAAAAGGAGGAATATTCAAGGGGACGAGGACTCTTTTTACAAAGCTGCTATTTGTTTCGGTGGTATTTACCGCTTTGCCGGTGTTTATTTCCGGGCTTTTGATTGTTTTTTCGTACGAGCACGCAATAGAAAGCTTTTTTCTCGCCCAGGAAGAGGAGTTTATTGCAGCCATAGGAAAGCCGTTTATCTCAATTTTACAAAACCTCAGATCCCAAGCATTTCTGACGGTGATTATGGTCATCGCCCTGTCTCTCTTCGGAGCCTCTTTGCTGGCCAGACAGCTTATCCGTCCGATTAAAAAACTAACAAGAGGAGCAGAGAAAGTAAGAAGGGGAAGCTTTGACGTTCAGGTGGAAACCGACGGGGAAGATGAAATCGGACAGCTGACAAAAACTTTTAACGAAATGGTAGACCAGCTCAAAAAGCAAACCTTTTTGAGAGAACAGAAAGAAACCTTGGAAGTGAGAGTGGCAGCAAGAACAAAAGAGCTTGAAGAGCTTAACAAACAACTTGAATCACAGGTGAAAGAAAGGACAAGCGAGCTGGAAAAAAGAGTAAAAGAATACGAAAAGATGAACAAGCTGATGGTGGGAAGGGAACTTAAAATGATAGAGCTTAAAAAGGAACTTAAAAAAGCCAGGGAAGAGCTGGAAAGAATAAAAAAAGAAGGGGCGACGGAAACAGGTAGCCAGGATTAATTTCCATTTGCGTATATTATGGAAGAACAAAATTACGACAAGCAGGGTAATCTCGAAAAAAAGACGAGCAAAAAAATTGTTTTGGGGATTGCTGTTGTAACGGTTTTTTCTGCTCTCTTGGTGATTTTTTTCTTCTCTGGAAAAAGAGACAATCCCACTCACCTTTCGGCGGAAACAGTTTCTTTCCAGGAAATAAAGCTTTCCTGGACGGGAGATGAAAACGCCCGCCAGTTTAATATCTATCGCGCGGAAGATCCTGGGGGTCCCTACGAAAGAGTCGGCTTTTCAGAAGAGCCGGAGTTTCTGGACAAAGGATTGCGCCCAAACACAGAGTACTTCTACAAGGTTACCCAGATTGTTGACTTTAGAGAAAGCTCTTTTAGCGGAAGAGCGGGGAGTGTAACTGACCCTGCCGCTCCGACGGGAGTAAGAGCGGAAGCGGTTGATTTTCAAAGAGAAATGCGCTTGCAAATTGATCTTAACTGGGATTATGTGGTGGGAGCGGATAAGTACGTTGTTTACCGATCCGAGCACGAAGGAGGAGTTTACGAAAAAATAGCGGAAACATCGCTTGAAAACTACTCGGATGCCGATATACAGCCGCACACCACTTACTACTACGCGATTACCCAGATTACGGATGAAAAGGAGAGCGTTTACAGCAAGGAGGTGAGTGCTACAACCGGATCAGCGTGGCATTGCGGAGACGATTTAGAGTATGGAGGAAAGGTTTATTCCACAGTGGAAATAGGAGAACAGTGCTGGTTCCGGGAAAATATGGATATTACGGAAGAAAAAATTGAGAGGAATTGTAAGATAGAAAGATACTGTTACGACAATGATCAGGTGATGTGTGATGTTTATGGGAGCCTGTACACTTTTTCCGGTATATCTTGCGGACAGAACGTTGAAGGAATGCGCGGAATATGTCCTTTGGGATGGCGGATTCCCACCGATGATGATTGGAAAAAACTGGAGACGGAAGTGGGGATAAGAGGCGGAGAGCTTGGAGCTTACGGGTTCCGGGGTACAGATGAGGGAAGCAAGCTGGCGGGAAGGCGTGAATTGTGGAAGCAGGGCCCTTTAACACAGAGTGGAGCTTTTGGAAGTTCCGGATTAGACCTTCTTCCCGGAGGCTACCAGCCGGCGTTTAACTTGAGACTGTTTTACAACTTGAAGGAAGGCGCTATTTTCTGGTCTTCTACTCGGGCAAACGAAGATGAAGAGTGCACCTATTGGGAAGCGGCTTACTCGGTTCGGGAACTGCACTACGACAGCGAACAGTTAAAAAAACACTGTCACCTGGGAGTGGGAACGGCCTACCTTCGGTGTATGAGAGATTACTAGTTGCCGGATTGGCAAATTTTTAGTAAACTGGAACAGTATTAAAAAATAACTAAATGCGTTTTCGCATTCCATTAATATGGACATCAAAAAAACACTTTTTGTAGTCGGTGCAGTTGTAGGAGTATCTCTTTTTGTCGTTCTTGTCTGTTATTTTCTTCTTTTCCAAGTAGGCTATACCGATCTTGTGGGGAAGACGATTATTATTTCCGAGGGCGATGATGATCTGCTGGTACTGGATGAAAAAGAAAACGTAGTATTCAGCTACTCTATCTCCGAGTGGAACAGGCAGGCCGGAGAAAAGTGGGATGAGTTTTTCACAGAGCCCATAGAGATTGACGAAATAACCATCGGCCCTAACGCTTTTACTCGGTTCACGGCCATATCTCCTTTTCCGGAAAGCACCAGAAGACTCGGTTTTGCCGTATCAACTTATGCCGCCCCGACTGACGTTTCGCTCTTTTGGGTAATAGATATTGTTACAAGAGAGTTGAGCTTGGTGGGAGAGGAAAACAAAGGAGTGGTGGGAAACATAAGCTGGTCTCCGAATAGAGTGCATTTTGCCTATTACCTTAATACGGAACGCGCTGCGGGAGAGTATCTTACCGTGGATAACGGGGTAACCTTTGAAAAAGAATTCAATCTGTCGGGAGAAGATATTTTAGAAGCTATGGAAGAGGAAGAAGATGAAGCTTTCACGCCGGAATTCAGGAGTCTTAAGTGGAGCGAAGAGGGAGAAAAACTGATGTTTTCTACCGATACGCCCGAAGAAGACGTTTCGGCGGACTGGGTTATTAACGTGGATGGAACAGAGCTCACCAGAGAAAACTAATTTTATGAAGATAAACCTTCTTGCTTATTTTCTCTGTTTGGTTTTTTTGATTGTTGTGGACGGAATATGGCTCTCTTTTGTAATAAAGAGATTCGTTACAGACAAGATAGGGCACCTGATGGCCGAATCCGTGAAAATGGGGCCGGTGGTGGTTTTTTATCCTCTTTATGCGCTGGCTGTTACTGTTCTTGTTATTTTACCGGCCTTGGAAGGGGGATTTCCTTTGTGGAAGGTGTTTTTACTTGGAGGGCTTTTGGGACTTGCCGCCTACGGGGCTTATGATCTTACCAACCAGGCTACCTTAAAAGATTGGCCCTTATCGATGACTGTCGTTGATATGTGCTGGGGAGGAGTAATGACAGGTGCGGTAAGTACGGCAGTTGTTTATTTATTAAAATTTTTTAACTGATTTATTGTATGAGTAAAACCATTTTAGCTGTTTTAAGCGGACTTTTTATCATCGGAGGGTCGCTTTACCTTACTGCACCCCAAGAAGACTCCGAAACGATGCGTGAAGAAGAGCTGGCGGTGGAAAGAAGTGAAAAGGAAGAGAAAGGAGAGATATTGGGAGAAGAAAAGGAAGAAGCAGAAGAGGTAAGCGATTACGAAAAAGAAGATCTTATCGGCTGTTTGGCGGAAAGGGGAGTTGTTATTTACGGAAGCAAAACATGTCCCGCTTGTGCTCATCTTGCCGAAAGCTTCGGGGGCTATGAGGCGGTAGAAAAGATATATGTAGAGTGCACACAAGAGAGAGAACGGTGCAACAAAGAAAAGGTAACGGGATTTGTTCCCGAAATACAGATCAAAGAAAAGCTGTACGAGGGACAAAGAGACCCCGCCTCCCTTGCCCGAGAAACGGGGTGTGAATTTTAAAATTATTGCTGAGGTAAAAAAAGAGTGCTAGCTAGCACTCTTTTTTTGTTTCTTTTTCCGGATACTCGGGCGTTCCTTCTTTCGGGTTTTCAGAAAAAACAGGCAGTAAATGCTCGTAAATCTTTCTTACTCTCGTATTGTAGATGAAAAAGATAAGGGATGATGTAAGAAGAATGGAGAAGAAAACAACCGCGTAGGTAACGTCTTGGATTATCTGTCCTCCCTCAAGCCCTTTCTGTAGAGGGATTAGTGCCAGCACAGCGGTGGCGAGCCCCCGGGGAACGGTAACGGAAATAATGGAAGCGTCAAATTTCGGCGTTGATTTAGGGATACTAAAAAGGACTGCCGGAATACGGATGGCAAAAATAAAGAGCGTTAAGAGAAGTCCTAAGAAAAGAATGGGGATGTTGTCAAAGTTGAGAGATATTCCGATAAAGAGGAAAAAGAAGATCTTTATAAGAAAAACCACCTCGCAGAAAAAGGAGAGCTCTTTATTGGATAGCTGTTGTGGGCGGAGCAAAGCATAAAGAAACTTGTGGCGTTTTTCAAGGAAGGCGATAAAGACAGGCATATTTCCCAGAATGATGCCGAAAATGATAATGGAGACGAGCCCGCTAAATCCCATAAGCTCGGTTATTCCGTAAATGATGAAAACAAAGGCGGGGGTGGTAAAGGAAGAGTTCTTAATATTGTGCACTTTGTTTAAGAGCAAAGACCAAAAAAAGGCGGCCAAGGTTCCAATGAGGATGGCCATGATAAGCATTCTTCCGATGTCAAAAACAACCGAGTCAATGTGCAGAACTCCTATTTCCAGGGAAGTTATAAAAGCAAGGGTAAAAACAATACTGAGCATTCCGCTTAGTCCGGACTCCAAAAAAAGAGTAGCGCGCGAATCTTCCCTTATCTTCATTTTCTCTATTAAAGGAACAACAATGGCGGCTGCGTTGTCTCCCAAAATAGCGCCGATAAGAAAGGCGGAAACGGTGCTAAAGCCGGCAAAGACGCTCAGCAGAATCCCGGTTCCCGCCATAGTTAAAAGAAAACTTGTTAAAGACAAGCTGACGGTTCCGAAGCTGGCTTTTTTTAAAGAGTCGATTCTCAATCTGGTGGCTCCCTCAAAAAGGATGATTACCAAAACGAGCATTACCAGCACGTTTCCCGCTTCTCCCAAGAAATCGGGAGGGACGATATTTAAAAGAGGCCCTATTACTATTCCGATACACATCAAAAGCAAAACGTCGGGAATTCTCACAAAGCCGAATAGCCACGCAAAAAAATGAGCCAGAAAAACAAGAAGCCCGATAAATATAATGCTTAATCCTATTTCCATATTCCGATTTTAGCACAGAATTTTTAAAAAATCATCCAGTTGCTTTTTGCTTCTTAGCTTGTTAAAATAGATTAAAGCGAGTATAAAATAAGACATATGGTTACGCTTACCAAAAAAGACAAAGAGTACATAGACAGCACCAAGGGAAAACTTGTAGCTCGCGGTATTTTTGATCATCTTCCCGTAATGGAAAGAATGTTTGGGAAAGGAGCGCCGGAAAAAGTGGAAAAAGAAATGAGGCGCTTGGGATATGGTATTAATTTTTCGGAAACAAAAATCTCAGATAAAATACCTACCTCTTCCTATATCGCTTTTCTGGTCACACAAAAGTACGTTTTTAATCTGGAGGAAAAAGATTTCAGAAAAATAGGCACAGAAACGGCAAAGCTATCTTTTCTCTTGAAATTCGTCAGTAAATTTTTGGTTTCTTTAGAGGCGATTTGTGAAAATTCAAACGTCGCCTGGAAAAAGTATTATTACGAGGGAGGAGAGCTTCATATAACGGAGGTTAATAAGGAAGAGAAAAAAGTAACGGCGGAACTTAGAGATTTTGTCGGCCATCCGGTTCACTGCTGTTATCTGGAGGGATATTTTGCTCAGATAATGTTTTTTGTTCTCGGAGGAAAAGTGACCTGCCGTGAAGAAGCGTGTCCCTTCAAAGATGGGGGAGATATTCACCGCTTTGTGATTACTTGGGAATAGAATTACTAAAATTAAAAATATTTAACAATTCAAAGAATGATTACTCTAGAAGAAAAGGACAAAGAGTATATCAATAACTCGAAAGGCACTTATGCCGCTCGCGGAGTTATTGACAACTTAAACGTTATAAGGCAGGAGTTTGGGAAAGAAGGCGAGGAAAAAATTAAAGAGGAGATGAAAAAGCTGGGGTATGACATATATGGAATCAAGGGAGGAGAAAAAATAAATGTGGATCTTTTTCTTACTTTTTTGGTTGTGAAAAAACAACTTTTTAACTTGGATGACGAAGGCGTGCGTGAAATGGCGGCAAAAGCGGCCAAGTTTTCTTTTTTTATCAGATTTGCAAGCAGGTTTTTAGCTTCGCTGGAAACGATTTGCAGAAATGCGGACGCCGCTTGGCACAAGTATCATGACAGCGGAAACCTTTATATTACCGAGGTTGATAAAGAGAAAAAAAGAATAACAGGAGAAGTTCACGGGTTTTTAGGACACCCGGTATACTGTCTTTTTCTTGAGGGATATTTTGCTCAGATAATCTTCTTTGTACTTGGCACAAAGGTGGTCTGTCGAGAGGAGGGGTGTCCCTTTAAAGACGGGGGAGATATTCACCGCTTTGTAATTACCTGGGAGTAATATGGCTTTTTTCTATTTTTTTCTTTTAGTTTTGTTTCTTATCATCATCTCTCCTTTGATTGCCGCTTTTTTCTTTCTTTACATGGTGAGATTGGGGTTTGATTTTTTGGATTTCTCACCTTCGGTGGCTTTTTTGATACTTTTTTTGATACTTATCGGCTCTTTTATTAATATTCCGCTTACAAAAAAAAGACTTGTGAAGGTTTCCGAACCTTATTTTCTGGGAATGGGGAGCCGGCCGGTCTGGAGAGCGCAGGGGGTTTCCGTAAACGTCGGGGGAGCGCTAATCCCCCTTCTTATTGCCGGCTACTTTTTCCCTCAAGTGCCGCTACAAGCCCTCCTTGTTACCACTACAGTGGTTGCTTTTTTTTCTTTTTTGGGAGCCCGCTTTATAGAGAAAAGAGGAGTGGTTATCCCTATGATTTTACCTGTCCTTTTTTCCGCCTTTTTCGCTGTGATTCTCGCTCCCTCTTATGCCGCACAGGTTGCCTTTAGTGCCGGAGTCCTCGGAGTTTTGATAGGTGCCGACCTTTTTTACCTTCCTTTTGTTTTGAAAAAAAGCGGAGGAGTGGCGGTATTGGGAGGAGCGGGAGTTTTTGACGGCATATTCTTAGTAGGTCTTATTTCCGCTTTTCTTGCCGCTCTCTAAAATATTTGACAAAAAAGCCTAAATAGAGTAGTCTTTCTCACATAAAGTAGAGAAATGGGGTCGGGTTTCTTTTTAATTATTAAATAAAGCTTACTTAAACTTTAAATGGAAGGCACAATCAAAACCCTTACAGAGAGAGGATTCGGTTTCATTGAAAGAGAAGGAGAGGACGATCTTTTTTTCCACTCCAACGATCTTGTCGACGTGAACTTTGATGATCTTAGCGTAGGGGACAAAGTGAGTTTCGAGGTTGCTACGTCCAACAAAGGACCGAAGGCGACTAACGTTTCTCGCGTCTAAAAAAAGAAATCCTCTCTTTTTAGAGGGGGTTTCCCTTTTAGAGAGAAGAAAAGAGGGGGCGGATCCCCCCTTTTTCGTTTTTTCGGTTTGCATTATAATAAAGCTGGTTATGGCAAAAAAAATTATAGGGGAAATAAGCATTACTTCGCTTGGAAAGGGGTATTTAAAAAGCGAGGAACTAAAAGAAAGCGTGAGGATTGACGCTCCTTTTTTAAACACTGCCCTTCACAACGATAAGGTGGAAGCGGTTCTTTTCCCAAGAAAGAAAAACGAAAAAAAGCAGTCCGGAGAAGTAGTTAAAGTATTAAAAAGGGCGAAAAACAGATTTGTGGGAACGGTAGAAAAAAAGAAAGGGCAGAAATTTGCTTTTGTTTCCCCGGACGATCCCAAAATGTACGTTGATATTTTTATTCCCGGAAACAAACTGCAAAACAAAACAAAGGTTCTTACAGAGATTGTCAGCTGGAAAGATCCTAAAAAAAACCCGGAAGGAAGGGTTTTGGAGGTGATCGGAAAGAAGGGAAAGATGGACACCGAAATGCACTCCATTGTGCTAGAAAAGGGATTGGCCGTAAAATTTCCCAAAAAAGTAAAAGAAGAGGCCAGGAAAGCAAAAAGAAAAACGTTTAGTGTCGGAAAAAGAAGGGATTTCCGAAAAGTGGCCACCTTTACCATTGATCCTGAAGACGCTAAAGACTTTGATGATGCCCTTTCTTTAAAAAAACTTAAAGAAGGGGTTTACGAGGTGGGAGTCCACATTGCCGACGTTTCTTATTACGTAGAAGAGGGAAGCGCTACCGACAAGGAAGCAAAAAAGCGGGGCTTTTCTATCTATCTTGTTGACCGCACCATTCCTATGCTTCCTGAAGATCTTTCCAATGATGCCTGCAGCCTAAGGCCAAATGAAGACAGAGCCGCCTTTTCCGTTGTTTTTAAGATGAAGAAAAACGGGGAAGTGCTGGACACATGGTTCGGAGAAACAGTCATTTGTTCCAAAAAAAGGTTTACTTACAAAGAGGCGCAAGACGTCCTGCAAAAGAAAAAAGGGAGGTTCTATGAAGAGCTCTTGTTTCTTAACTCTGTTTCGGAGAAACTGAAAAAAGAAAGAGAAAGAAAGGGAGCTCTCCGGTTTGATGACGATGAGCTTCTGTTCCAGCTTGATCACGATGGGGTGCCGATTGGTATTTTCCGCAAAGAACATCTCCCCACTCACGGACTAATAGAGGAGTTTATGATTTTGGCAAACAGGAGTGCTTCGGAAAAATTCAACACTCTCTATAGAATCCATGAGCCGCCGGACAAAGAGATGATTGATAATCTTCTTTCTTTCCTTTCCGGCCTTGGTTATAAGATAAAGGTAAAAGGAAGAGAGATGAATTCTTCCGAAATAAATAACCTTATAGAAAAAGTCCGGGGGAAGGATGAGGAGTTTCTTGTAAAGAAGGCTGTTCTGCGGTCGATGTCCAAGGCGGCTTACTCAGTGAAAAACAAAAAACATTTCGGTTTAGCGGTCAAAGAATATATGCACTTTACTTCTCCTATAAGAAGATACGCCGACCTTATGATGCACAGGATTGTAAAAAAGAAATTGAAAGGGAAGAAAGTTAATGCGCCAGATTACGACAAGGTAGCCAAAGAAATATCTTTAAGAGAGCTTGATGTGCTTGAAGCGGAAAGAGATTCCATTGCTTATAAACAAGTGGAATATATGCTCCGCAAGAAAGGGGAATTGTTTGAAGCCATTATTTCCGGAGTGACCAATTCGGGAATTTTTGTCCAAGAACTTGAAACGAAGGCGGAAGGAATGATCTCTATCCGCGACATGGACGACGATTATTATATTTTAGACGAAGAAAATTACGCTCTTATCGGAACAAGAAAGAGAAAGAGATATGCTCTGGGAAACAAGATAAAGGTGAGGCTTGTTGGAGGAAGTCTGGAAATGAAACAACTGGACTTCACTCTTGCTTAACTAAAATCCCGGAGGTCGGACCTCCGTAAACTTGCGAAGGTCGGACCTTCGCAAACTTGCATAAGGTGGACCTCTGTTTGACAAATGTCCAGTATTCTGATATAATATAGAAAGCTCTATTCATAGAGAGAAAAAAGATTTTACAGGGAGGAAAAAATAATGAAAAGATTTATCTCTTTGCTCTTTTTGGTAATTTTGTTTATTTTGTCCCTCTGGCCCGCTCTCTGTATAGGAGAATGGTTGGCAAAAAGTCTATTCAATGCTTTCATTATTCAGGGCTTTCTGATCATGATAGTGTTCCGGCTTTTTGTCTTTATATTTAAGATTTTAAAATCCGCCTAAGTGGGGCAAAAAAAAGCAGGATTGGGTAAAGGGCGTCTTCGGACGCCTTTTTTATTTCCCTTTTTATTTTTTTGGGGCATAATGTGAGTATGTTTAAGTTTGAGGTCAAAAAAGAATCAGGAAGAGCGCGTACCGGCATTTTACACACTCCCCACGGAGAGATAAAAACCCCCGGGTTTGTTCCGGTAGCTACCAAAGGAGCGCTAAAAGGAATGGGCTTTGAAAGAGCAAAAGAGCTTGGCGCGGATGTTTTTATGGTAAATACCTTTCACTTTTACTGCAAAAAAGAGTACGAGACGGTAAAAAAAATGGGAGGGCTTCATAAATTTTTGGACGTAAACTTTCCTTTAATGACAGATAGTGGAGGGTTTCAGGTATTTAGCTTGGGTTTTGGATATGAGCACGGAGTGGGAAAGATTGCTCCTAATATTTCTGAAAAAGATAATAAAAAGAAGAAAAATTTGGTTAAAATAGAAGAAAATGGGGCTATTTTTTCGTCTCCTTTTGACGGAAGCAAAGTGGAAATTACTCCCGAAAGCTCAATTGATGCCCAAAAAAAGATGGGAGCGGATATTATTTTCGCCTTTGACGAGTGCACTTCTCCACTGGCTTCTTATAAATATCAGAAGGAATCTCTTAAAAGAACTCATCAATGGGCGGAGCGTTCTCTGGAGGCGCTCGGGAAAACAAGAAAGCAAGTGATGATGGGCATCGTCCAGGGAGGAAAATTTGAAGACTTGCGCAGGGAATCGGCCCGTTTTATCGCCTCTCTCCCTTTTTTCGGATTTGGAATAGGGGGATCTTTTGGAGAATCCTTTGGCGATTCAAAAAGCAGTATGTCTTCTGTTTTAGAGACGATATTCGAAGAACTTCCCAAAGAAAAGCCGCGGCACCTGCTAGGAATCGGGGAGCCGGAAAACCTCATAGAAAGCGCTTTGAGAGGAGTAGATCTTTTTGATTGCGTGATTCCCACCCGTTTTGCCCGCCACGGAACGGCTCTCACAAGGAAGGGGAGAATTAATATAAAAGCGTCTTGCTACAGAGAAGATAAAAACCCGCTTGATAAGAGCTGCTCTTGCAACGTGTGCCGGAGATATAAAAAAAGCTACCTTCACCACTTGGTAAAAAACAAAGAAATTTACGGAATTATGCTTTTAACAGAGCACAATCTTCACTTTGTTTTGCATTTAATGGAGAAAATAAGAGAAGCAATTGAAAAAGGGGACTCCTCGGAATTAAAAAAAGAGTATCTCTCAAACCCTAGATAATTTCCAAAGGTCGGACCTCTGCAACTCTGCGAAGGTCGGACCTTTGCAATTATTATTCTTCTTTTGAGTTTTCTGTGGGTTTTTTGCTTGAAGTGAAAGTGCAGTCGGGATAGCGGTTGCAAGCGTAGAAAATGTTACCTTTTTTTGACCTTCTTTTTACCACATCTCCCTCTTTGCACTCCGGGCACTTGATGTCCAAATCATCTTCAATGGATTTTATATTCTTACACTCCGGGTAGTTACTGCATCCGTAAAACTTTCCGAACTTGCTCTGCTTGAGCTGCATCTTCTTGCCGCACTTATCGCAAACCACATCATCTTCATTTTCTTCTTTATCTCCGTTTAACGGTTTTGTGTTTTTACAGTCGGGGAAGTTTTTACAGGCGATAAATTTCCCGTATTTTCCGAGCTTTATCGCCATTTCCCCGCCACATTTTTCACATTTTTCCTCTGTTTTTTCTTCTTGCATAATATCTTCTTTTTTAATTTCTAATTCTTTTTCTTTTATTTTTTTATCAAAATCATCGTAAAAATCTTTTATTATATTCCGCCACTCTTTTTCTCCTTGTGCAATTCCGTCCAAATCTTCTTCCATTTTAGCGGTAAATTTGAGATCTACAATAGAAGGAAAGTGTTTTAAAAGAAGATTGCTCACGATTCTTCCTATTTCGGTTGGCTTAAGGCTTCTTTTTTCTATTTTTTCGATATAGTTTCTTTGGTAGAGGGTGGAGAGAATGGGCGCGTAAGTGGAAGGCCTTCCTATTCCGTGCTTTTCCATTTCTTTTATAAGGGTCGCTTCTGTAAACCTTGCCGGGGGCTTAGTAAAGTGTTGGTTTGCTTCAATTTTTTTTGCGGTCAGTTTTTCTTCTTTTTCTATTAAAGGAAGTTCGTTTTCTTCAAACTTTACCGGGTACACCTTGGTAAAGCCGTCAAAACGCATCACTGATCCGGAAGAAGAGAGAGTATAGCTGTTTTCTTTTTTTGCTTCCACTTCTATATTCGTAGAGTAAAACACGGCGTCGCTCATCAGGCAGGCCGTAAAACGTCTCCATATTAAATCATAGAGCTTTGCCTCTTCTTTTTTCAGATTACCGGCTTTTTGTGGGGAAGTTTCAAGAGAAGTCGGCCTTACAGCTTCGTGCGCTTCTTGTGTTTTTCCTTTTGCCGCAAATGTTCTTTCTTTATGGTATTTTTCTCCGAAGTTTTCCTTGATGTATTTCTCTCCCGCCTTTTTTGCTTCAAGAGAAAGATGGAGAGAGTCGGTGCGGTGGTAAGTAATTAATCCTTTTTCGTACAAGGATTGGGCTATACCCATTGTAAAACGAGACGGAAAACGCAACCTTTTAAAGGCTTCTTGCTGCAGTGTGCTGGTTGTAAAAGGGGGGAGCGGACGGCGTTTTTTTTCTTTTTGCTCTATTGACTTTACGGCAAAAGATGCTTTTTCCAACTCTTCTTTTATTCCTTCCGCCTCTTCTTTTTCTTTTATCTCAAGTTTGCTGATCTTTTTCCCGTTTTTTTCTTTAAGGACAGCCGTGAATTCTCCGTTTGCACAAGAAAGAAGAGCGGAAACACTCCAGTACTCATCCGCCCTAAAGGCTTCTATTTCTTTTTCCCTTTCGGTAACTATCCGCAAAGCGGCCGACTGTACTCTTCCGGCAGAGAGTCCCCTTACCACCTTTTTCCAGAGAAGAGGAGAAAGTTTGTACCCCACCAGCCTGTCTAAAACCCTCCGTGCTTGCTGGGCGTTTACCAGATTGACATCAATAGATCCGGGATTTTTTACCGCCTCTTCCACCGCTTTTTTAGTGATTTCGTTAAAAACCACTCTCTTGTAGTTTTCCAATCCCAGCGCTTGGACAAGGTGGTAAGAAATGGCCTCTCCCTCTCTGTCAGGGTCGGTGGCAAGATATACCTCGTCCGCTTTTTTTACAGCTTCTTTTAAGGGCTTTATATTCTTTCTGGATTTCAGGGGAATAACATATTGGGGCTCAAAATTGTTTTCCACGTCGATTCCCAGCTTACTTTTGGGAAGATCGCGAATATGCCCGCCGGAGGCGAGCACTTTGTAATTATTTCCCAAGAACTTTTCTAGAGTTTTTGTTTTTGTCGGGCTTTCCACCAGTACTAATTTCATGTCAGAGGAAGAATAACACAAAAAAAGAAAAGGAGAAAGGGGCCTAACCGCCTACACCGATACCGGGTGTCGGGGTTGACAAAGTAGGAAAATGTAATATAATATAAGTGTTCTTTAAAATCCCTTCGGGTTATCTGCGAGTGGCTTATTGTTTTTCTGCACGTATCTTTTGATCTTGCAGTTACAAAATCCCTCCTTTTTTTATTGGGAAGGAAGAGCGATTTATTCAATCTTCCTTTCCTTAAGCCGGTGTCCGTAACGGATACTTTCCGTCTTTCGGCCTGTAATCAGGTTTGAAGGCCGGAGCTCGCAGGTAGCCCAAAGGGATTTTTATTTTACTCGGGCTGGTTTTTTTCTTCCTCCAGATTAATTGTTTTTGCCGATATCTCCGAAAGAACAGCATTTTTCAACTCTTCGGCCGCTTTCTCTTCAACTTTTTTTGTACTTGCCGGCAAACTTTTTAAAACAAAGTCTATCGCTTTTTCGTTTTTTCCTTTCTTTTCCGCTCTCTTACGGATTCCCACCCGCAATCGGACGAACTTTTTCGTTCTCAGCGATTTTATAACCGAAGCTACTCCCTTGTGCCCGGCGCTTCCCCGGGAAAAAGAAAAACGCAAAGTACCCAAAAAAAGATCACTGTCGTCGTGAACCAAAATCAATCTCTCAGGAGGAAGGCAAAACCTTTCCAGCGCCTTTCTTATCGCTTCCCCGGAAAGATTCATAAAAGTTAAAGGAAGAAGAAGGGCTACTCTTTTTCCTTCTATCTCTCCCTTTGAAACAAAAGATCTCAGGGTGTTGTCTTTAGAAAAGTCGGGAAGGGAAGATATCTCTCTTAGGCGCGAAACGATACGAAAACCGGCGTTGTGAGCCGTTTTTTTATAATCTTCTCCCGGGTTTCCAAGACCGACAACAAGGTAATCAACGTTAGGCTCCTTCTTTTCTTCTCTTTTCTTAAATAAATTTCTAAACATGGAAAACAACTTGAAATTCATTATACCTTTTTTAAAAGTAAATCGCAAAAAAGAGGACCGGACTTTTACAGGGTTTTGTAGGGATTTGATTCTTTTGTTAAAATTTGCTAACATTGCGGCGTATGAGAACGATGCTCAGCCATTTTTGGGAAGTAATGAAGGTGGTTGTTATTGCTCTGCTTATCGTAATACCGATAAGGATTTTTTTGTTCCAGCCGTTTATTGTCCGCGGGTCTTCCATGGAACCCAGCTTTCATGAATCCGATTACCTCATCGTGGACCAGCTGTCTTACCGTTTTCGGGATCCGGAAAGAGGGGAAGTGGTTGTTTTTCAGTATCCGCACGATCCTTTCAAAAGGCACATTAAGAGAATTATCGGTCTTCCCGGAGAAGAGCTTGTTGTTCAAGAAGAGAAGATCCTTATTACAATTGACGGAGAGGAAACAGTTTTAAGCGAAGACTATCTTCCAAGACCGATTCCGATGGGACGGGAAGAGGTTTCTCTCGGAGAAGGAGAATATTTTGTAATGGGAGATAACAGGGGCGCTTCTTTTGATTCGCGAAACTGGGGTCCTCTTCCGGAAGAAAATATTGTAGGAAAAGTGCTTATCCGAATTTCTCCTTTTAGCGCTTTTGCGTTTGTGGAAGCGCCGGATTACTGACAACCAATGACAAATGACAAATGACAAATGACAAATGACAAATGACCAATGACAAATGACCGTTGATAAGGAAGTCATAAGTCATAAGTTATAAGTCATGGGTCATAGGTCATAAGCCATAAACATTTATGCCAAAGAAACTTCAAAGTCCCAGCGGAATGCACGACATTTTCGGGAGCCAGTACGATTACTTCCAAAAAGTAAGAGAGGTTGTTTTTAAAAATGCTGAAATTTACGGATTTCAAGGCATTGAAACACCGGTTATCGAAGATACGGAAATATTTACCCGCGGAACGGGAAAATTTACCGATATTGTGGAAAAAGAGATGTACACTTTTAAAACCAAGGGAGGGGATAGAGTTTCTTTAAGGCCGGAGGGAACTCCTCCTATTATGCGTGCTTTCATCCAGCACGGGCTTTACACCAAGCCCCAGCCGGTGAAGTTTTTTTACTTTGCTCCCTACTTCCGCTACGAAAGGCCGCAGGCGGGCAGGTATCGTCAGTTTTGGCAGTTTGGATTTGAGACAATCGGGAGAGGAGGGCCGGTAGTCGATACCCAGGTGATTGTATTGGTTTACAACATACTAAAGGAGCTGGGAATAAAAAACGTGGTAACCGAGATAAACAGCATGGGAGACGAGAAGTGCCGGGAAGAGTATAAAAAAGCCCTTAAGAAACATTTAAAAAAGCAGAGTTCCCGTCTTTGTACTGACTGTAAAAGAAGAGTGGAAAAGAATCCTCTTCGGGCGCTGGACTGTAAGAAGTGTCTGGAAGTTAAGGCGGAAGCCCCACAGATTTTAGACCACATCTGCAAGAAGTGCTGCGAAGACTTCAGGAGAGTTTTGGAATTTTTAGAGGAAGTAGAAATCCCTTACGACTTAAACCCTTTTCTTGTCAGAGGATTAGACTACTATACGGGAGTGGTTTATGAGTTTTTTGCCCGTTCTAAAAAAAGCGGTGAAGAGGAGTTTCTCGCTCTCGGAGGAGGGGGAAGGTATGACGGGTTGAGTGCCGCCCTTGGTGGAGAAGAAAGACCGGCTACGGGAGCGGCTATGGGAGTGGAGAGAATAGTTCTTCTGATGAAGAAAAACGGAGAGGTTTATGAGAAAGAAAAACCTCGGGTTTTTATCGCTCAGCTGGGAGATCTGGCAAAAAAGAAGTCGCTCAAGCTCTTTGAAGAGCTAAAGAAGGCCAATATTCCGGTTGCGGAAGCCTTCGGGCAGGATTCTTTGAAAAACCAAATGAGTAGAGCAGCCAAACTGGAAGCGGATATAGCTATTATTATCGGCAAGGAGGAGGCGGCCGAAGACAAAGTTATTTTACGCGATATGGATTCCGGAGGGCAGGAGAAAGTAAAAACAAGCGAAATAATAAAAGAAGTGAAGAAAAAACTCAAAGAATAAAAAGTGACAAATGACAACTATAATGATCGTAGATTATAGGTCATAAACCAATTCATCATGGACTGTTTATTCTGTAAAATAATAAAAAAGGAGATTCCTTCAAAAACGGTTCTTGAAAATGAGAGCGTGATTGTTTTTGAAGATATTAATCCCAAGATGCCGGTTCACTTGCTTGTCGTTCCTAAAAAACACATTGCCTCGGTAAATGAAATAAAAGAGGAAGACAAGGAACTTATCGGAGAGCTTTTTCTTACCGCCAAACAGGCGGCGGAAAAGGTTGGAGTAAAAGACAAAGGATACAAGTTGTCCGTTCATGTTGGAGAAGGAGGAGGGCAGGAAATATTCCACCTCCACATTCACCTTCTTGGAGGATAAAAATAACAAGTAATCATTATGCCTTTAGAAGTAACAAGAAAAGAAAAAGAAAACAACAGCAGCCTGGTGTACCGTTTTACCCGCTCGGTAATCCAGAGCGGAATTATCAGAGAAGCGCGTTCCCGCCGGTTTTTCCAGCGGCCAATGAGTAAAACGGCAAAAAAGCGCGCCGCTTTAAGGAAAATAAGAGCCAAGGAAGAGTACGAGAAAAAGCTTAAAGCGGGACAGATAAAATAAATGGCGCCGGAGGTAAATAATTTAACCCGTTTTTCCGTCAATGAAAGATTGATTAGCAAAGCGGCTGAAATTGTTTTAAAAAAAGAGGGGGCGGAAGGTGAAGTCTCGGTGGCATTGGTAGGAGAAAAGAGAATAAGAGAAGCAAATAGAATTTACCGCAAAAAAGACAAGGTAACGGACGTTCTTTCTTTTTTTTACAGCGAGAAAGGGTTTTTGGGAGAAGTGGTTCTTTGTCCTTTGAAGATTAAGAAAAACTCCAAAAAGGGCGGTTTTACAAAAGAGATTTGTCGTGTTACTATACACGGAGTGCTTCATCTTCTGGGATACGAAGATACTACAAAAAAAAGTAAAGAGGAAATGGAAGAGAAAACAAACCGTTATTTGAAAATAATTTATAAAGAGGTAAAATAGGACAATGAGCAAAGCCCCCACCATTGCAGCCGTTGACGTCGGAACAGGCGTTGTAAAAGCCATTATCGTTCAGAAAGAACCCGAGGAAGGGGGTTTCAAAGTGCTCGGAAAAGCGGAAAACATCTCTTCCGGAGTGCGCAAGGGGGTGGTCAACGACCCGGACAAGACGGGAAAGGTTATCCAAGCGACTATGGCGGAGGCAAAAAGGGAAGCGGGAAGGGAGATAGACGAAGTTTATGCTAATATAAACGGGATGCACATCTTTTGTCTCTCTTCTAAGGGCCTTATCTCCGTCTCACGGGCCGATCAAGAGATAGCCCAAGACGACATAGACAGGGTAATCGAGGCGGCAAAGACTTTTTCTTTGCCTGTAAACAAGGAAATTCTCCAAATTTTTCCCCGAGAGTTTATTATAGACAGAGAGAAAGGGATTAAGAATCCCTTGGGCCTTTACGGAGTAAGGTTGGAAACGGAGATTATTGCCGTAGGAGGATTTGTTTCTTACTCTAAAAATCTCGGGCAAGCTGTTTTAAATGCCGATCTTCAGGCAAGTGACCTTATTTTAGACCCTATAGCCACCTCCCGGGCAGTACTTACTTCCCAGGAAAAGGAGCTTGGAGCGGTTGTTGTTGATCTTGGAGCGGGAACAGCCGGAATTTCCGTTTACGAAGAAGGAGATCTTTTGCACACATCCGTTTTGCCGGTAGGAACCAACAATATTCGCAATGACATAGCTATCGGACTTAGGGTGGATATAGAAACAGCGGAGTTTATAAAAAACAAATTCGGGGCTTCCATTCTGGGCCCTAAGAGCACCAAAAAAGAAAAACTCAAGCTTTCCTCGGGAGAGGAGATCTCTTTCCAAAAAAATGAAATAAGGAAGATAGCCGAACCGCGCTTGGAGGAGATTTTTGACGAAGTGGAAAAAGAGCTAAAGAAGATTTCCCGCAACAGACTGCTTCCCGGAGGAGCTATTTTAACCGGCGGAGGAGCGAAAATTCCTCATATAGTTGATTTTGTAAAAAAGAGACTCGGGCTTCCTTGCCGGATAGGAGTTCCTCGCAGATTTTCTCCCTTGGAAGACGATCCTTCTCTTTCTACTCTTTGCGGACTTGTTCTCTGCGGAATGGATTTGGAGGAAGAAGAAGGAGGAAGAATCAACTTTAAAGGGGCGTTTTCGAAAATAAAAAAGATATTTCAGGTATTTATTCCCTAGTTTATGAGAAGTTTGCCGAAAATAAAAGTGGTTGGCGTAGGCGGAGCCGGAGGAAACGCCGTTTCCCGAATGGCTGATTGCGGAATAAAAGGAGTGGAGCTTATGGCGATAAATACCGATTTCCACGACCTTGAGAGCTGCAAAGCGGATAGTAAAATCCGTATCGGCAAAAAATTAACGGGAGGCCTTGGAACGGGAATGAATCCCGAGCTGGGAAGAAGGGCGGCTGAAGAAAACAGGGAGGAAATAAGCAAAGCGCTTCAAGGTTCGGACATGATTTTCCTTACCGCCGGAATGGGCGGAGGAACCGGGACGGGAGCACTTCCGATAATTGCCGAAATCGCTAAAGAAAGCGGGGCGTTGACTATCGCAGTGGTTACTACGCCTTTTTCTTTTGAAGGAAAAGAGAGAGGCAGAGTGGCCAAGAGAAGAATGAAGGCGCTTCAAGAAAGAGTGGATACCCTAATCCCCATTTCCAACGACCGCCTTTTATCCTCTCTGGAACCGGGAATCACTCTTTCACAAGCTTTCTGGACTTGTGACGAAATACTCCGTCAGGCGGTGCAAGGAATTTCGGATCTTGTTACTCTTCCGGGAATTATTAATATTGACTTTGCCGACGTGAAAGCGATTATGAAAAACTCAGGCTCGGCTCTTTTCGGGAAAGGGGTAGCCAAAGGTAAGCGCCGAGCGGAAGAAGCCGCTATTCGCGCTCTCAACCTTCCTCTTGTCAACCTTTCTTGTGAAAACGCAAAAGGAGTTTTATTTAACGTGAACGGCGGAAAAGATCTCAGCTTATCGGAAATAAACGAAATAGCGGAAGTGATTAAAAAGCGGGTTTCCTCTGGGGCGAGCATTATTTTCGGGGCGGTGGAAGACAAAAATCTGGAAGAAGGGGAAATTAAAGTTACCGTGATTGCAACCGGATTTTAATCCGGTTTTCTTTTTTAAGAGAATTTTTATGCAGGATTTGACCCCTGCTTTTCATTGGAGTAGAATGGGGGAGATTACTTAAAAAGATATTAAAAATGAAAGAGCAATATGGAAAACAAAGTTAGCAAGGTGATAAAAAGAGACGGAACGGTCGTTGATTTTGAAAAGGAAAAAATAGCCAATGCTGTCTTCAAGGCAATTACTTCCACAGGGCAAGGAGACGGGAAAAAATCAAAGGAAATTTCAGACAGAGTGGTGAAGCTCCTTAACAGGCGGTTTAAAAAAGAAGAGATTCCCCAGGTAGAGCAGATCCAGGATATCGTGGAAGAGGTTCTTATTTTGGAAGGATTGGTAGAGACTGCCCGGAGCTATATTCTTTACCGCGAGCAGAGAAGAAAGATAAGAGAGGCGGTAGTGGCCGTTGATGAATCAACGGAAATGGTGGACAAGTATATAAAAGAGATGGACTGGCAGGTTAAGGAAAACGCCAACATGACCTACTCTCTGCAAGGGCTTAACCAGTACGCTATAAAAGAAGCGGCCAAAAAATACTGGCTAAATAGAATCTACCCGAAAGAGGTAAGAGAAGCCGGAGCAGAAGAGGACTTTCACATCCATAACTTGGAAACACTTGCTCCTTATTGCGCGGGGTGGGATCTTAACGATCTTCTTTTGCGGGGATTTGGCGGGGTGCCCTCGAAAATCGAGTCCAAACCGCCAAAGCACTTCAGAAGCGCCCTCGGGCAGCTGGTAAACTTTCTTTTTACTCTCCAAGGAGAAACGGCGGGAGCGAACGCGGTAAGCAATTTTGACACTCTTCTTGCTCCTTTTATAAAATACGATAACTTGAACTACTCTCAGGTAAGGCAGGCGATGCAGGAGTTTTTGTTTAACTGCATGGTGCCCACCCGCGTAGGCTTCCAGTGTCTTTCCGAAGATACTGAAATCTTAACCAGGAACGGGTGGAAGAAGTACGACGAAGTAAACAAGGGAGATGTTATAAAAACCTTTAATACGGAAAAAGCGGTCGTGGAGGAAAAGAAGGTCAAGAAGGTGTTTAAAAGGGAGTATTCCGGTAAGATGTACAACGTCTTAAACAAAATCCAAGACCAACTCGTCTCTCCGGAACACAGAATGGTAAGGAAAAAATTCAATAGCGAAAATTACTGCTTGGAAAAAGTGGAAGATTTTATGAAACTGAAATCTCCGCAAATTGTTCCCATTTCTGCCGATAACAACAATAGAGAAATAAATTTAAAGGATGAAGAAATAAAGCTTATTGCCTGGATTGTTTCCGAGGGGACGATGGAAATTAAAAACAACTGGAGAAGAATAACAATCTACCAATCACGGATAAAAAATAAGGAAAAATACAACGAAATTATTTCTCTTTTGAAAAAGCTGAAGATAAACCACTCTCTCCAGGAGGGAGTAAAATCGTTGGGGCAAACCGTAACACAGATCAGATTTAATGCGGAAAACTCAAGAAAAATATTAAAATGGTTTGATAGTAACGACAACGTAAAAGTTATTCCCAAGAAGTTTTTAGAGATGAGCCAGAGGCAAAGTAAGCTGTTTCTGGAAACTTATATTAAAGGGGACGGCCACGAGAACTGTAAAATAACGGTATCTAGCAAAAGAGCGCTTGGGGACCTGCAGAGAATTATCTTTAACTCGGGATATGGATTTACTACCGCGGAAAGAATGTCTTCCGGGGTGGGCAACAAGATGCTTTACATAATAAGGGTGATTAGGCGCCGGGAAACGGGCATTAGCAAAGTAAAAAAGGTTAATTACAAGGGGATTATCTGGTCTGTTAACACCGATAACGAAACAGTTATCGCCAAAAGAAAAGGAAAGGTTTTTATAACCGGCAACACTCCCTTTCTCAATGTTTCGCTGGATATTAACGTTCCCCACTTCTTAAAAGACCAGCCGGTTGTTATCGGAGGAAAGCCACAGGAAGAAACTTACGGCGAATTTCAGGAAGAGATGAACATTTTCAACAAAGCTTTTTACGAATGCCTAATGGAGGGAGATTCCAAAAACAGGCCTTTTACCTTTCCCATTCCCACTATTTCTGTTACCAAAGACTTTGACTGGAACAATCCTTCTCTTGAAAAAATGTGGGAAGCGACGGCTAAATACGGAATCAACTACTTTTCCAACTTTGTCCAGTCGGATATGAACCCCGAGGATTTCCGTTCAATGTGTCTTCACGCCGAAGAGGATATTTTTGTAAAAAAGGGAAGAGAGATTAGAAAAATAACCGTTGATGAGCTTTTTGAAGCCTATAAGGGAAAAGAAATAGACAAAGAGTGGTTTGGAGTGAAAGAACCGATTGAAACAATCTCCCTGAACCCCGATACGGGCAAGTTAGAGTGGGCGGAGGTCGGTAAGTTTTTGAAAGTTAGCGAAGATGAGATGGTTTCCATAGAAGCTATGGACGGAAAAACGATGAATGTTAGTAAAAACCATCTTGTTGCGGTGTTTACGGAAGAAGGGATTAAGACAAAGAAAGCGGAAGATATCAGTGAAGAGGACTTTCTTTTGGTTCTCAAAGACGGATCGGGCATTCTCAACACCGACAAGAAAGAAATAGACGAAAAGATGGCTTGGTTTATAGGCCTTTTCATCGCCGATGGTAATTATTTGTATGATAGCAGATATGAAGAAGAGGTTCTAAGAGGAGTGCAAATCACGTTTAACAGAAAAGAAAAGGCTTTGATAGAAAAGACCAAAGAGGTGGTGAAAAAACTTCTCGGGTATGAAATGAAATTTATTTTAGACAAGAGGTACGAAAACTCGCTTAGAGGATATATTTATCACAGTGAATTCGCGAAAAAACTGAAAGAAGAAATGGGTGTTTCCAAGTATGGCAAGCTGCCGAATTGGATCTGGTCCGCCGACAGTGAAACAGTGGAGGTTTTTCTTGAAGGATTTTTTGACGGTGACGGATATGAGGGAGGCAAGGAGATTCATATTAACGATTTTCAATTATCCAAGGAGCTTAATCTTCTTTTTCAGTTGGTCGGAATAAGTGTTACCTACAGAAGAAGAGAGAAATCCCAGATTATAAGAATCCAGCATGTTCTCGGACGGGGAAGTAACGGCAAAAAAGTGGTTAAAGATAAGCTTCACAACCTAATACCTCAATTTTTACTTGAAGAGAAAGGTTTTAAGAACGAAGAAGGAAAAAATGTCTATCAGTCATTTGGGTGTCGGCAAGTGTCTTTATCTTCTGTGGATAGATGGGACCTTGGCAACGACAAGATAGAGAAATTGAAGAAGTCGGATTTTGCCGTAGTAGAAGTAAGAAGTGTGAAAAAAGAAAAATTGGAATCGGGACAATTCTTTTATGATGTTGAGCTCAAGAAAAATCACTATTTTGTTCATTCGGACGGAAACATTACCCATAACTGCTGTCGCCTCAGGTTGTCAAACAAAGAACTTATGAAAAGAGGAGGAGGGCTTTTCGGCTCGCATCCTCTTACAGGCAGCCTGGGAGTAGTGACTATCAATCTTCCTCGTATCGGGTACTTGTCCAAAACAAATAAAGATTTTTACGAGAGACTGGGAAGACTGATGGATCTTGCCAGAGATTCGCTGGAAGTAAAGAGAAAAGCATTGGAAAACTTCATGGAAAAAGGGCTTTATCCTTACTCCAAATACTACCTTTCTCCGGTTAAAAAGCTGAGAGGGAGTTATTTCGGAAATCACTTTTCCACTATCGGCCTTATAGGAATGAACGAAGCGCTTTTAAACTTTCTCGGAGAGGATATCTCTTCTAAAAGAGGAAGAAAGTTTTCTCTGGAGGTTTTGGATTTTATGCGCGACAGATTGGTTGAGTATCAGGAAAAAACAGGCCACCTTTATAATCTTGAAGCCACTCCTGGAGAGGGAACCGCTTACCGTCAGGCGAGAATAGACAAAGAAAAATATCCCGACATTATCACCGCCGGCACGGAAAAAATTCCCTACTACACAAATTCCACCCACCTCCCGGTTGGCTTTACGGACGACATATTTGAAGCATTAGAGCTTCAGGACGAGTTGCAGTGCAAATATACCGGAGGCACGGTAGCCCACCTTTTCTTGGGAGAAAGAATATCGGACCCCGAAGTGGCAAAAAACATTATTCGCAAAGTGTTTGAGAAGTTTCATCTTCCCTACGTTACTCTTACTCCCACTTTCTCTATTTGTCCCCACCACGGGTACTTAAGCGGACAGTACTTTGAGTGCCCTAAGTGTACTATAAAACAGCCTTGCGAAGTTTATTCGCGGATAGTAGGGTATCTACGTCCCGTAAAGCAGTGGCACGAAGGAAAACAGCAAGAGTTCAAAGAAAGAAAAGAGTACGCCATACCCAAGACCAAATGAAAATAGGAGGCCTTCAAAAAACTACTCTTATAGACTATCCCGGAAAAGTGGCTACTACCGTTTTTTTATCCGGGTGTAATTTCCGTTGCGGGTACTGCTACAACCCGGAGCTTGTTTTGCCCGAAAAAGCAAAAAAACATCCGGAAATCTCCCAAGAAGACTTTTTCCGGTTTCTTGACTCCAGGAAAAACCTTCTTGACGGAGTTTGCGTTACCGGAGGGGAACCGACTGTCAACCCGGAGCTTTCTTGGTTTTTAGGGGAAATAAAGAAAAGAGGGTTTTTGGTAAAGCTTGACACCAACGGCTCTCATCCGGAAACACTTGAAAACCTTTTTAAGAAAGGGCTTGTTGATTATGTGGCTATGGACATCAAGGCCCCTTTGGAAAAATACGAGGAGGTTACGGGAAGCAAGATAGACAAGGAAAAAATTAAAAAAAGCATAGAGATTATTAAAAATTCAGAAATAGAGTACGAGTTTCGTACCACTCTCATTCCCGGGGTACACGGAAAAGAGGAAGTAAGTAAAATGGGGGAGCTTATAAAAGGAGCAAAAAGGTATTTTCTGCAAAACTTTATGCCGGAAAAAACGATAAACAACGGCTTTCTTGAAAAAAAACCTTTTGTCGTTAAGGATTTGGAAAACTTCCGTAAAGAAGCTTCTTTTTTCGTGGAAAATTGCAGTATAAGAGAGTAATACGCTTCTAAGAAGCCGTTTCTTTTGCTATGACTTTTTCCAAAGCGGTCTTCTTTTTTTCTTTGTCTTTTATTCTCGGGGTGTTTTTTGCTCCGGTGAGCCTTTTTTTCGGCCTTCTGTCCGTTTTTTCTTTTTACTGCCTCTCTCGCAGGCTCGTGGTTGCCGTTTTTTGCATGGTTTTCTTTCTTTTTGGCGCTTTTTCTTTCCACTCTTTTCTTTACAACATCCCTTCTTCTGTAGAAAGCCCGGTTTACGGGGTGGTAAAAGAAGAACCGGTTCTAAGAGACAATTCCACGAGAGTTGTTTTTGAACATGAAGAAGGAAGAGCGCTTTTATATACCGAGTACTACGCGGATTACCGGTACGGGGACGTGCTTAAAACAAAAGGAGACTTTGTTAAGCCCGAGCCGGAAGAGTATGCCAACTACCTTAAAAAAGAGGGGATATACCATCTCTCTTTTTTTCCGGAAATAGAAAAAAAGGGAAGTAAGGGAAGCGCTTTTTATAGAGCGCTCTTTTCTTTAAAAGAGATGGGAAGAAGAAACCTTCAAAGATCTATTCCTCCTCCCCAGCTTTTCCTTTCAGAGGCGATGGTTTTGGGAGAAAGAGATTCTTTTACGCAGGACTTTAGCGAAAAGCTGAGCATTACTGGAACCCGCCATATTACCGCTATTTCCGGAATGCACATTGTTATCATTTCCGCTATGCTTTTTTATCTTTTTCTTTTTTTCAACTTGAAAAAAAGATGGGCGGCTCTTTTTTCTCTCTTTTTCATTTTCCTTTTTATTTTTTTTGTAGGTGTTCCCGCTTCGGCATTGAGAGCCGGAATAATGGGAGGAGCTCTTCTTTTGTCAAATGTTTTTTACAGGAAAACGGATACTTTTCGCCTTCTTTCCATGGCCGCGGCAGTAATGCTTGTTTTTAACCCTCTCCTTTTGCACTACGACTTGGGTTTCCAACTCTCATTTTTGGCGGTTTTGGGAATTATTTTTTTGCACCGCCCCGCAAAAAATCTTCTTTGCGGAATTAGATTCCCGGAGACCCGGCTTCCGGAACAGCGCCGTTTTGTAGAAATGATAAATAGATTTTTTGGGAAAAACGAAAGGATTGCGGACCTTGTTGCTGTAACTCTCGGAGCGCAGATTTTTGTTTTTCCCCTTATTTTGTACAATTTCGGGCACGTTTCTCTGGTTTCCGTGCCGGCAAATGTCCTTATTGTCCCCCTCCTCCCTTTTATTATGGTCTTCGGATTTTTAACCGCTCTTACGGGGTTTGTATTGTTTTCTTTTCCTTTGTATCTTTTCCTTTCTTTTGTTCTTTTTGTGGTTGATATTTTCTATGTTTTTCCTTTTTCGGCGGTTTTTATAGAAAACGTTCCTTTTTCTTTTATTTTCCTTTTTTACGCTCTGCTCTTCTACAAAATCTACGCGCTACAATCCCGGAACCCACAATAAATTTGCGAAGGTCGGACCTTCGCAAGTTCTCTGCAAGTTTGCAAAGGTCTGCAAATTTGCGAAGGTCGGACCTTCGCAGATTTTGTTGTATTTGTTTTTTTAAAGGAAAGTGATACTATGAAAGGTAAGAGAGTATTTTTAATCTTTTAAAACACTATGGATAAAAAGGAGAAAGTTCTCAAAGAAATTAAAAGCAAGGCCAAAAAAAGGAAGTATATTATTATCGGCGTTGCGGTTTTGATAATCGCCGTAATCGTTTTTGCCAGCAATGACGGGGAAGAGCAAGAGCATGTAGTGGCTGAGAGAGGCAATCTAACACAAGAGCTTTTTGAGACCGGCTCTACGGAAAAAGGAGAAGAGGTAACGTTGAGTTTTAAAGAAGGAGGGAAGATAGAAAGCGTATTTGTAAAAGAAGGAGAGGAGGTAAAAGGGGGAGATGCCGTTGCAGCCCTTGATAAGGGAGATCTCAGAATTTCATTAAGAGAAGCGGAGGCGGCCCTTTCTTCTGCCAGGGCGTCTTTTGAAAGATTTCTTTCGGGTGCCACAAGAGAAGAAATAGAGGTGGCTCGGGCGGCGGTACAATCGGCGGAAGCGGGTTTAAATTCCGCAAAAGACAACCTAAGTGAGCAGGAGAAAATAGCAGAAGAAACCCTAAAAGATGTCCATCAAGGAACAGCCACTACCCTGGGAACAGTCTCTCTCTTGGGAGAAACTTACTCTAGTGTTAACGAAATAAAAATGGGGGTGGCAAGGATAGCAAGACAGTACTTTACGGGCATAGTTGTTTCGGAAACCACTTCCGGGAGAAGAAGCAGGGATGTTATAAGAAGAAGTTCCGAGGAAATAGAAAAATACAAGGACATGGCAACCAAAGAAGAAGTTGATTTCAAAGAGAAAGAAGATGCTTTGAGAAAAACCGAAAAAGAGCTCAGGGTAATCATAGGAGAGTTGGACAACCTGGTAGATGTGGTGGAATCCGACTTTTATAAAGACACGGTTGCCGAAGCGGACAAGAGTTTAATCCGCACCTACAGAAGAACGGCAAACAGCGCTTTGAACGACGTTTCTTCTCTTTTAAGAAGAATATCTTCGGTAAACGTTGAAATAAGCGCAAAACTGACCTCCGCCAGGGGGCAGGTGGATTCGGCGAGAACCGCTTTAAATCAGGCAGAGAGAGAGCTTTCGCGTATCAAGGCGGATCCCGAATCGGCGGACGTTCGTGCCAAAGAGGCGGCAGTTGACCAAGCACGGGCACGAGTAGAGGCTTTGCAAAAGAGAATTACGGACGCTACCTTAAGAACTCCGGTTGCCGGAACGGTTTCCGATGTTTTAATGAGAGGAGGAGAAGTTGCGGGAGCAGGAAGTCCGGTGGCGGTTATCATACCCGAAGAAGAAATGCAGATCACACTTGATATTTACGAAGGGGATATTGCCAATGTTCAGGTGGGAGACAGGGCGATGGCTTCTTTTGTCGCTTTCCCCGACAGGGAGTTCCCCGGACAAGTTGTTTTTGTAAATCCCGCCGGCAGGGTAATAGACGGCGTTGTTTATTACAACGTAAAAGTAATGCTTGATGAGTACCCGGAAGGGGTTTTGCCCCAAATGACGGTTGACGTAACCATCAGAACGGGAGAGAAAGAAGACGTTATCATTCTTCCCGAGAGAGCCATTTACCGTAGAGAAGGAAAGCGCTTTGTCCGCGTTTTGGAAAATGGAGAGCATGTTGAAAGAGAGGTGGAAGTGGGTTTAAGAGGAGAAAGAAGGATGGTAGAGATTATTTCGGGGATAAGAGAAGGGGAAAAAGTTCTGGTAGAATAAACAATTAATTTGCTTTGCTTTATGGAAAACATCATAGAACTTCGCGATGTCTGGAAAATTTACGATCTGGGGAAGATAAGAATAGAGGTTTTAAGAGGAATAAACCTTGAAATAAAAAAGAAAGACTTTGCTCTTATCTTGGGCCCCAGCGGATCGGGGAAATCCACTCTTCTTAACATGGTAAGCTGTCTTGACGTTCCCACCGAGGGAAAGATTTTACTGGACGGGAAGGATGTTTCCAGGCTTAGTGAAGACGATTTGGCCGGAGTTCGCGGGAAAAAGATAGGTTTTGTATTCCAGCAGTTCAATCTTCTGCCTCATCTTACGGCCTTGGAAAATGTGACTCTTCCCACTGTTTTTCAAGGAGTGACCGGGGAAGAGAGAGAAAAGAGAGGAAAAGATCTTTTAGTTTCGGTGGGGCTTGGAGAGAGAATGAATCACCGGCCGGCGGAGCTTTCCGGGGGAGAAAAACAAAGAGTGGCTATTGCCAGAAGCCTTGTAAACGAGCCGGAAATAATCGTTGCTGACGAGCCGACCGGAAACATTGACTCTAAAACGGGAGAGGTGATTATGAATATACTGAAAGATTTGAACCAAAAAGGAAGAACCGTTATTGTGGTTACCCACGATGCGGAGCTTCGGGAGTTTTCCAATAGAGTGGTAAAAATAAAAGACGGAGTAATAGATGAGTAGCGAGTATTTCAAAATAGCTCTGCGTAATATGAGATCTCGCTCTTTACGGAGCTCTCTTTCTATTTTGGGAATAGTAATAGGCGTTTTTCTTGTTGTTTCTTTAATTTCTGTTGCTAGGGGAGTAGCAGATGAGGTGGATGACCTGATGAGTATGGTGGGTGCGGACTTGATTATTGTTCTTCCCGTACAGGACTTCGGAGTGACCGGAATGTTTACTTGGGGAGGATTCAGAGAGCACGAGCTGGATGCCATAAGAAGAGCGGAAGGGCTTGACAAGGCGCTGGAGATGACCATGCGATCTTACAGGGTCCGCCATTATACGGATGAAGAGATTGCTATTCTTTGGGGAATAGATTATGTGGAAGGAATTCCTTACCTTGAAGAGATGATGGGGCTTGAAATTGCTCAAGGCCGCCTTCCCCGCCCAGGAATGAGCGAGTTGGCGGTGGGGAGCTTGGTTCCGCGGGAGTTTTTCCCCGATATGCGGGCAGGAGACGAAGTGACCATAGGCGGGAGAAGATTTACCGTTGCGGGAGTTTTGCGCTCTTTAGGGCACAGAGAAAACGACCTCTCCATTATGATGGATATAGATGAGTACAGGAGCGTCACCGGAGATAGAGATACGCAAGTTGTTTTCGGGGGAGTTAAAGAGGGCTACGACCCAAAGACGGTCGGAGAGAATATAGAAAGGGAGCTCGGAGAAGCCGGAAGAAGAGCAAGAGGAGAGGAAGAGCCGGTTTTCAGCGTTATTACCGCCGAAACTTATGCGGAAGTGGCCGGAGGTATCATGTTTCTTCTCCAATTTGCCACCTTGGCTTTTGCCGGCATAGCCGTTGTAGTTGGAGCTATCGGAATAATGAACAGCATGTTTACTGCTGTAAGAGAGAGAACCAAAGAAATAGGAGTTTTAAAAGCGGTGGGAGCAAGAAAAAGAGATATTATTTCCGTGTTTCTTATAGAATCCGGGATAATAGGTTTTGTTGGTGGAGTTATAGGGCTTGTTTTGGGGATAGGCGCCGCCAAGGCGGCAGAATATATTATAACGGAAGCACAGCCCATGCTTTATGTGGAAGCGCACATCTCTTTTACTTTAATATTTTTGTCTTTGTTTTTCTCTTTTCTTGTAGGGGCTGTAGCCGGATATCTTCCTGCAAGGCAAGCAGCCATGAAAAACCCGGTTGATGCGCTAAGTTACGAGTAAATTTATGAACAGCGAGTATTTCAAAATTGCCTTTAAAAACCTGAGAGCCCGTTCTTTGCGGAGCTGGCTTACCATTTTGGGCATCGTCATCGGAATCTTTCTTGTCATATCTCTCCTTTCTTTGAGTGAAGGGCTTAAAAATTCCATTATGAGCGAGCTCCAAACCATGGGAGGGGATATGATTATAGTCATTCCAGGAGATGTCACGGACATGATGACAGCTATGATGGGAGGAGTGGAGCTCAAAGATAGGGAGATTGATGCCATAAAAAGGGCACGGGGAGTGGATGTCGTTTTAGAGATGCCCTTTGCCGGGGCGATGGTAAGGCATTACCAGCAGGCGGAGATGGCACTGATTTACGGAGTTGATTTTAACGAAGGACTTACCGTGCTCCACGAAGACATGGGCTGGGATGCTGCAAAGGGAAGGCTTGCTTTGCCCGGAAGAAGAGAGGTAATGGTGGGAAATCTTGTTCCCAGAGATATTTTTCCCGACCTGGTGGCGGGAGACACTCTCACCATTGAAGGGAGAGAGTTTATCGTTTCGGGAGTTTTGCGCTCTTTAGGAAACAGGGAAGACGATTTGGCTATCGCTATGGATTTGCAGGATTACAGAGACGTTACCGGGAGAAGAGAAGGAACGCCGATGGCTTTGGTAAAGATGCACGACGGATATGACATCAACGTTGTCATGGAAAACATAGAAAGAGAGCTTGAAGACGCTATGATAAGGAGAAGAGGCGAAGACGCTCCCTCTTTTTCGGTTCTGTCTAGCGAAAATGTTATTGAGATGGTAGAAAGCATTATGGGCATTTTGCAGATAGCGGTTGTCGCTTTTGCCAGCATTGCCATTGTTGTTGGAGGCATAGGTATTATGAACACTATGTACACCTCGGTAAGAGAAAGAACCAAGGAAATAGGGCTCCTGAAGGCAGTGGGGGCTAGGGGCCGGCACATTATTTCCATTTTCCTTTTTGAAGCGGGAATAATCGGCCTTGTGGGAGGAGTTGGAGGAGTTATTTTGGGAATTTTACTGGCTCTTTCCGTGGAAAATGTTTTAGCCGGGACGAATGCCATGTTTCATTTGCAGGCCCATATTTCTTTGTGGCTGGTGCTTTTCGGACTTTCTTTTTCTTTTGTTGTGGGCTGTATTTCCGGTCTTTTACCCGCTCGCCAGGCGGCCAAATTAGAGCCGGTGGAAGCTTTAAGGTATGAGTAATATGAGCTATTTTAAAAAAATTATAAGGGCCTTTTATAACGCTTTTCGGGGCATAAAAGAGGCTTTTATAGAACAGAGCTTTCGCATTCTTTTTGTAATTGCCCTTTTTGTTGTTTTTTGCCTCTTTTACTTTCCTTTTGAACCGCTGGAAAGGGCGATTCTTATTCTGGTAGTCGCTCTTGTCTTATCCCTGGAGCTTATAAACTCCCAGATTGAGAGAATTTTGGACATTTTAAGGCCGGATTACAGCGAAGAGGTGAGGAAAATGAAAGATATTTCCGCCGGAGCAGTGCTTGTTGCCAGCATCGGAGCTATTTTTTTGGCGGTTATTATCATTCTTCCCTACATTCTTCTCCTTCTTGAAAGATTTTCTTTTTTTTGACAATATAAGGTTATGAGATTAATTAAAATCATTAAAAAACCTGTATCTCTTAAAGAAGTACGAGAGATTGCCAAAGAAACCCACGGAGATATGGTCAAGGGAGCGGCTGACGTTGAGAGGAATATTATTGCTCTTGGCGGAGAGTGGCACATAGACGCCAATAACGAACTTCTTGCAGACGGCTCCCAACAGAACAACATATGGGGATTTAATATTTACCCTTATGAAAAGAAAGATTTCGCGCTTGAATATATCTCGCTTATCAACATAAGGCCGTCTCAGGGAAGCCGTGAAATGGAAATCAAAGACGAAAAGATACGAGAACAGATTAAAAGTATTATAAAGCAGCTAATTCCGGAACTTTATGACTGAAAAGGACAGCCGTTTTTACTTTGCAAACTTTGCGGCGGATATATTGCGTTGTGCTGTCGCTTCGGCAGGCGGAAACAGAAAGCGATACCGGTCGTCTCTTATTCGCCTCCGCTCGTCTTTAAAATATTTGCGCAAAGCGGGGCGGCCCGAAGCGTATGAAGAGGCGCTTCTTCTGATGCTTGCCTTGAAATGTGCCAAAGAAGATAATAATATTTCAAAATTCAAAGAGGATGTTAACAGATTAATTTCTTCTACAAGCTTATGAAAAAAGGAATTTTAGCCGGGTTTGCCACTTTTCTTATTCTACTTGCCGTTCTTTTTGCGGGAATGGTTATTGGAGGAAACTTTTTTGACTTTGGAAGAGTTGAAGAGAAAGAGGAAGAAGAAAAGAAAGAGTACGAACCCGTCCTTGACCACGAAAGGGCGGTAATAGAAGTAGTCGAGAAAAATATTCCCGCGGTAGTTAGTATTGTCGCCACCAGGTATGTAGAGGATATCAGAGTTCCTTTCAGAGAGCTTTTTCTTCTTCCCGAAGACTATGAAGAAAGAGAAAGGCTGGAGACGGAACACGGAACCGGCTTTATAATCTCTCAAGACGGACTTATTTTAACCAACCGCCATGTGGTAGGCGACGAGGGTGCGGAATACACGGTGTTTTTGTCTACCGGAGAAATGGTTGAAGCGGAAGTTTTAGTCCGCGATCCGGTACAAGACTTGGCAGTTTTAAAAATAGAAAAAGAAGATCTTCCGACGGTAGCTATCGGAGACTCGGACACTGTCCGGCCCGGACAAACGGCCATTGCCATCGGCAATGCCCTGGGAGAGTTTGATGACACCGTTTCTGTGGGAGTTATTTCCGGAACGGGGCGCCGGGTGGTAGCGAGAGGAAGAGTGGGGACGGAGGTGCTTCACGACGTTATCCAGACTGATGCGGCCATTAATCTCGGGAACTCCGGAGGGCCGCTTCTTAATCTGGAAGGAGAAGTTATCGGAATAAACACCGCTACTGCCATGCATGCCGAAGGAATCGGATTTGCCATTCCTGTAAACAGGGCTAAAAGAGCTGTTGAGGCGGCAAGAGAAGGGAAGGAAATAGCCTATCCTTTTTTGGGAGTCCGCTACGTAATGGTAGATAGCGAAGTTAAGCGAGAAAGAAACCTTCCTGTTGATTACGGAGCGCTGATTATTTCCGGAGGGCCCGGAGAAGAAGCCGTTTACTACGGATCGGCTGCGGATTCGGCGGGATTGAGAGAAGGGGATATCCTTCTTGAATTTGACGAAGAAAAACTAACCAAAGAAAATCATTTAGCGACGGTTATCACGCGCTACTATCCGGGAGATGAAGTGGATCTTAAAGTTTTGCGCGGTGACAAAGAAAAAGAAATGCGCATAACTCTCGGAGAAATGCCCGACTAGCTTCCCGCAAAGTTGCGAAGGTCGGACCTCCGCACCTCCGCAAAGTTGCGAAGGTCGGACCTTTGCTCCTTTGTTATTTTTTTGTGGTGTTTTTTAGGATTTACTTGACAAAAAAATAAAACAAAGGTAGAATGAAAATGTGGGGTCCTTTTTCTTTCCGACTAGACCCTTAGTCCTCTTCCAAAGAGGGCCCCCGCCAAAGTTCTTTAAGATTCCTCCGCCGGGTACTTGGATCCCTTAGAGTACTGCAACACCGAGAGAAGGACGCTTCTATTTGATTGAAGAGACGATTTACCCCGGCGGGGGAGAAAAAAAGCAACGCAACGTTGCTTACATATAAAAAGGGGGCTTCCCTGGTTTTTTTGGCACCTCGCTGCCAACACAACACTCCTTTCCCTGGGCTAAGCTCCCTCTTTTTTTCGGCCATTTTTTGGCCGTTCTTGATTTTTAAGTAAAAAATGATATCATGACAGTCCGAGAGAGTTAATTGTCACTAATATTATTTACCACCATGCCAACAGTACCGGGTTCAAATTTCACCCACAAAGCTCAGCAGGCAATTATTAATTCCCAGAAAATTGCCTATCAGAAGGGGAATCGCCAAATAGATCCGCTTCATCTTTTGCTTGCTTTGCTTTTGCAAGAAGAAAGTATTGTTTTAAATGTATTAAAAAGAACGGGAGTGGATGTGGAGATGCTAAAAAAGAGAATTAGCCGTTCTATTAGAGCTATTCCCAATGATTCGGCCGCGCAAGAAGGAGCAACCGGCCAGTTTTACCTTTCCCAAGAAGTGGCTCGGATACTAAAAACAGCCGGAGACGAAGCGGACAAGATGCAAGACAAGTTCATCTCCGTAGAACACCTCTTCCTCTCCCTTCTTTTAACCGAAACAAGAACGAGAGATATTCTGCAAACGGCTACTTTCCTTCCTCCCGGAAAAGGGGGTCCCGATCCGATGGAGGCGGAAAAATTAAGTTATGACTTGGTAAAGGCGAAACTCCGCGATATTCGGGGAAATCAGCAGATTACAGACCCTCACCCAGAATCAAAAATGCAGGTTTTGGAAAAATACACTACCAATCTTACCGAGATGGCAAGACAGGGAAAGATAGACCCGGTAGTGGGAAGGAAGAAAGAAATGAGGAGGTTGATGCAGGTTCTTTCAAGGAGGACAAAGAACAACCCCGTCCTTGTAGGAGAAGCGGGGACAGGAAAAACGGCTATTGTGGAAGGATTAGCCCAAAGAATAGCCAAGAAAGACGTCCCCGAGAGCCTGAAAAACAAGGAAGTGATAGCTCTTGATATAGGGTCTCTTGTGGCCGGCACAAGATACAGAGGGGAGTTTGAAAACAGGGTTAAAGCGCTCCTTAAAGAGGTAAAAAACAAGAAAGACAGATACATCCTCTTTATAGACGAACTGCATACCATTATCGGCGCCGGGGCGGCGGAAGGGTCTGTTGACGCTTCCAATCTTTTAAAGCCGGATCTTGCCCGCGGTGAGCTCCGGGCTATCGGAGCAACCACCATGAAAGAGTATCAGAGATATATAGAAAGAGACCCCGCTCTTGAAAGAAGGTTCCAGCCGATTACCGTTTCAGAGCCTACCGAAGAAGAGGCAATTCAGATATTAAGGGGGATAAAAGAAAAGTACGAGATGCATCACGGGGTGAAAATAGAAGAGTCGGCTCTCAAGGCGGCGGTAGAGCTGTCCGCGCGCTATATTACCGACAGATATCTTCCGGACAAGGCGGTAGACCTTATGGACGAGGCGATGAGCTCTCTCAGGTTGGAGGTGGAATCCCAGCCGGTGAAGCTGGAAGACCTTAAAAAAGAGATTCAAGATCTGGAAATTGAGATGGAATCTCTGAAAAACAGCAACTCGGAAGGAACCGAGAAAAGAAAAAGAGTTATCTCCCGCCAGCTTGCCGACCTTAAAGAGAAAGCAGGCGAGCTTGAAGCAAGGTGGAGCGCGGAGAGGGAAACTATCGCCCACATAAAAAAACTAAAAAGCGAGATAGATAATCTAAAGTACGAGGCGGAAAGAGCGGGCCAGGAGGCGGATTTGCAAAAAGTGGCGGAGATTAAGTACGGAAAGATTCCCGAACTTACCAAAGAGCTCAATTCGGAAGAAAAAAAGCTTAAAAATCTACAAAAGAAAAAGGCGGTTCTCAAAGAATCGGTTACAAGAGAAGACGTGGCCGGGGTTGTTTCCCGCTGGACGGGCATTCCGGTAATGAGCATGCTTGAAGAAGAAGCGAAAAAGCTCCAAAAGATGGAAAAGATAGTATCTCGCCGGGTAGTCGGCCAAAACGAGGCGATTGCCGCCGTTTCCAATGCTATTCGCCGGGCCCGCGCCGGAGTTTCGGACGAGAACAAGCCCTTGGGTTCTTTTCTCTTCCTTGGCCCTACCGGAGTGGGGAAAACGGAAACCGCCCGAGCACTGGCAGAATTTCTTTTTAGCAGTGAAAGCGCCCTTATCCGCCTTGATATGTCCGAGTACATGGAGATGCACTCTGTTTCCAAAATGATAGGGGCTCCTCCCGGATACGTGGGACATGAAGATTCAGGGCAGCTCAGCGAGGCGGTGCGTAAAAGGCCCTACAGCGTAATTCTTGTTGATGAGGTGGAAAAAGCCCACCCTGACGTGTTTAATATACTCCTGCAGGTATTAGAAGACGGGCAGCTTACGGACGCCAAAGGAAGGAAAGTTTCCTTTAAAAATACGATAATTGTTATGACTTCCAATGTGGGGTCAGAGCACATTACCGAGATGGAAGCGATAGGGTTTGATGCCAAAGAAGAAGAAAGCGCTAAAGAAAACTTAAAAGAAAAAGTTACCGAGGCGCTTAAAAAGACGTTCCGTCCCGAGTTTATCAACCGGATTGACGACATTATCATCTTTAACCACTTAACAGAGGAGAATATTAATAAGATTGCCGATCTTGAGCTGGAAAAAGTGGAAAAAAGGATGAAAGAGAACCATGACATCACGGTAACCTTCCAAAAACAAGTAAGAGATATGCTTGCCAAGGAGGGTTTTGACAAAAGCATGGGTGCTCGCCCAATGAAAAGGCTGATCCAGAAGAAAATTCTCAATCCGCTTGCCTTGGAGATAATATCCAAAGATACCGAGCCGGGAGAGAGGATTACGGTTAAAATGAAAGGAGACGATGTGGCTTTTGAAGTAACGGGAAAAAGAACAAATAAAAAAAGAGAACAGATATCCGTAAGATAATGTACATATGAACAGCCTTACCGGTATTTTCATTATAGTCGCCATTGTCTTCCTCTTTTATGTTTACGTGAGTTTTATGCACTACATTTCCATTACCGGCGTTTTTCCGGGAGCATAAAATTATCTATTCTTTCCAAGAGAAGTGGATGTATAGTAAAAAAAAGCCGCCCTGCTTTGTGAGGGCGGTTTTAGCTTGGAGAACAAAGGTTATATTACTACCAGAAATTTCTCGGGGGTCTTCCTAGCAAGGTGAGTGCGGCAATCAGTGTTACCGTTGCCAGACTCATTCCCGGCCTTGGGTAGCCCTCGAGAATTTTTCCGTTTTCTTCTCCCCAGTCAAACTGGGGGAAGGCTCTTTGGACTATGAGAAAAGCCGGCTTGTGCCGAGGGTAATTATTTTTCGGCATCCTCAGCCCAAGCTCTTCAAGGATCTCCCGGGACTTTTTACTGGTTATTCTAAAAGTTTCTCTTGCCACAATTTCTTCTACCTTCTCCCGGGTCACCTCTATCTCCTTCATCTGCTTGTTTACATAACACACGACTCTCAACTTTCTATTATTATTTTCGTCAGATTCGGAAATAACTCCTTCACTTGCCTCTATCATTTTTGTCCTCCTTTTCTTAAGGTAAATCAAGCTGATTTAAAAGTGCTTCCCTCCTTTCTTTATTATTTTCGCCCGATCTCCCTTAATTTATTCCGCTATTATATTAATCTTTTAAAACTTGTCAAATCCGGGATCTTGAGCTGGCAAGAAAAAGCCCTCTTTTTAGAGGGCCCTTTGAAGGAATTTGATTATGGAAAGAGCGATTATAACTTGGAGAAGTAGAAGTTGTCTTTTTTCTTCATCTGTCCGAGCTGCGGGTGAACAGTGTTTGAGATAGCATTTTCTTCTCGTCCGGCCTCGTCTTTTTTCAGGACGTCTTTAAACAATCTTGTGACGGCCTTAACACGCGCCCTCACATCTTCCCCTGCTTCTCCGTGAGAAACCCACTGATCTTCTCCCTTCTCACTCAATAGCATCACTATGACTTTCCCGTTGTTGCTTGACTCGTCAGACTGAACGAGCCGCATGCTTGAGATTTCGGGAGAGAAAAGCTCCATTAAACCTTTTTTAAAGGCCTCGTGGAGTGCCTCTACGGCGGAGTTTGCTTCGGCTGTGGTTTTTATTTCCTTGCCGTCTTTTTTGATTTTCACAATCACTTGTTGAAAAACGTCCTCATTTTCGTTGATATCTGCTATAACGCGAACCTGCTTTACAGAAAACATAAATATTCCTCCTTTTTTTTGGAAACAAGTCAGGCCCCTTGTTTTCCTTTTTAGAAAGATCTTTTCGGCCTGAGGGAGACTAAGAAAGAACCTCTCTCAAGCAAAAAAGAAAACCTCCCGTTTTTTCGGGAGGTTTTGATGAAGTCTATTTATTTATTATGTTTGTATGCGGCTAAAAAGAAAACCTCCCGAACCTTTCGTAAGGAGAATGATAATAAAGAAGATAATGTTTTGCAGGGAAGTTTTCATAAAATTCCGAAACAGTTTTTATATTCCGCCATTATATTAATATTTGAAAACTTGTCAAGAGCGAGGCGTTTGACAAAAATTATTAAATAGATTATATTCCGCTAACTTTTCATTGTTTTTATTCTTTTAAAGGAGGGATTTCGCAGTGAAAAGATGTAAAGAGTGTGAAAGGAGGGAAGCGACTCGAGGGCTAAATAATATCAACAACATTGGAAACCTTGAGTTTTGTCCGAACCCCGAGTGTAGAGTTGCCCACATCGTGGGCATGGGGCCTCCTGAAGAGATGATTCACTCTCTTCCAAAACACGAAGAGGAAAAGAAGATAAAAAACGCTACCGAAAAAGGGTGTTGGGACAAGATTCTGGAAGCACCGTCTTCCCGGAAAACAAAGTAATTCTTGAAAAAGAAAGAGGTGAGAGAAGGGAATATGGCAAAAAAAAAGAAAGGAGAGATCGAAGAAGGAAGAAAACTGAAAAAAGGGCAAAAAATTCCCAAAGGAAACGGGGAAGCCCTCTACCGAGAGCTCGGGGCGGCAAAGAAGAAAAACCGAGCTTGCTCTTTAAAGTAGTGGTAAAATAAAAAGAAAGAAGGAAAGCAGGTGCTCAAGAAAGGTAGACAAGCATTGAGGGAAGAGGACTTAGCTGGGAAAAACGTAATTGTTCTTTGCTGTATGTGCAATAAGAAATCGGTAGCAAAGGTGGAAAAAGGAATGACTGCCACCTGTCTGCACTGTAAAGAGCAGGGCAATCTCGCCGGTTAAGGCCGCTAGTGCCAAAAGGCCCCGTAAGAAAAAGGGGCCTTTATTAATTCCCGACGGTTTCTTCTCTCACAACCCTTGGTTGATAGTATTCATTAAGCTCGTAGTGTATTTTTCTTGCTTTAGTAATTTCTTTTTCTTCAATCTCTATTTCAAGCAGAAAGCCGCGCATTGTTTCTTTTGAAAAGTACTGGTCAAAAATAAAGTTTCCCAAAGAGTAGGCGATATACTTTCCTTCGTATTTTTCCACCGGCTGGGTAACATGGGGGTGGTGGCCGATGACAATGTCTGCTCCGTAATCAATCGCTTTTCTGCTTAAAAACTTCTGGTTTTCATTGGGCTCTTTTTGGTACTCGTCTCCGTAATGAAAAGTGACAACCAGAAAATCAACCTCTTTTTTTGCCTCTTCTATGTCTCTTTTCATATTCTCTTCTGAAAGGTCGGTTACTCCGGACAGGTTTTTATCGGCAAGAGCGGACGGAAAGAGAAATTCGGTGTATCCCAAAAAACCCACTTTCATCTCTTCTCCCAAGGAAAAAACAGCAGGGGAGTGGGCCTCTTGTTTATTAAACCCTCCGCCGGTATAGGCGATTCCTTTCTGATTGAGTATTTCCATTGTGTGTTCAAAGGCCTCCCTTGTGTAGTCAAAAGCGTGATTGTTAGCAAGAGAAACAATATCAAATCCGGCAAAAGATAGCCCTTCCGCTGCTTCGGGCTCTGCCCTGAAAGAGTAGAGACTTCCCATATCTCTCCCTCTGTCCGAGATCATGCTCTCTAGGTTGCCAAAAAGAATGTCCGCGGCATGCAGGGTTTCTACAATATGCAGGAAAGGAAAAGAGTAATCTCCTTCTCCGTGCTTTTCTACCATATGCTTAACGCCCCTATCTAGCATAACGTCTCCCGCAAAGAGAATGGTGTATTTTTCCGGTTCTTTTTCTTTAGCTATCTCTCTAATCTCTTCCCCAAAAAGAGGGAAAAGAAGAAGGAGAATCACCAGAAGAGCTCCTAAAAAAAGAAAGTATTTTTTCATACTGTTTCCATTTTATTTTAAAAAAAGTGAAAAGTCCACTGTTGATTTTTTTTTCTTTTCCTGTTATAGTACGGGAGCATTGGAGGGGATTTGCTCTTTTCTTTGGTCGAGCATTAATAATCCAACGGAAAAATCATGAGTGAAGACTACATTAACCTGGAGAATAAGCCTGAAAAAAAGAAAGATACCGTTTTCTCTATCTTGGTTATCATTCTGGTACTTATTCTCGTCTTCGGTTTTGTCGCTTTAAGAGAGTATAGCGCAAAAGAGATTCTTTCTACCGCTTCCGAAAGGATAATAGAGCAGGTAGAAGAAAGGTTCCCTCCTGCAGAAGAAGAGCCCGAAGAAGAGGTGGAAGAAGAAGAGGTGGAAGTGGCTGTACAGAGAGATTATTACACTCAAGAAGCGCAACGTGGAGAGGGATTAACCCATCTTGCCAGGCGCGCTTTGACAGATTACATGCAAGAAGAAGAGATCCACCTTACAAGCGAAGAAAGAGTCTATATAGAAGATTACGTGCAAAAGCGCCTTCCTACACAGAGAGCGGACAGATGGCTTGATTTGGGAGAAGAAGTGGAAATCTCCCGGAATCTTATAGAAGAAGCGGTAAGCCAAGCAGAAATGCTTACCCCCGCCCAGATAAATAATCTGAGCCAGTACGCCGCCCTGGCCGCTTTTTAAGCCTATTTCGCTTTACCGGCCTAAGTCTTTTGCCTTTTGCTGCTTTAGCATGGACAAGCCTTACTTTATAGAGCTTACGAACAAACTTTACCGTCTCACCTTCTTTTTCCCCGCCAAAGAACCTCTTCGGCAGAAAATAAGAGAGGTTGGCGACGAAATACTCGCCAATCTGGTCCTTATCTTAGAAGGGGAGTTAAAGGAGAGAAAAGAGGCGGCTTTCGGGGTGGAAAGGAATATTGAGATACTGGACGCTCTTTTAGAGCTTAGCAAAGCGCAAAACTGGGTAGAAAGGGAAGAAACGGAGAAATTAAAAAGAATGTATTTGGAAATAAAAAAGGAAGTGGAGGAATTTAACGATATTTTAAGAAGAAAAACCGCCTTTTATGAGGAAAAAGCGGCTTTGATAGAGAGTGAAAAGGAAGAAAAGAGCGTTGAGCCGAAAAGAGAGGCTCTTCCCGGGAAGAAAAAAGAAGCCAGCTTAAACGAGAGGCAGAGGAAAATAATTGAAGCTTTAAGGAAAAAAGAAAAAATGCAGGTGCAAGACTTCCAGAGAGTGCTTCCCAAGATTACCAAAAGAACTTTAAGGAGAGATCTGAGTGCTTTGGTAGACAAAAAAGCGGTGAAAAGATTCGGAAAAGGAAACGTCACTTACTACACCGTCTGACATTTCCAAAGGTCGGGCTTTTGGATAACTTTAGGAGAGATATCAGATAGGACATAAATTAAGAACAATAGGACAACAATAGGACAAAGAAAAGGGATTGTTTTTGTCCTATCTCTGTCCTATTTAAAGACTTGGGCTTTCTTTTACCGCCCGCTTTATTAGAGCATTATAAAGGCAGGGATAAAAAAGACTTCTGTTTTTAAAAGCTTCCGGACAAATAGGGAAAATTTTCCGGGAGGACAAACAGGCCAAAGCCGGTAGAAACAAATGTTTAAACGGAGGGAAAAAAAGATAAAAAAAGAGTTTGAAAAGATTTACGACACCCACATAGAACAGGTGTTCCGTTTTGTTTATCTTAAAGTGGGCTCTAAAGACGATGCGGAAGATATTACTTCCCGGGTCTTTCTCCAGACGTGGAAGTCGGTGACAAAGGAAAGTCCGGATAAAAAAAGCGCTCCTCTTGAAAATCCTCGCGCTTTTCTCTACCAGGTGGCGAGAAATCAGGTTATTGATTACTATCGGAAAAACCGCCCCAAAAGAGAAGAAATAGAGGAAAAATCGGCCAAACCGAGGCGCGTTCCCTTAGAAGAGGCGACAGTTGTCGATAAATCACTGCGTGCCGATGAAAAAGCCCTTCTAGAGTCGGAGATAGAAAGCATAAAAGATGCTCTCGGGAAGCTAAATGAGGACTACCAGAACGTCATAATCTGGTATTATTTAGATGAGCTGAGCATACCGGAGATAGCGGATCTCTTAGAAAAGCCGGAGGCGTCCGTAAGAGTTTTAATACACCGTGCCGTGGCCTCCCTTAAAAAACAGCTTAAAAAATAGAGATATTTTTGAAATTTGAAACTTGAAATCGTTTTAAAATTTGAAATTTAAAATTTAAAATTGCCCCGAGGTGTAACATTTCGGCCGTTTTTACGTCTCCTAGAAAAGAGAGGCGTTTTATCCGAAATTTATGGAAAAAGAAATCCTCCAGAAAATCTACAACCTCCGCAAGGTAAAGCCTGACAGTGATTGGGTGGAAAAAACTAAAGAAAGCATCCTTAAAGAAGATGCCGTTTTTGATGGCAGCAGGTTCTCTTTTTCCGATTACTTTGCTATTCCCGCTTTCCGAAACGGACTTACAGTAGCCGGAGCTTGTGCTTTCCTGCTCGCCTTTGTTATTCTAGCCTTTCCCCTTCTTCCTTCAAACTACGAGAGCAACTTTGCCTATATCCCCGCGCCGGTAGGAGTGGTAGAAGAAAGAGATAAGGTGAGAGAGGTTTCCGAAGAGGACGAAGTGGCGGCCAAGAGAGCGCGACTTGAAGACCCCGTAAGAAGCGAGTATGATCTTTTGATGAGCGTTTACCGCGAGCTTCAGTCGGAGGTTCTGGGAACAAGGTTTAATACGGAAGATCCCAAAGAGATGGCTGAAAGGGCGCTTGAAGAGATGAAAGAGATGGGAGTGGACACAAAGCAGGCGGAAGATGCGTTTGAAGAAGAAGATTACTTTGAAGTTCTTGACATTTATCTTGAACAAGAATAAAATCACGGAATATTTAAATGTTTAACAATTCGGAAGTTAGAAGAAGCCAGTCGTTTTCCATTGTCCTCACACCACACAGGTGGCGTGGGGACTCCCATGCCAGTTTTTGGTGTGAGGACAGGAAGGTCGGCAACGACAGTATTACAAAGAAGGTTTCCTTAGAAAGCGAGTTTGTTTTCTAAAGGAAGCAGTTGTTGAATTAATAACCTGCAGGACGCGTAATAAAAACGCGCCTGCCAAAAGAAAAAATGGAAAAACTTACAAAGAAGATTGTTGTCGGTTTGACGGCTCTCGCTCTTTGTTTTTCACTCGCTGTCGTAACGACTGCCGAGAATGACGTGGACTCGGAGATTGATGAGATGTGGACCATGCTCAGAGATCTTGCCACGGCGCTTGGCGTTGATATAGACGACGAAGAAGTGGATGACGAAGAGGAAGTAGATGAGCCCACAGAAACCGTCGCTATTGCAGGCATTCCGGAGAACTTTACCTTTACCCAAAACCTTGGAGTAGGTTCCAGGGGAACGGATGTAAAGTATCTTCAGATTGTCCTTAACGCCGATCCTGACACAAGATTGGCGGAAACGGGAGCCGGCTCCCCGGGTAATGAAACCGAATATTTCGGTCCCATTACGCAAGCGGCCGTAAATAAGTTCCAAAGCAAGCACGCCGCCGAGGTCTTGACGCCTCTTAACCTTACCGCTCCTACCGGCTTTGTGGGAACGCAAACCAGAGCAAAGCTTAACAGCATGCTTGAAGTTGGTGTTGTTGACCCGACAGAGCCCACGGACGAGGTAATGGATATGCTAAAAGACATTATGGCCAGGCTGCAAGCTCTCGAAAAGAAGCTTGATCCTACAGTCGGAGAAGAAGGAGAACTTAAGGTAACAACGAGAGGTGACATCCGCAACGTTGAAGTTTATGCGGAAGAAACCGAAGATGTTGCCATGTTCCGTCTTGAAGCTGAAGATTCCGAAGTAACTGTCCAGAGAATTGATGTTTACTTCAATAATCCGACAGACGGTGATCTTACTCATACCACTACCGCTACCAACTTCAGAAGCTGGGTTGACCACATGGCAATCAAAGTTGACGGAGAAGTTGTTGCGGAGAGGAATATTACGAGAACCACTGTTGACAGGACCGATGAAAGAGTTCGCTTCAGTGGGCTTAACATTGTCGTTCCCGAAGATGGACACACCGACTTTGTTGTTGAAGTTACCGCTTCTGATGAAGACAATGATCACTCGCCTACAGCTACGCAACTTTCTCTCGGATTCCCCGCAGGTAGTGATGCGATTCGCTGGGTTGACACTGCCGGAACCACCGTTTCTACCGACGGTGCTGAAAGGTGGTTTTACCTGATGGGAGAACCCGACGGAGAACTGGAGATTAGAAGAACTGCCGGCTCTCCTCCGGAAGGAGCAGCTATGGTAAGCACAACCGGTGACACCGAAGTTGACCTCTTAGAGTTCAGCATGAAAGCCAAAGATGCTACCGTTGAACTTGAAGAGCTTAAGGTGGAAATTACCGAATCAAGTGCCAGCTTCATTAAAACCTACATTCAAGATGTATTCCTTACCGATGGAGACGAAGAGTTCTATGCTACTCTTGAAAAAGATGGTAGCAATTACTATGCCTACTTTGACCTTGAAGAGTACGAAATAAAGAAAGATGATACAGAGATATTCACCGTTTATGTTGATGTTCTTGAGATTGACATTGAGCATCAAGGAGCCGTTGTAAAGGCAGTAATTGAAGAAAATCAAGAAGTCGGTTACGACCTTCTTGACCAAGCGGTAAGAACCGACAGGACAATCAGAGGATTTGACCAGCACCTTTATGCTGTTGCTCCTCTACTTACCTTGGTTGATGGCGATGCTAGCTGGATAGGTGAAGCAGGAACCACTAGCGGTAACGTTGCCATTGAATTCAAGGTAGAAGCTGTCGGTGGAAGAGTTTACATTCCGGTAGGTGACGATGACAATGTTGTTACCCTTTCAGACGCAGACTTCACAACAGGCACAACTCCGGCAATCAAAAACCTGTTTGCCCTCAGAGGGTTTGACAAGGCCACTACCCAGGAGATAGAACAAATTACCGGAGGAACGAAGGATACAACCCCGGATTATGAAGATACCACCGCTTACGGAGCAACTGACGCCTACGTGATTGAAGAAGGAAGTTCTGCTACCTTTGAACTGTTTGCAGGAGGAACAAACCTCTCGGCAGGAAGAAGGGGTATTGTAAACTGGCTCACATGGTTCTTTGAAGACGAAGATGCAAAGTTGCTACCGATGGTGTGGCACGGAGACTTTGTCGATCATTTGAGAACCGACCGTCTGTAAAGGCAGACTGAGCTAAACTTCTGAGGTTCCGCCTCGGAAAACCAAAAACCCCCGCAAACCAGCGGGGGTTTTGGTTTCTATGAGAGTAAATAAATTTTATTCCGGAAGAGATCTGATGAACGCTTCTACAACGGGTGCCGCTTCCGGCTGAAAATCAAGCGCTTTTAAGGCGTATTCTCTTGCTCTTTGGTAATCTCCCGTTTCTTTATAGGCGGCGGCGATGGAAGAGTAGTGCTGTGCTTCCTCGGGCTGCTCTTCTATCATTATCAGATAAAGAGGAATGAGCGCTTTGTAGTTTTCCGTGTAAATATGGTGATTTATAATAAGCTGGAGTTCAAGAGCGATGTCTACTTCCCTTTTTCTTGCTTCTTCAAGCGCTTCTTTGGCGTTTTCTTTTCCGAGTATGGAAAGAGACACTCCTTTGGCAAAAAAGCACTCTCCTTCTTCTCCCAAGCTAAGGCACTCCTCGGCGCTTTCAAGTGATTTTTGTAAGTTGTCTTTTCTTAAATAGAGAAGCGCCAGCCGTCCTTTGGTGGTATATCTGTTGGGGCTTATCTCCTCTGCCCTTAAGAGTGCTTCTATTGCCGTTTCAAGCGTTTCTTCTCTGTCTTTGGTATAGGGAATGAGGTTTAGTGCCGCTCCGGCAAGGTTGCTCCATCCTCTAGTAAAGGTGGGCCTTTCTTCGGTTACTTTTTTGAACATTTCAAAGATTTCCTTCCTGTTTTCTTCTTCTTCAACGCAATTCTCCAAGATAAGGCCCTTTCTAAAGAAGATATGGGAATTTATGGGGGTTTCTATCTCTGTGGCTTTTTCCGCCAAGCTTACTGCCGCTTGGCACTCTCCTATTTCCGAGTACTTTTCTGCCACGGTAATGTCTCTGTTTGCAGAAAGCATGGAGAAATTGAGGTTTGCAAAGTAAAGATAAAAAGGAATGGAAATGATAAGAAAAACATATCCGTATTTAGAGAAGCGCTCTCTTTTTCCCAGCTCTTCTTTCATATCCGCCTCCTTTTCCTTAATACAGAGGTGAAAGATGTATCCCATGGCTACTGCAAAAACAAGGTAAATGGCAAAATCGTCAACGGTAAAGAAGTTGGCGACAAAAAATGTAATCAGCGTCGCTTTCATTGCATGACTCCCTATATCCTCCCTCTCTCTTTCTTCTTTCTCTTTTTCCGCATACTCTTTTGATTTTTTCATCAGAGCGAGAAAAAGAGAGATAAATACCAGGAAAAGGGCTCCCATTGCCGGAAATCCTCCCCAGACACCTATTTCCAAAGGAAGATTGTGCGCTTTGTCCCACCAACCTTCTTTTTGAATGTAAGGTGCGTCCGGATGGTAGTGCCGGTCAAAAGCGTAAGCAAAGTTCTCCGGCCCGTACCCGGTAATCGGTTTTTCTTTGATTGCTTCCCAGGAAATAATAAATCCTCCAATACGCGGATCTTCAAGTGCCCTTTGTACGTCCATTCTCCGGGTTAACTGATAGAGAAAAGGAGTATTTTCAACAAACTGCGGAAGAGGGGCCGTATTTACGAAATAAACGAGGAATCCGGCTAGTAACACACAACCCAAAAGCCCTGCCTTGAGAAACTTGAAAACTTTTTCTTTCCTCGGGAAAAAAAGAGCAAAGAAAAGAGCTCCGGCAAGAAGCCCCAAAACAGCCGCGCGGGTAAAAGTGAGAAGAACTCCGAAGAAAATGAAAAGGAGGGCTACAGAGTAAATGGTTTTCCACCTTTTTTCAGTTTCTTTTAAGAGAAATCCTAAAAGAGGGAAGAAGAGAAGAGCAAGGTAAACACCAAGAATTGTAGGGTTGCCGAAAGTGGCAAAAGGCCGGCGGGCCGCTTGGACCACCCACTGCTCAAACCATCCCTGCCACTGGAGAAGGGCAAAAAATACTGCCACCACTCCGGTAAAAAAGAGAGTGTTCCATACAAGTTTCCAGTTTTTTTTGTCCAAAAGAAAGTAAAGAAAGTAGCCGAAAACAAACAGAAGGAAGAAATTTAAAAGCCCTCCTCCCCGAGAAGGGCTTCCGAAAATGCTGAAATTGGAATCTACGGAGAATATCAGTGAAAAAACAAGAGCAAAAAGGAGAATGAGAGGGGCAAAAAAGAAAAGCCCTTTCTCTGCCCTTATTTTACCGATAATTCTTCTGAAAATAATGGCGTTTTTGCTAAAAAAAGCGCCGTAAAGGAAAAAAAGCAAAAGCACTCCAAAAACAATGCGGAAAAGGATTGCTTTTCCGAAAGCGGGAGGGGAGAATAAAGGAGGGTGGCTCAAGAGAGCGCCGGCAAGGAGAATAAGAATAATTCCCGCTTTATAAACAGAAGGCAGCTCGCCTACGGCATTTATTATTTTTTTCCCCATATTTTTTCTTTTAGGGCGTTGCAAAACCTCGGTTAAGCAACGGTAAAACAACAACTGTTTTAAAATCTGCGGGGATTATAACCCGTCTTCCTTTTTTTATCAAATCCCAAAGACTTGCAAAGGTCCGACCTTCGCAAAATGTGCGGTATTTTGTCTTTTGTCTTTTTTCGTGGTAAAATTGCCGAGATTTTAAAATTAAATTTAAATTAAAATGGCAGAAAAAATTAAAGCGGGGATTGCCGGCACGGGAATGGTCGGCGGAGCTCTGGAGAAGTACCTTGAAAAAAGAGGGGGCGTTGAAATTTTTGTTTACGACAAAGGGCAAAAAAGAGGCTCCATGGAGGAGGTAAACAAAGCGGATACTGTTTTTATTTGCGTTCCAACCCCATACCAAGAAGAAGCAGGGGGATTTGATTTAAGTTATGTGGAAGAAACGTGCCAGAACCTGAAAGGTGAAAAAACGGTAGTTATCAAATCTACCGTTTTGCCGGGAACCACGGAAATTTTGCAAAAAAAATATCCCGCCCACAGGTTTCTGTTTAATCCCGAGTTTCTGGTGGAAGCCAAAGCTCAAGAGACAATGGAAAAGCCCGACAGGCAGATTATGGGATATACCGAAAAAAGCCTAGAGGAAGCGGAAAAAGTAATGGAAATTCTCCCGGACGCTCCTTATAAAAAGACAATGCCCGCTACCGAGGCGGAAATGGTTAAGTATTTCGGAAACAATTTTCTTTCCGTAAAGGTAATTTTTGGAAATTTAATGTACGATATCTGCCAAAACTTGGGCATTGATTACGATATGGTCAGAGAAGCGGCTTCCAAAGACCCGCGAGTAGGCCCGAGTCACCTTGAAATTTTCCACGGAGGGTATAAAGGATATGGCGGGAAATGCCTTCCGAAAGACACCAAAGCGCTTATCCAGCTTGCCAAAACCGTGGGGGCGGACGCTGGTCTTTTGGAAAAAGTGGAAGAAATAAATAACCGCCTTATGAAAGAACAGGGGATAGATGATCCGGAAAAATACTCGGAAAGAAACCCCTATTAACTGACAAATAACCAATGACAAATGACAAATGACAATTTTATCTAACAATCAAATGTCAAGTGTTAAATGTTAAATGTTGTTAGTAGTCATAAGTCATGGGTCATAAGTCATAGGTCATAGGTCATAAGCCATATGTCAGATATTCTTAAAAAACTACTGGAGATTCTTCCTTCCAAAGACAAGGCGAAGCTGGGAATTCTTGCCGTTATGATGCTTGTGGGAGGGTTTCTGGAGGTTTTCAGTATCGGGATTATTGCCGGATTTGTGGCTGTGGTTGCCGATCCGGGCATTCTTTTTGATATAGAGCCCCTAAAGAGAGTGCTTAACTTTCTTGGTATTGAAACTTCAAGAGACATTCTTTTTTACGGAGCGATTTTTCTGATTATCGTTTTTTTGCTTAAAAACGCCTATATCGTTTTTTATAAATACGTTAAAGCGCGTTTCATCTATCACCGCTACAAATCAATTTCAAGGAAGCTCTTCGGAATTTATATGAACGTTCCTTACTCTTTCCATTTAAGAAGAAACAGCGCCGATCTTACCCGGAATGTGGTCACCGAAGCAAAAGCGCTGGCTACCAATGTTATGCTTCCTGTTTTGGAAATTGCCACCGAAACGGTGATGATTTTGGGGGTAATTACTCTTCTTTTTGTGGTTGAGCCTACGGTTACTTTGGTAACTATTTTTCTTTTGGGGGGAGTGAGCGCTCTTTTCTTAAAAGTGGTGAGAGGACGGACCAAAAAGCACGGAGAAAGGGCGCTTGAAGAGAGGGCGAGGATAATAAAAACGGTAAACGAGGGAGTGGGAGGATTTAAAGACGCTACCGTAATGAACAGACAGAACTGGTTTACAAAGAGATTTGAAAAAAGCGTGGATGCTCTCTCTAGAGCGGAGATATTCAGGCAGGCGGTCAAGGCAACGGTACGCCCGGTAATAGAAACTATCGCCGTTTTGGGGGTTCTTCTTATCGCCCTTCTTCTTTTGAACAAAGGGTACTCTATCGGAGCTTTGGCTTCCGTTCTTGCTTTGTTTGTTCTCTCTATTCAACGCCTTCTTCCCGCTATAAACAGCATTGTCGGCAACTACAACAGTTTGCGCTACCACGCTTATGCCCTACAGCCGATATACGAGGATATGACCGCTCTTAAAGAGTATGAAGAAAAAAAGAGAGAGTTTGTTAAAGATAAAATGCCCCTAAAAGAGAGCATAGAAGTTAGGAAAGTTACCTTTGTTTACCCGGAAACAAAAGAGGAAGTGCTAAAAGACGTCTCTCTTTCTGTTAAAAAGGGTTCTGCTATCGGGCTTGTGGGAGCTACCGGTTCAGGGAAAACGACCCTTGTTGACCTGATTTTAGGGCTTTTAGAGCCTACCAAGGGAGAGGTTTTAGTTGACGGGAAGGATATAAAAGAAAGTGTTAACGAGTGGCAGGAAAATATCGGCTATATCCCCCAGTTTATCTATCTTTCCGACGACAGTATTCGCAACAACATTGCTTTTGGCATTGATGAAGAAAAAATAGACGAAAAAAGAATAAAAGAGGCGGTAAAAGCGGCCCGGCTTGACGAGTTTGTGAAGAGTTTGCCCGAAGGGCTTAGCACTTTCATAGGAGAAAGGGGAATTCGCTTGAGTGGAGGCCAAAGACAGAGAATAGGAATTGCCCGAGCTCTTTACAACGATCCGGAAGTGCTTGTTATGGACGAAGCGACCTCCTCTTTGGACAATGTAACAGAAAAGTTCGTCATAGAGGCGATAGAACGGCTCAAAAAAGAGCGTACCCTTATTATCATCGCCCACCGGCTTACCACCGTTAAGAACTGTGATACCCTTTATCTTATAAAAAAAGGTAAAATAGCCGCTCAAGGGAGCTACGAAAAGCTTTTAGAAAACAAAGACTTCAAAGAAATGACCGACTCGGGGAAATAGTTTTTAAAAATCAATTATGGAAGTTGTATTCTACGGGAAATCTGTACAAAAATTTATAAAATCACTAAATAAATCAACTGTTGCAAAAACTATCCGTACAGTGGAACTCTTAGAGTGCTTCGGGAATAAACTTGGCATGCCATATAGCAAAAAGATAGACGAAAATCTTTTTGAGCTGAGAATAAGAGGGTCTCAAGAAGTAAGGATTATCTTTACTTTTAGTAAAAATAAAGCAATTCTTCTTCACGGATTTATCAAGAAAGAGCAAAAAATACCTAAACGTCATCTTAGAATAGCATGGGAAAGGAAAAGGGGGCTTGACTAATATAACGTATATGATATACTTCCTTTACTATGAAAAAAAATAGTTTCAAAAATTTTAAAAAAGAGGTTTTGAAGGATAAAGAGACCAAGCGTTATTATGACGAACTTGGTTTTGAATTTGAATTGATCCGGCTCTTAATAGAGAAAAGAAACAAAAAAGGCCTAACTCAAAAAGAATTGGCTGAAAAGAGCGGTACCAAGCAATCGGCTATTGCTCGTCTTGAGTCCGGAAAATACAATCCATCACTTTCTTTTTTAAACAAAATTGCTAAAGCTTTGGACATAAAAATTAGAGTTGATGCAACATAGAGCCTATTGCTTAACTCTGGGTTTTGCAACAGGCTAAAAAAGGTTGACAGCAAACCTTTTTTTTGTTAGGTTGCCTCCCTAGAGCCGTTATCCACTAACGTCTCTTTATAAAGAGTGGATGGTCGATGACGGTAAATTAAAATAAGTTTCATTAAAACATGAATATCCTAAAATTAACCGCCTATATCACCGTTCTTGCTCTTGTATTCGCTGTGGTGGGAGTTTCTTCTGTTTCCGGACAGGGGCTTTCAATGATAGAAATAGACGATGAAGTGTTTCCGGTAGACAACGAGCAGTTGGAGGAAGAGTGGGATGAGCCGGCAGATGAGCCGGTGGACGAAGATCCTCTCCCGGCACCCGACAGAGTACCGGTAGAGGTTGATGAAGATCCCGAGCTTATATTTGACGAAGAGCCGGTAGAGGTTGACGAATTTGAGGAAGAGATGGACGGGGGAATGACCGTCCTTGTCGTTGTCGCCATTGTTATTATCGCAGGAGTTATCTTCTACGTTATGCGCTCTAAGAAGTAAAAGAGAATGGCATAGAAAAATAACAGTCCCCGCTATTTTTTAGCGGGGTTTTGTTAACTTTGATAAAATAAGTAAAGATTTCCAAAAAGAGCGGTTTTTCTTTTCCTCTTTCTGTGGTAAAATCCCCAAACACTGCCTATAAATCACCGGCCGTCTTGCAAAAAAAGAGTGAGAAGCCAAAAAAATTAAAAACTACGCGGAAAGTGAATGGCTAATGAGAAGCAAAAGGAAGACTCTTGACTTTTATTTCCTTTAGTATACAATTATTGTATATCAAAAGAAACGCTTATGAACAAAAAACATAATAATATCTCCAGAGCAAAGGAAGTAAAGGAGCTTGTCAAAAGCATGCCCTATTTCACAATACAGAGCCTGTCTTCTTTAAATATAAAAGAGTATTATCTGAAAATAATACTTTCTAGACTAAAGAAAAAAGGAGAGATTGTTTCTTTAAAAAGAGGAGTATATGTTTCTCGCGGATATTTGGAGGAGATGAAAAATAAAAATGTTTGGAATGGCTATATGGAGTTTTTGTGCGGTGTCTTGTATTCTCCTTCCTATTTAAGTCTGGAGTACGTTTTAAATGAAAACAATATTTTAAGTGAAAGCTCTTTTGGTTTTTCAATGATAAGCGTCAAAAAGACCAATAAGATTAAAAACGAACTGGGAGATTTTTATTATTATAATATAAAAGAAGATTTGTTTTGCGGGTTTAAAACGGAAGAAAAAAGCGGTTTTTTCGTCTATAAAGCTACCGTCGGAAAGGCCTTGTTTGACTTCCTATACCTGAGGAAAAATACTATTTTTAGCAAAGATTTTCTGGATTCACTGAGAATAAACAAAGGGCAGATAGGGGAAGATGACTTTAAAGAGTTTAAAAAATACGCAGAAAAGGAGGGGAGCGAAAAAATGAAAAAAATAACCAAATTTTATGCGGGCTAAGGCGATATTGGAAAAAATTGTAGAAGAAAACAGGGATAAGCCGGATTTCTATGTCCGGAATCTTTTAAGGGAATATCTCCAAATTTTAATCTTGCACCATATCTATTCTTGTGAAAAATACAGAGAGCTGTTTTTTTACGGTGGGACTTGTTTGGCACACTGCCATAATTTGCCTCGTCTTTCGGAAGATTTGGATTTTGTGGATACAAAAAGAGAAGTGGATATATATGCTTTAGCGGAAGATGCAAGGCTTTTTTTGGAAAAAGAAGCGGGGCTTGCTCCCGAGACCAAGATTCAAAAGTTTCGTGTTTATTTTAAGTTTCCCGTGTTAAAAAGCTTAGGTCTTGCAAAAAGTAAGGCGGAATCGGACCACCTTTTTGTAAGGATAGAAGTGTTTTCCGATTTTGATTTTTGTAGCGGATTTAAAGAAGAATTTAAGCCTATATTCAAATTCAATTATCCGATACTTGTAAAAACTTTCGATCTTCCGACTTTGATGTCCACCAAAATAAGGGCCGTCCTTTATAGAAAATGGGAAAAGACAAGTAAAACGGGAGAAACATTGGTGAGAGCGAAAGGAAGAGATTTCTTTGATTTAATTTGGTTCTTACAGAAGAACGTGGAACCCAATTTTCACTGCATTGAAAAGGTAAAAAACAAAAGGGAGCTGAAGGAGGAGCTTTTGAAAAGAATAGAAAGCGTAGATGAGAGAAGCGTGTCTCTTGACTTGAAAAATTTTGTGGCCGATAGTAATTTCGCGGATAATTTAGGGAAAAACGTTAAAGAAATA
>PUMQ01000006.1 GCA_003551435.1 Candidatus Nealsoniibacteriota bacterium
GAATTCCCGCCATAAAACGAAAAACAGCAAAAACACCCAGTACGAAAAGAATTCTTTTTCTTAGGTCCGGAAGCTGAAATATTTTGATAATTTTTTCAAACATGTAAATTGATTTATGCCCTATGGCCTTTATCAACGGTTACTGGCAATTGGCCTATCTTCCCTCCCGCTTTCTCCACTTTTTCTCTTGCTTTTGCCGAAATAAGGCATCCCTTTATATGGAATTTTTTTTCTGTCTCTCCTTTTCCCAAAATTTTAATGGGAAGCTTTTTGCTTTTGGAAATTAATCCCTTTTCCGCCAAAGTTTTAGGGCTTACCTCCAACCCGTCTTCAAACACTTTATCCAAAGTAGAAAGATTAACAACAAAAAACTTTCTAATGGGGGAAAACTTGTATCCTCTCTTTTTCGGATACCGTTTTACGAGCTCTCTTATCAAAGGTTTCATCTTTGCTCCGGCGCGAGCCTTCTGTCCTTTTACACCCTTTCCAGAGTAAGTACCTCTTTTTCCTCCCCTGCCTATGCGCTTTTTGCTCTTTATTTTGGTTTTTGGTTTTATTTCGTGAATCTGCATCTTATTTTTCTCCTTCTGCTTCACTTTTCTTTGTTTTTGCAGATGGAGTCTTTTCCCTTTCTTTTTTCTTTTCTTCTTCTTTGGTCCGCAACTTCTGTAAGGCCTTTATGGTGGCTTTGGCGTTGTTCGGCTTGTTTCGGGTGTTCCCCAATATTTTGCCCGAAATATTGGATATTCCCGCCATAGAACAGATTGCTCTCACCGTTCCTCCGGCCACTATTCCTCTTCCCTCGGATTGCGGCTTTAGAAGAATTTCTGCCGCGCCAAACTTCGCTCGTACTTCGTAGGGAATAGTACCTCCTTGGGTGGTGGGAACCTTAACTACCGCCTTCTGCGCTTTTTTTGTCGCTTTTTCAATGGACTGTTGGACATCATGCCCCTTGGCGCTCCCTATCCCCACCTTTCCTTTTTTATCGCCGACAACAACAAGAGTACGGAAGCGCAAACGCCTCCCTCCCGCCGTCATTCTCTCTACCCTGCTTATATCAAGAACCTCATTTTCAAATTCTTTTTTTATCTCTTCTTTTGGCATATTAGCGTATAAAGATTTAAAATTCCAATCCCTCTTTACGGGCACCCTCGGCCACCGCTTTTACTCGGCCGTGATAACGGTACCCTCCGCGATCAAAAACAACTGTTTTAATTTTTTTCTCCTTCGCCTTTTTGGCGATTCTGTTTCCCACTTCAAATGCCTTTTCCGTTTTACTTTTCTCCCCGGTACTTTTCTTCTTCCCGCTTTCCTTTTTACGGTCATCTTCCGCCAGAATAGTCACCCCTCTTTTATCATCAACAAGCTGGGCGTAAATATGATTAAGGGAACGGAAAACATGCAACCGCGGCCTATCGGCAGTGCCAAAAATCTTTTTTCTCACTCTTTTGTGTCTTCTTTTAGTTTTTTCTTTTTTATTCTCCAGCATATCACTTAATCTTTATTTTCCCGCCGTCTTTTTCCCTTCTTTAAGGACAACTTCTTCATCTTTATACCTTATTCCTTTTCCTTTGTAGGGCTCGGGCGGGCGTATTTTCCTTATTTCCGCGGCAACCCTGTGCACCAGGTCTTTTTTAATACCAGACACAGTGATTATATCCTTGTTTACCGAAAAATTCACTCCCTCTCTTTTCTCTACCTCAACCGGATGGGAAAACCCAACCCTGAGCACCAGCTTGTCATCTTTCATCTCCGCACGATAACCCACTCCTTTTATTTGCAAATCTTTTGCATATCCTTTGCTCACTCCCTCTATCAGATTATTAACCAAAGCTCTTACCGTTCCCCAGAGAGCTTTGCTCATTTTTGTTTCTTTCTCTTGAGAAACCAAAACCTCGCCGTCACTTACCTTAACTCCCACTTCCGGAGGAATATCTAAAGAAAGCTCCCCTTTCGGTCCTTTCGCAATTACCTTTCCTTTTTCAACCTTCACTTCCACTCCTTCCGGAATTTCAATTGGTTTTTTCCCTATCCTAGACATAATTAATTGACTAATGACTTATGACTTATGACTCATGACCTATGACTACCCCCAGTCATTGTTCGTTTTTTACCATACTTCGCAAAGCATCTCTCCTCCCAAGCCTTTTTCTCTCGCTTCCTTGTCCGTTACTACTCCTTTAGGAGTGGAAATAACGGAAACCCCACGCCCGCCTTTGACTTTTCTCATCTCTTTGCTTTTGTTGTATATTCTCTGTCCTGGAGAAGAAATTCTTTTAATCTCCGTAATTACCGGCTCTCCGTTGCTCTCGTAATTCAAAGTCACGGAAAAAAAAGTATTTTTGTTCTTTTTTTTCACTGTTTTTCCTAAAAACCCTTCTCTCTCCAAACAGCGGGCAATTTCATATTTAATTGATGAAAAGGGAATATCAACAGTACTCTTGCCCACAGCCTGCGCATTCCTGATTCTGTTTAACATGTCTGCTATTGGATCGGTATACATTTTAAAATAAATTTTAGGTTTAAAATTTCAGATTGATTTTTTACCAGCTTGATTTTTTTATTCCCGGAATTTCTCCTTTATTTGCCATTTCACGGAAACATATTCTGCAAAGTCCGAACTTCCTCAAAACGCTCCTTGCACGTCCGCACTTAAAACACCTCCGCACCGTCCGGGTATTAAATTTGGGTTTTTGAGCTGATTTTTCAATTTTTGCCTTTCTGGCCATAGTTTTTGGAAATTTTTTGTTTTACTCAGGCTTCTCTTCTTTTTCAAAAGGAATGCCCAATTCCCTTAAAAGGGTTATTCCCTGTTCTTTTTCCTTTGCGGAAGTGACTATGGTTATCTCCATTCCAAAAAAGAAATCTGTTTCGTCCGCGGATATCTCCGGAAATACCAGCTGTTCTTCAACGCCTATCGTCAAGTTTCCCTTGCCATCTACCGAGGAAAGCGAAATGCCCTGAAAATCCCTGATTCTGGGAAAAACTATTTTGGTAAGTCTTTCTAAAAAATCATACATCTTTTTTCCACGGAGAGTGACTCTTAATCCGACAGGCATTCCTTCTCTCAGACTAAAACCGGAAATTGATTTTTTGGCCGGCCTTTCCTGAGGACGTTGTCCGGTAATAAGAGACAGGTCTTGGGAAACCTTTTTTAACACCTCTTGTTTTCTTGCGGTATCTTTCGTAATCCACTTTCCCACACCTACGTTAACCACAACCTTGGTTACCCGAGGGCACTCCAAAACGCTTTTTAACCCCATTTCTTTTTTAAGTTTGGGTACAATCTCTTTATTGTACTTCTCTTTCAGGTCGGACATTATACTCTTTGATTACACTTTTTACAAACTCTCTCTCCGTTTTCTTTGCCGATACGGGTTCCCTTGCCACACTTCGGGCAGATAAGCTTAACGTTAGAAACAGAAATGGCGGCAGGAAATTCGACAATCTGCCCCGTTTTCTTTCCTTTCTGCTGTTGTCTTTGTTTTTCCGGAGAGACGTGCTTTTTTAAAAGATTGACTCCCTCAACGGAGATCTTTCTTTCTTGGGGAAAGATGTGCAAAACCTTCCCCTTTTTCCCACGGTCTTTTCCGGCAATAATTAAAACGGTGTCTCCTTTTTTAATACGCATAATTTATACCACCTCCTTGGACATGGTGGTTATTTCTTTAAATCCCTTTTCGGCTAACTCCCGCGGAACAGGGCCAAAAACTCTGCTTCCTTTGGGCCTTTTTGTTTTTCCGTCCAGAACAGCCGCCGCATTTTCATCAAAGCGGATATAGGTTCCGTCTTTTCTCCGGTAGTTGTACTTCTGGCGTACAATTACCGCTCGCACTATGTCATGCTTTTTAACAACTTTCCGGGGCTCGGATTTTTTCACCGAAGCGACCACAATATCCCCTATTCTCGCGTAGCGCCTTCTGGTCCCTCCGAGAATACGGAAACACTGGACTACCTTCGCGCCCGTGTTGTCGGCAATTTTTAAAACTGTCTCTGTTTGAATCATAATATTTTTGCTTCCTGGAGGGGGCTGTAAGATACAAATAATAAAAAGGTATCTTGTATCTTGATTGTCCTCTACTGTTTGGCGCCTTGTGTTTTATTTTTTGTATCTTGTTCCACAACTCTCCACTTCTTGTGCCTGCTTATCGGCCTGCACTCCTCAATAACCACCTCGTCTCCTTTTTTGCACTCTCCTTTCTCGTCATGGGCCTTATATTTTTTGTGCACCTTGTATCTCTTCTTATACCGGGGATGTTTTTTAATCCTTTCCACTTCCACTACTACCGTTTTGCTCATTTTATCGGAAACCACTGTCCCTTTTAATTTATTTTTCATGTTTCTCTTTTTCTTTTAAAATGGTTTTGATTCTTGCAATGTCTTTACGCAAATTTGCCGCCTCTTTGGTGTTTTTTGATTTGGTATTCGCCTCTCCAAACCGAATATCCCGCAATCTTTTTATCTTTTCGGAAAGCATCTTTGCGGATTCTTTTTCACTTTTTTTTCTTATCTCTCCGGATTTCATGATTTCTATTTTTTAACGAATTTTGTTTTGACCGGCAACTTGTCTCCCGCCTTTCTCAGGGCATCTTTGGCTTTTTCCTCGGGTATGCCTTCAAGTTCGAAAAGAACTCTTCCTTTCTTCACAGGAGCTGCATAGTGGTCAACGCTTCCCTTTCCTCCTCCCATGGGAACTTCCTGTCCCTTGCGGGTAATCGGCCTATCGGGAAAAATTCTTATCCACATCTTCCCCCCTTTTCTCAAGTAGCGGATTATTACTCTCCGGGCAGCCTCTATCTGCCTGGCGGATATAATGCCGTTTGCTTCCGTTTTAAGGCCGTAACTTCCGAAGTTAACGAAAGCGCCTTTCATCGCCACTCCCTTAATTCTTCCTTTGCGGTGTTTTCTGTGTTTTACTTTTTTGGGAAATAACATGGTTTTCTCGGATTATCCCTTTTACTATTGCCGCTTAATCAAACTTCTCTCCTTTGTAAATAAAGACTTTTACCCCGATTGCTCCGAAGGGGCATCTTGCCATCTCAAACCCGTAGTCAATATCTCCGCGCAGGGTTTCTCTTTTAAGCTGCCCTTGCTGAAAATATTCGCTTCTTGCTATCTCTATCCCGTTAAGCCTTCCGCTAACCTGGATTCTGACCCCTTTAACCTCTTTGTGCATGGAAATTTTGTGCAGTGCTTGTTTTACCACCTTTCTGTAGGGAAGCCTTCTTTCAAGCTGTCTGGCGATGTCTTGGGCAGCCAGTGTGGCGGAAAGCCAAGGGTCTTTCACTTCTCTTATTTCCAGCCGTACTTTCTTTTTCTCGCTTTTGGAAATCCGATTAACTTCTTTTTCCAGTTTTTCTTTCAAAGTTTTTACTCCTTCTCCTCCTCTTCCTATGATTAGGCCCGGCCTTGCACTGTAAACTATCACTCCCACCTCGTCCATTGAGCGCTCAATCTCTATTTTCTCAACTCCCATTTCGCGTAAAAGACTGCGCAAAAGCCTTCTTATAGCGTAATCTTCCTTAAGGAAAGAGGAGAAGTTTTTTTCATAAAAACCCTTGGAGTCCCACCCTTTGGTTATGCCAATACGGAAAATTTTTGGATGTACTTTGTGTGTCATATTGATTTTCTTCTAAATATTTGTGTTTTTCCCGGTACCGGCTTCTTATCCACGCGAGAAGATTTTCCTTCATCAGACTCTCCGGCACGTTTTTCTTTTGCCTTGGAAGAAACTTCCTCTTTTGGCTTTTCTGTTTGGTAAACTTTCTTTATCTTTTCTTTTTTTCCTTTTTTGCGGACATCTCCTCCTTCTCTTTCTTCTAAAACAATGGAGACATGAGAAGTTTTCTTCTGTATGGGAGCCACGGCTCCCCGAGCACGCGGCCTGAATCTCTTAATAATCGGCCCTCCGTCAACTCTCATTTCGGAGACATAAAGGTTTTCTTTTTTGAGCCCGAAATTGTTTTCTGCATTGGCAACAGCGGATTTTAGAAGCTTTAAAACCGGGTCCGCGGAACGTTTAATCGTAAACTGAAGAACTTTCTCCGCATCACTGACCGAACGGCCGCGCACAAGATCGGCTACCAAACGAACCTTCCTTGGCGAAATTCTCAAATAATTCAGTTTTGCTTCAATTGTCATACTTTATTGGCAACTTCCGTTATTTTTTATTTCTTCTTTTCCTGTTCTCTTTGCATTTTTCCCCCGTGCCTGACGAACTTCTTTGACGGCGAAAACTCTCCCAGAAGATGGCCAACCATCTCTTCGGTCACGTAAACCTTTATATGCTCCTTTCCGTTATAAACACCGAATGTGTACCCTATCATCTCGGGAGTAATGGTTGCTTTTCTTGACCATGTCTTAACAACCGTTTTTTTATCTCCCGGCTTTAAGTTCTCTACCTTTTTCAGCAGTTTTTCGTCAATATAGGGCCCTTTTTTTGAACTTCGTGCCATAATACAAACCTTTATTTTTATTTATTTCTTGCCTTTTCTTTTCTTGGTTGCTCTCTTTATAATATACCTGTCGGTATGCTTTCTTTTTCGGGTGCGGACTCCTCTCGCCTTTTTCCCCCAAGGTGTTTTCGGAGAAGGCATGCCGATCGGCGCCCTTCCTTCTCCTCCTCCGTGCGGGTGATCCACCGGATTCATAGCCGATCCCCGGACAACCGGTCTTCTTCCCATTTTTCTTGCAGTTCCTGCTTTTTTAATTTTCCGGTAGCGGTGTTCCGGATTGGATACTTCTCCCACGGTAGCAAAACAGTCGCTTCTAACCTTTCTTACCTCCCTTGAAGGCATCTTAAGATGGGTCATTTTCCCCTCGTGAGCGAGAATAAGCGCTCCCAGTCCGGCACTGCGAACCAGCTTGCCCTTTCCCTCCGGATAAAGGCTAACATTGTTTACCATGGTACCCACCGGAATATTTTTAAGGCGCATTCTGTTCCCGGGCTTAATCGCCGCCTTCTCAGCGGTAATAATCTCGTCCCCTTCTTTTAATCCCTGGGGAGCAAGGATATATTTTACATCTCCGTTTTCGTATTTCACAAAAGCGATATCAGCCGTTCTGTTCGGATCATACTCAATGCTGGAAATCTTCCCTTTAACATCCACTGGTTCCTGTCCAAAGTTAACCCTTCTGTAAAGGCGCTTAACGCCTCCACCCCTGTGCCTTACCGTAATCTTCCCTTGGCTGGATCTTCCTCCGGTTTTTTTAAGAGGAGTGATTAGCTTTTTCCTTTTTTTTGCTTTTAAATTCATTTTTACGCGGAAAGATCAATTGTTTGGCCTTTTTTAATCTTTACAATCGCTTTTTTATACCCTTTTGTTTTCCCTTCCGTTCTTCCTACTCTCCTTTTCTTGGGCGGAACCTTTATTATCCTTACTTTTTCCACATTCACCTTATACTTTTTTTCCGTCTCTTCTTTAATATCTTTTTTATTGGCGCCGTCTTTCACTTTAAAAACGTAAAACCCGCTCTCGGGCAAGGCGGTGGCTTTCTCACTGATATGCGGCTTTTCTAAAGCGTGTTTTTCGGACATCTCCTTTAAATCGGTTTCTTTGATTTTCTCCTTTTTCTTTTCCATAGTTTACTGATTAAAGCTCTGCTTGATGGTTTCCACCGACTTTTTGGGCAAAATAATCCATTTATAAGATAAAATATCCAGCACATTAAGGTCTTTTGCCTGGATAGTGCCGACATCTTCCATGTTTCGCGTGGCCAGAATTGCGTTCCTGTCAATCTCCGGAAGTACGATCAACGTTCTTTTGTCACAAGGCATTTTTTCCAAGAACCCTTTCATCTCCTTGGTTTTCGGCTCCTTTACTTTTAAGTCGGAAAGAAAAAGCGCTAAATTCTCCTTCGTTTTGGCAGAAAGAACCATAAAAAGAGCCTTTCTTTTCGCTTTTTTATTAATCTTTTTTTTGTAATTTCTCTCGTTTCTCGGGCCGAAAGTGACGCCTCCTCCTTTCCATATCGGTGAGCGCCTGGACCCGTGCCTGGCTCTTCCGGTCCCTTTTTGCCTCCACGGTTTTCTGCCTCCTCCTCTTACTTCGCTGCGATCTTTGGTATGCGCCGTGTTTTGGCGCCTATTGCTCATCTGTGCACGCGCTACCTGGTAAATCAAATCTTCATTCACTTCCAGACCGAAAACTTCCTCAGGAAGACTGATCTCTCCTTCTTTCTTCCCTTCCATATTGTACAAATCAGCCTTCATATTTTTTCTACCGTCACGGCTCCTCCGTTTTTACCCGGAACGGCCCCTTTCACGGCAATAATATTTTTTTCCGGATTAACATCCACTACTTTTAAATTTCTGACGGTCACCTTGTCAGTCCCCATCCTTCCGGGCATTTTCTTTCCTTTCATCACTCTTTGGGGAAACATAGAGCCGATAGAACCCCCTCTTCTTTCTGTGTCTTTCGTTCCGTGGGAAGCGTCCGATCCGGAAAAACCCCATCTTTTTACTACTCCGGCGAACCCTTTCCCCTTTGATACTCCTCTTACTTTAACCTTGTCACCAACAGAAAAGATACTTGTCGAAACTTCATCTCCCGGAGAAACATCAAACTTACCCCTGACTTCTTTTACAAACCGGTAAGGCTTCTTTGACTGAGATTTTCCCGTCTTTTCCTTTTTCAATTTAAGAAAACCGAGTTGTACCGCATTGTAACCGTCGGTTTCTTCGTTCTTTACTTGAGTTACTACACACGGTCCGGTCTCAATTAAAGTCACGGGAGCCGCTTTCCCTTCCTTGTCGTAAACCTGGGACATTCCCAATTTTTTTCCGATAATAAACTTCATTCCACTGCCGGTCGCCGTTGTAAAGCTTACAAGGCGCCAACTGTTATCTTTTTAATCTGTAAAATGGTGCTTTCAATGAAAAACCGGGCGCTTGCCCAGTCTTCAAGGCAACGAAAAATTAACTGATAACTAACATCCGAAAATAACCGATAAAATGCGCATGAATAAATTCCGAATGCCGACGGCCGACACTCTAACAGAGAGAGTATTCCGCCGTTTACATCTTTATCTCGATATTAACTCCTGCAGGCAGTGTCAAATTTCTTAACGCGTCAAGAACCTTCGCTCCGGGATTAAGAATCTCAATAATTCTCTTGTGTATTCGAACCTCGTACTGTTCTTTCGATTTGTTATGCACGAAAGACGAACGGGTAACAGTATACTTCTTTATTTCCGTCGGGAGCGGGGTAGGGCCCAACACTTCACTGCCATACCTGAGCGCCGTATCAATAATCTGTCCCGCGCTGGTATCAATTACTTTGTGATCGTAAGCGCGCAGCTTTATCCTGATCTTGGATTTCAACCCCTCTTTGGTCTCGGTTGCTTTCTTTTTAGCCATCTGTTAACTTTGAAAAACTAACTAATACCGAAAGTTTCGTACAAACCCCGGATTTCCGAAAGTTACTTAAGAATTTTGGTTACTACTCCCGCACCAACAGTCTTTCCTCCCTCGCGGATGGCAAATCTCATTTTTTCTTCAAGCGCGACGGGTGCGATAAGCTTTACTGTCAAATTGGCCGTATCTCCGGGCATTACCATCTCCGTCCCTTCGGGAAGATCTACCTCACCGGTAACATCGGTTGTTCTTACGTAGAACTGGGGCTTGTACCCTTTAAAAAACGGGGTATGCCTTCCTCCTTCTTCCTTGCCCAGAATATAGACTTCCGCTTCAAATTCGGTATGGGGAGTGATGGAACCCGGTTTCGCCAATACCTGACCTCTTTCTATGTCATCTTTTTTTGTTCCGCGGAGAAGAATTCCCGCATTGTCTCCCGCCTCACCAACGTCAAGGCTTTTGTTAAACATCTCAACGCTCACCACGGTGGTTTTTGTTGTGTCTCTCAATCCTACAATCTCCACTTCTTCTCCCGATTTAACAACCCCTCTTTCAATTCTTCCGGTAGCAACGGTTCCCCTTCCTTCAATTGAAAAGACATCTTCCACCGCCATAAGAAACGGCTTGTCCTTGTCTCTTTCCGGTTCGGGAATATAGCTGTCCATCGCCTCTAAAAGCTCCATAACGGGCTTTAAAGATTCATCGTCGGCAGAGTTGGCCTCCAGGGCTTTTAATGCCGATCCTTTAACAATGGGGATTTCATCGCCGGGGAAATCGTACTTGTTCAAAAGTTCTCTTACTTCGGATTCTACAAGGTCAATCATCTCCTTGTCATCAACCAAGTCAACTTTATTTAGAAAAACAACAAGCGAAGGAAGACCTACTTGCCTGGCAAGCAGAATGTGCTCTCTTGTTTGGGGCATAGGTCCGTCAGTCGCAGAAACAACAAGAATCGCTCCGTCCATCTGAGCCGCTCCGGTAATCATGTTTTTAACATAGTCAGCGTGTCCGGGACAGTCAATGTGTGCGTAGTGCCTTTTTTCCGTCTCGTACTCCCTGTGAGAAATAGAAATGGTAAGACCTCTCGCTTTTTCTTCGGGAGCGGAGTCTATTTCTTCAACACTCGTTTTCTTTCCGATAAGCCCTTTTAAGTGAAGGGTGTTTATCATAGCCGCTGTCAGGGTTGTTTTTCCGTGGTCGACATGACCAACGGTTCCCACGTTAAGGTGCGGCTTCCCTCTTTCAAATTTTTCTTTAGCCATATTTTTTTATCCCGTACCGCTGCTTTTAGCTCGGCGCCGGGTAGTTATTAACTTTTACTTGTCTTCAAAATTTTGTCATAACGTTGTAGTGAAAATTCATTATTTCCGTCCGGCAAGAAAAACAAAGCTTCGCCTTGCTAAACGAAATTTTACAACGAATTTCTACTGCATTGTATGATATAATATTTTTTAAAAAAAGTCCAATACGAACTGGCGCCTGGCACTTAACATCTGATAACTAACACTTAATATCTGACTGTTAAATTAAGCTGTCAGTTGTTAGGTGCCAAGTGCCAGGATTCAGGAACCTTTGTTAATAATTTCCTGCGCGATATTATAAGGAACCTCCTTATAACTGTCAAACTCCATGGAATAATTCCCTCTTCCCTTGGTAAGTGAACGCAAATTTGTCACATAACCGAACATCTCGGCAAGCGGAACCTTGGCGCGAATAATTTTCTGTGCTCTCTTCCCTTTCGTTTCCTCGGTAGAGTGCACTTCTCCCCTTCTTGAGGAAATATCTCCCATTACATCCCCCAAGTATTCGGGGGGAATAACCGCCTCTACACTCATTATCGGCTCTAGTATAACCGGGTCAGCATTTTTATATGCTTCTTTAAATCCGATAGACCCCGCTATTTTAAAAGCCATTTTTGAAGAGTCAACCTCGTGGAAAGATCCGTCAAAAAGAGAAGCTTTTACATTAACAATCGGATACCCGGCCAAAACTCCCTCATCCATTACTTCCTCAATGCCTTTTTCTACCGCGGGGATAAACTCTTGAGGGATAACCCCTCCTTTTATCTCATCAACAAATTCCAGTCTTTGCCCTTCTTCAGGAGAAAGAGGCTCTATTCTCAGTTTTACATGGCCATACTGCCCCCTTCCTCCGCTTTGCTTGATATACTTTCCTTCCGCTTCCGCCGGCTTTCTAATAGCTTCTTTGTAAGCTACCTGAGGCTGGCCGGCTTGCGCTTCAACTTTAAACTCTCTCTTCATCCTGTCGATGATGATATCCAGATGAAGCTCTCCCATGCCCGAAATAATAGTTTCTCCGGTTTCTACGTCTCCCGTTGTTCTGAAAGTGGGATCTTCTTCCGCCAATTTCCGAAGAGCAATGCCCATCTTTTCTTGATCTTCCTTTGTTTTTGGCTCTACCCTTATAGAAACTACCGGCTCCGGGAAAGCGATATCTTCCAAAACAACCGGTCTATTTTCATCACAAAGAGTGTGCCCGGTGGAAGTCTCCTTGAGCCCTACTGCTGCTACGATGTCGCCTGTATATATGTTCTTCAGCTCTTCGCGTTGATCCGAGTGCATACGGAGAATTCGGCTGATGCGCTCTTTTTTGCCCGTGTTGGCGTTAAGAACATAAGACCCTCCAGAAAGTTTTCCTGAATATACACGCATAAAAGTCAAACTTCCCACGTAAGCATCGTTTGCAAGCTTAAAAGCAAGAGCGGTAAATGACTCCTCGTCATCGGCCTTTAGCTTTATAGGATCTTGGCTCTTCGGATCTCTTCCTTCGGTTTCTAAAAGATCGGTAGGGGCCGGAAGATAGTGGCAAACAGCATCAAGAACCGGCTGGACTCCTTTGTTTTTTAACGCAGAACCGCAAAAAACAGGTATTATTTTATAGGCTAGAACCGCTTTTCTTAAAACCTCCCTTATCTCCTCTTCTTTTATTTCCATTCCTTGAGTATATTTTTCAAAAAGGTTTTCGTCCTCGGTAACTATTTTTTCAAGTGTTTCGTTTCTCCATTTTTCCACTTTTTCTTTCATCTCTTCCGGAACTTCCTCTTCTTTAACAGTTTCTCCGAAATCTCCCTCAAAGCGAATCATTTTTCTTCCCATAAGGTCAATTACCCCTTTAAAATTTTCTTCTTCTCCGGCCGGAATCTGCATCACCGCAAGGTCAGTGGTTAATTTTTCTTTTATAGAATCAATGGCATCTTCAAAAGAAGCGCCTGTCCGATCCATCTTATTGATAAAACAAATACGCGGAACACGGTACTTATCCGCCTGCCTCCAAACCGTTTCCGATTGGGGCTCTACACCGGCAACTCCGTCAAAAACAACCACTGCCCCGTCCAGTACGCGCATTGATCTTTGCACTTCCGCGGTAAAGTCAATATGCCCGGGAGTGTCAATGATATTTATCCTGTACTCGTTTTCCTTTTTTTTCTCTTCTCCCAAGGGAACCCAAAAGCAGGTAGTTGCCGCAGAAGTAATAGTAATTCCTCTCTCTTTTTCCTGTTCCATCCAATCCATTACCGACATCCCTTCGTGAGTTTCCCCTATCTTGTGGGAAATCCCGGCATAAAAAAGAATCCGTTCGGTAACGGTTGTTTTGCCCGCATCAATGTGAGCAATAATCCCTATATTCCTATATCTGTCTAATGGATATTCTCTGGCCATAATACTTTTACTTTGCCAAATAGGCGAAGGCCTTGTTCGCCTTTGCCATCTTGTGCATATTTTCTTTCTTTTTCACCGCCCCTCCTTCGTTTTTAAAAGCGCTTACCAGCTCCTCGCAAAGCTTTTCGTGCATCGGTTTTCCTTTTTTTTCTCTTGCCGCCCCTGCAATCCAGCGCATAGACAAGCTAAGCGACCGTTTTTTGTTGACTTTCATCGGCACCTGGTAAGTTGCTCCTCCCACTCTTTTTGAGCGCACTTCCATGGAAGGAGCGACATTGTCAATTGCTTTTTCAAATACTTCAAGAGGTTCTTTTTTTTCTTTCTTTTTTATATTTTCAAACGCGTTGTAAACCACTTTCCTGGCCGTATCTTTTTTTCCTTTACGCATCACGTGATTGATAAACTTGGAAACCATCACGCTGTTATAAACCGGGTCCGGAGTAATCGGTTGCACTTTGTATTTCTTTTTTCCGGTTTCTTCAAACATAAGAATTAACTTATAATCTATGGCCTATGACTTCCTTGATAAACGGTTATTAGTCATTAGTCATTTGTCATTTGTTATTTCCCCTTCTTTGTTCCGTACTTGCTGCGCGACGTTTTTCTGTCGTCCACTCCCGTAGCATCCAGCGCTCCACGCACCACATGATAACGGACTCCAGGAAGGTCTTTAACCCTCCCTCCTCTTATAAGGACCACCGAGTGTTCTTGGAGTTTGTGTCCTATTCCGGGAATGTAGGCTGTCACCTCCGCTCCGTTGGAAACTCTAACTCTGGCCACCTTACGAAGCGCAGAGTTCGGCTTCTTGGGAGTAACGGTTGTTACTTTAATACAGACTCCTCTCTTGAAAGGAGAGGGATAGGCCGACTTTCTGTTTCTCACGCTATTAAAACCATAGGAAAGAGCAGGAGATTTGTCTTTTCTCTTTACCTTTTTTCTTCCTTTTTTTATAAGCTGATTAATCGTCGGCATAATACGGTATAAATACTCTAACAAAGCTTGTTTACCAGTCCCCGAAAATAAAAAAACCCATAAGGCCGGGGCTCTGTAAACCTCTGCCCTGTTATACTACACAAAAAAAACAAAAAGTCAACAAACCCGCATTAAATCACTCAAAGGCTGATTAGAAGCTGCAGAAATCGGGCTTTCTATTAACCGTTTATAGAAAAGCAATAAACTCCCCTAAGGGCAACCCGGTAATAGGATAAAAAAGAAGGCCTATTACGAAAAAAAGAAAGAGAAAGATATAGGGCGCAAAGAAAATAATGGCGAAAATAAGGATAAAAAGTCCGTACTGAGCGAAAAACACTTTCGCCTTTTCCGCAAAAGAGGGAAAAAAGGTAAAGAGAACATGAGACCCGTCAAGCGGAGGAATGGGCAGGAGATTGAAAACCGCCAGAAGAAGATTTATAAAAACAACTGCCGCAAAAGCGAAGAAAAGAGACTCGTTTTCCCTTATAACCGGCACAAACCGAATAAGCAATCCGAAAAATATAGCCAGAGCAATATTGGATCCCGGACCGGCCAGAGCAACTTTCATCTGATCGTACTTTCCTCTCAGATTAAAAGGGTTTATGGGAACGGGTTTTGCTCCTCCGATAATAAAGTTGCCCGGGAGAATAATCATAATAAGGGGCAGAAGAATGGTGAAAAAGGGGTCAACATGAGGAATGGGATTGAGCGTTAACCGGCCCATATTCTTTGCCGTAGGGTCTCCCAGGGCGTAGGCAGCATAGCCGTGCGCATACTCGTGAAGTATGGCCGAGAAAATAAGAATAATGACGATAAATATCCACGTATCCATATGTCCCGTATGATAACAGATTTCCGCCATAAGGGCAAATTGTTGAAAATTTTTTTGTTTCCTGTATAATGAAGCGCATTACAAAATAAGACAGTCAAAAAAATGCCAAGAGAATGCCAAATTTGCGGAAAGACATCGGTAATGGAAAGCGCTCGGAAAAAGCTGATGTCAAGATATAACCCAACTCCCAAAAAGAGAAAGCGCCCCAACATCCAAAAAGCGCATATCCCTGCGGGCATCAAAAAGAAAAACTTTAAGGAGCACGCTGGACAAAAAGTGCTTGCCTGCACGAAGTGCATTAAAACATTGGGGAAAGACAAGTAAACGGGCCGTGGCCTAGAGGCTTAGGGCGCACGCATGGGGTGCGTGAGATCGTGGGTTCAAATCCCGCCGGCCCGACAATTGCTTTAAAACAAAATGGCTAATCTCTTTTACGCGACAATCGTTATGCTTTTGGGTTCGGGGTTCTTCTCTGCTACCGAAGCTGCTTTTTTCAGCATGCCTTTAAATAAGGCAAAAATAGCCACTAACCAAAAAAAGAAAGGGGCGGAATATCTTTTGAAAATAAAAAAAGATATGCGCCCCACCATCACTGTTCTTGTTGTTTTCACCAACATTTTCAATATCGCCGGAAGTATTTTTGTAGGAACCATGGCAGCGGAGATTTTCGGAAGTGCCAAAATAGGCATCTTTTCTGCCGTCCTTACTTTTTTGGTAATAATTTTCGCTGAAATCATTCCCAAAAGTATCGGTGAGACATTCGCTTTCCCTATAAGCATCTTTTTGGCAAAGCCGTTTTTTTATCTCACAAAAATATTCACCCCTCTTATTCGTCTCATAGAGTTTTTTACCAGTCCCCTACCAAAGAAAAGAAAAACCGTTTCCGAGGAAGAGATTCGGACTTTAAGTAATATAGGTTTTCTGGAAGGAGTTATTGAAAAGGATGAAAAAGAAATGATTCACCGAGTTTTTCTTTTAAACGATCTTGAAACAAGAGATATAATGACTCCCCGAACCGTGGTTACCGCTTTTGAGGGAAGCAAAAAACTGAAAGATTTAGAAAATGAAATATACTCTCTCTCCCACTCCCGGATCCCGATATACAAAGATAACCTGGATAACATAATCGGCATTTGCCACCAAAGAGATCTTCTCATTTCCTTTTCCCGGGGAGAGAAAGAAAAAACCGTTTCGGAGTTGGCAAACAGAGAAGTAATCAGAGTTCGAGAAAATAAAAAAATCGATACTTTGATACCGATCTTTCGCAAAACAAGGTGCCATTTGGCGATAGTTGTGGACGAGTTTGGAGGAACTTCGGGAGTAATTAGTTTAGAAGACGTTTTAGAGCAGATAATAGGCAGCGTGGTTGATGAAACAGACAGGACAGAAAGCCTAAGAGAGAAAGCCAAAACAGAATTAAACGATAAAAAATAATTATTATTTATCCTTTTTCTCCTCTTTTACTCCGGCCCACTTCTTAATTCCCTCCCACAGAACCGACCCTACCCCACGAAGCAAAAACCATATGCCAAAAATCGCCAAAGAAAGCCATCCCTTTACTCCCACCTTTTCTTTTTTCCTGCCTTCTATGCCTTTGTCCATCTCTTTTTCCGCTCTTTTTACTTGCTTTTCTGTCGGTATAAAGACGTCTTTTATTTTTCCTTCTACCTCTTTTTCTTCCCACCTTGCCCCTTCCTTTTGAAGTTTCTCTACCCTCTCTCTTCTCTTTTTTTCTATCTCTTTGTTTCTTTCAACACCCTTCTCTCTTACTGCCCAATCAAATAAATCAAGGCACGTTTCTTTTTGCAGCTCCTTTATTATTCTTTTCTCCTTCTTTTCAAACTCTTTTTGCCGCTCTTCCAACTCTTTCTGCTCTTCCAGGCTCTTATCGCTCCACGGGATATTGCCTACTTCTTCGGCTTTGTCTTTCGCTTCATTTTTTTTATCTTCAAGTTCTTTCTTTTTTTCGGCAATTGTTTCTCCGAGCTTTTCCATCATCTTTTTAAAATCTTCTTTTTCCTCCCCCTCCGTTTCCGCGTCAATAGCTTTTTCAAAAGAAAACTCTTTCTCCGATTCTTTTACCCTTTGCTGAATTCTCTCCAGCTCTACCTGCTCTTCCCAGTTTCTTTTTTCCCCCTTTTTAAGAAGATCTTCTTCTCTTTTTTTGGAGTCCTTAAACTCTTTAAGGGCTTTTTCTCCCAGCGCTCTCTGTGCCTCTTTTTTTTTATCTTCAGAGGTCTCGGTATTTTCAATTTCCCCGAGAAGCTCTTTTCTGCTTTTCTCCTCGGGCTCTTCCTTTTCTTTCTCAGAGGATTTTTCAGCCCCCTCTTCTGTTAGAGATTTTCCCTTTTCCCAATCTTTAATTCTCTCTTCTCCCAATTTCTTTTCCGGATTATTCGTCATCTTCTTTGCCAGCGGTTTTTTTATACTCTTCAATTTTCCTTACCGCCTCTATCTCTTCTCTGTCTAAAAGATAAATGTCTTCCATAGTCACGAACAACTCCCTTCTTTCTTCTTCGTTCATCTCGGGAATTTTCTCAATAAGCGCTTTCTTGTCTTCCTCGGATATCTTAACGCTGTTTACAAGGCTTTTTAAAGTTTTGTCGGCAAAAAGGTCGTTTTTTTTCATAAAATTTTTAGCTTAAAAATTTATCCATTTTTTTAAGTATTTCAAAAACAAACCTTACAGCATTCGGCTTCTTTTCCTTTTTTTTCTTGTAAGAATCAGTTGATACCTTTAAATCTTCTTTTATATACTTGTCCACTTCTTTGTTGCCCGTGCTTGGAAGAACAATGTGATTTGCAAGCTCGTTCCATATTGTTTCCGTATCCTCTTTAAGTTTTCCGGTTAACTCTCCTTCTATTTGCCCAATGCTCTCTAGAATTTTCGATAAATCAAACCCGTCGGCTTCTTTATAAATTTCTCTGATGTTTTTAATCTCTTCCTTGCTTTTTCCAGCTTTTTTCGCTTGGCCCTCCCAGTAGTCGTCCATTTTCTCCTTTCTTATTCTGTTGCAAGTTTCTCTTACCTGTGCTTCTGTCAGTTTAACCACCTTTTTTAACTCACTTTCCATTCTTTTTCGGTATTCTTCATCCCACTCTTTTCCCAGCTTTTCGTCCATTCTCTTTTTAATCTCTTCTTTAAATCTTTCTTTTTCTTTTTCTGTAAATTCGTCAAGCTCATATGGCTTCAAAGAACGCTCTCCCAGCCTCGCTCTTTTGTAAAAAAGGCCTGTTTCTACTCTAATATCCGAAAAAGAGTATTTTCTCAAAAGAGCTATTATGTCCCTGTTTTCCGCCTCTCTTCCTATCTTACGGAAACTTTCCTTTATATTCTCCAATTGCTTGTTTTTAAAATCATTTATTCCGCTATACTCTCTTTTCCTGTTATCGGAAAGCTTTTCCCACTCTCTTTGAAAAATCTCTTCTTCAAGCTCTTTTCTTCCCTCGCCTTCCAGTTTCTTTTTTCGGCTACCTGTCTTTTCTTTTTCTATGTAGTCATCTTTACTCCCGAGTCCCTCTTCCACCTCCTTTGTTATGTCCTTGGCAGAGAGCTTTTCTCCCATTTCTTTTAGCGCTTTAAAAACATCTTCTTTTTCTTTTTCTTTCGCTTCCCTTTTCCCTGCGTCCATCCCTTCTTGATTGCTCGCTTTCTTTTGGTCGTCCCTCTCTATTTCCTTATTTACCATCTCATATTTTTTCCTAAAATAGTCGTAAAGAAGGAAGGAAGTTTCCACTTTCATCTCCCCGGGATCAAGACATCCTCTTATCTCTCCTAAATCAATGATTTTTTCATACTCTTTTCTGAAATTTTCGTTTTCTTCCAGCAGCTCGTTTTTTCGTTTGGGGTTCCGGACAAAAAAATCCTTAACATAGCTCGCCTTTGCTTCTAAATTAACACCTCGTCCGACTCCTTGCATTTTTTCGTCTCCTTCCAGCTTATCGTACAACTTTCCATAAAGATGGCTTAATCTTTCGCTCATCTCCTCTCCGAGAATTCTTTCTCCGGTTTCAACCGTCTCTTCGCTCGGCCTTAGTTTCTCTGCCAAGTTTTCTCCTTCTCCGAAGCTGTCTTCCTCTCCTTTTTCAAATTTATCAACCGCTTCTACTCCGGAGCTATATCTGGAATCAATATTTTCTCCTCTCTTTTCTGTTGACATAATACGATATTAAAAGTTACTTAATAAGCTTAATTTATCGACATCTTGTCTATTTATAAAATACATTTTTCAAATTGTAAAGCTATCCTCCCAGTTTTGCCCTCTCCATAATTTCCGCTTCCACAATCTCTCTCGGCCTTCCGTATCTCATTTTGGAAACTTCTCGCGCCCTTTTTGCCATTTCCTCGTCCCCTTCGGCCGCCTTCAGGGCGGCTACTTTAAAGGGAGAGGTAATTTTATTATTGGCCATCATCTTTAAAATATACTGGAAGTTGTCAATGTTCCCCAGGTCAAACTTGGAAAACTCCGGCTCAAACTGCTTTTCTAAAAACTCAGCGTCCGTAGGCCCTATTCTGAAAGAAGCCATCGTCCCCACGTTTCCGATAACCGCATTTTTTATCTCTTCCTTTAGTTGGGGTATATACTGGTGGGCAATGGTCAGATTGAGCCTGTACTTACGCGCTTCGGAAAGTATAGTGGCGATACTGTCGGTGGTAAAGTTTTGGAATTCATCTACGTAAAGATAAAAGTCTTGCCTCTCTTCTTGAAGCATTCTGGCGCGCCTCAAGGCGGCAACCTGCATCTTGGAAACCAAAACAAGACCTAGAAGAGAGCTATTTATTTCCCCGGTAAGCCCCTTGGAAAGGTTTGCCAGGAATATCTTTTTCTCGTCCATTATTTTTTCCAAATTAAATCCTGACTTTTGCTGTCCCACGATGTTTCTCATCATCTCATCGGAAACAAACCTCCCAATTTTAGAAACCACGTACCCGAGCATGTCCGACCTTGTCTGCCCGGTTGTTTGCTGCCACTCTTTAAGCCAGAAGTTCCTTACCACCGGGTCGGAAACCTTCTTTAACTGTTCTTCCATAAACCGGTTGTCGGTAAAAATGCGGGGTATCTCCACAATGGTCCCCGGATTGTCTTTGTCGGCGGCAATGGCCGCCATTGCATTCCGCATATAGTACTCAAACATCGGCCCGATGAACTCCGCCAGAAAAAGGTGGGAGAAAATGGTCACCATCTCGGAAATGGCAAAGTCTCTCTGCTCGGGAGTCTGCCACTCGAGCATATTAAGTCCGCACGGCCTTTCCCTGTCGAACGGTTCAAAAAGAACCACGTCGTCTATTCTTTCTTTGGGAATGTTTTTCAGGGTGTCTTCAACAAGTTCCCCGTGAGGATCTATTACTCCCACTCCCTCTCCTCTTTCTATATCCTGGCGAATCATCTCCCGCATAAGATTGGTCTTACCCACACCGGTCTGTCCGATGATATAAAAGTGTCTCCTTCTGTCGTCCCGGGAAGCAAAATGGATTTTTTTCCTTTCACCCCGGTAAACCGCTTCTCCAAGAAGAACGGAACCCGTTTCCGGAAGCTCCGAAGGAGGAGGGGCTTCTTTTGCCTTAACCCACTTTATATTAGGGCTTTCCGTATGAGACAGCGGAAGATGATAAATGCTCGTCATTTCGGCAGTATTTAAAATAGAAACCTGTTCTTTCCTGAAATCGCGAAAGCTGAAATCGTAAATCATTTTTTTTAGCGCCCTCTTCCTTACTCTCCTGGCATTAAAACCATTAAGGCCGGATGTAAGCTGGGAAAAACTTCCCTCCAAGTTTTGCAGTATCTCTTCGGATCTTTTTTTATCCCCGGCCACACCGACAAGACGGATATTAACATCAAAGGCGGGCTTTTTTATTTTCGTTCTTATAAGCTCAATTGTCGTTTCATCAACACGCGACTCCTTTTGTCCTTCCTTTTCTTTTTTATCCTTAGAAAAGAAAACATCGGCTAATTCTCGAAAAATCTTTTTAAGGGGCCCTGCCATTACGTAAGAAATCGCCTCTTCCAGCCTTTTCTCATCGCTTATGATTTTAGACAGAAGTTTTTCTCCTTTTTTCCTTATGCTAAAAGAGGTGGGCCTTATTACCATCTGCACAGCCGCTCCCTCGTCGGCATTTATCCCGCTTACCGAGTTAACAATGGCCTCCAGCGGATCTCTTCCGAGTTCTTCATATGTATTTACCGGTATAAAGAAAGTGTTTTTTTGAGTTAAGTAAGAGGCGGAAACCTCTCCTCCGGGTTCAAAAATAGTGTAGTCACTGGGTACTTTTTCAATAACCGCCCCCGAATAAATCCCTTGAACATACTTATTGAGTGAATTTTCGTAACTTGTGGGAACGGCAATATAAAAAGAGATATCTCCTTGACCAATTTCCGAGGCAATTTCTAAAACCACCCTCGGTGTGCCGTAAAAAAACTTTTTAAAAAAATTGTCTCCCCTGCCAAGAGAGAGGAAGTTGGAATAAAACTGTTCCATTTTAGAAACAGCTCTCCTCTCTTCTTCCTTCTGATCCACTCTCTCCTTGCCTATATTTTCGTATCGCGGCATTCTCACCAAAAAAAGAGACATATCCAAGCTTCTCTCCAGAGTGTTTTTTCTTTTTTTCCGGATTATCAGGAAAAAAAGCAGAAGAATCAAAACAAAAACGCCGGAAAAAATCAGTGTAGTAATGTTTACGGGAATGTACATTTTTTTATCTTCTAAAGAAATATTCCGAATCAACCGGATAAAAATCTTTTATAAGCGGCATCTTTCGCCAAAACATCGTGGTAAATATCAAGCAGAAAAGGATTGTTCTGCTTGCGCGCTTCTTTTATTGAACGTTCAAGGCCCTTTGTTTCCGCCAAAGCCAGAAGCTCCTTTATTTTTCCTTTGATAAGCAGTTTTTTTTCCTCCTCCTCTTTTTTCAAGTTATCTTTATCTTTCCGAGGAACAGAAAAACTGGGCGGAGAGGGCTCTTTTTTTTCTTCTTTTTTTTCCACGAGGATTTCACTTTTTTCCGTTTCTACCCCTTTCTCTTTGTACCACTCACTGATTATCTCTTTGCTTATCTCCTCTTTTTCCATTTTTTTTAAATCTTCGGACATGTTTTGGCAATCTAGTTTATTTGTGTATTATAAAGGCAAAACCGATAAAAAACAACCATTAAAAAGCCCGGGTGCGCAACCGGGCATTAGAAATTTAACTTACAAGATTTCCGCACTTGCGAGGCTTGGTATCGCAAACCCGTAAATCAAAATAAATTATCGCATGGACTGCATCTTTTGGGCGATGCTCATCTGTATCTTGCGCATCGCTCCGTTTAGGCATTTTTTGAGCGCCTCTTCCTGTTCTTCTTTGGAAATAGCAGGGTTTAGTTCTATTTTTACAATTTCCAGTTTTCCGTTGACCACTGCCCTCACTCCGTTTTCTTTTTCCTCTACGGTTTCTTTTTCCAGTTCGCTCTGCAACTTGTAAAGCTCCTTTGCTTGTTTTAATTGATTAAACATAACATTAGATAAAAAAACTGCCTCAAGAGAGGTAGTCTTTAACGCCCGCCCGTTGTTTTCAGAGAAATCTGAGAATTAAACTAGGTGGGTGCCTCAGTCACAACCCACGGGCTGTGAATCATATATGGCTCCCTTAAGTAAACAATTCAGATTTTTGATCTTAACGGGCAGGCAACTACCAGCTTATACTCTTTTAAGGATGGTGTCAACCCTTTAAATTTTTAAAATGTCCGTAAGTTGTTTGATAAAAGAAACCACCACTGGAGGAGCCAGTAAGCTGTGGCTTTCCTTCCCATTGTCGTCTTTTATCGTCCAGGGAACCTCCTCTATCTCCACCTCTTCTTCTTTGTTTAAACGGTACTTGTACTCCGGAGTAAGCTCGTACTTTGCAAAATACTCATCGGCTTTTTCTACCGGAATAGAGTTTCTTAAAAGAATTTTGGGTATCCCGTGGAGACTAAAGGCTTGCCTGATAAGTTTCTCATCCATATCCAGCCTTTCTTTTATGGGTTCCACTCCTCTTTCATCCCCTTCTTTGCGCTCCATCTTTTCCTCCGTGCAGCCGGGGGCATCGCAGATAAGATAAAACTCTTCTTTTTCTTTGTCATAACCTATCTTGGAGGTAGGAAGAAGTTTTAGGTTTCTGGAAGTGTTGCATTTCGGGCATACCCGGCGCCATTTTATTCGTTCGTCAATTACTTGTTCGGGAACGTCAATCAAGGCAAAAAAATCGTCGTCATCGCGGTAGCCGATAAGATCCCGAAAAAAGAGGGAATAAGATATTTGGTCCATATCCCGCGGAAAGCCGTCTATGAAAATAACTTTTCTTTCTCTTCTGCTAATCTCTCTTTTCACGAGAGTAAGAATAAAGTCGGTAGGAAGAAGTTTGGTAGTGCTCCTTCCTTCCAAAATGCTTATCACTTCTTCAAGAGGATTCCATCCGCGATAATTTTTTTCCAAAAAAGAAAGGAGTTCTTTTCTTTTGTTTTCGTCTTTAATTTCTTCGTCCACCCCTCTTACCATGTCCCCGATAGAAAAGTGGTCTATTTTTTCCGGGTCAATCACTTCGGCGAGCATCTTGGAGTAAGTTCCTTTCCCGGAACTTTTTTTACCAAGCAGGTAGACGATAAAAGCGTTATTTTCAAGATATTTCCTTATTTTCTTTATCTCTTCCCCCGCTTTAAAGAAAAAATACTCCTCCCTTTCTTTCGGGTCGGAGAGATTAAACTCGCGATCATCTTTTTTTTTGGTTCCAAAAATCGGAAATTCTATGTCTTTCATATCTTAAAAATTTATTTTGTAATAACTTTACTCTCTGGCAAGTTTTTTGCCCGGACAAACGCATCTCAAAATTCTTCTTAAGAGATTACTCTTTTTTGCCTTCAATATTCTTTTTAATAATTTCGAGAGCTTCTTCGGGAGTATCCACCAGAGTGAAAATATCCAGGTTTTCTCCTTTGATTGCCTGATATTTGTAACAGAGTGAATCTCTCATCCAAGAAAAAAGAGGAGCCCAGTAATCTTCTCCAACGGCAATCACCGGAGCCCCTCCGGGGATTTTTTTCGTTTGAATAAGGGTAATCGTTTCAAAAAATTCGTCAAGCGTTCCGAAACCGCCCGGGAAAAAAACATATCCGGAAGAAGAGAAAGAAAGCATTACTTTACGAGTGAAAAAATAGTAAAAGCCAATAGATTTGCGCAAATATTTGTTCGCCCTCTCTCCTTCCTCAAACTGAATGTTGATGCCCACGGAATTTCCCCCTTCCTCATACGCTCCCTTGTTTGCCGCTTCCATTATTCCTGGCCCTCCCCCGGTAACAACGGCAAAATCTTCCTTTGCAAGAAGCTGCCCCAAACGAAGCGCTTTCTGATAATGAGGGCTGTCTTCTTTAAAGGAGCTTGACCCGAAGATGGTGACCGACTTTTTAAAATCGGCAACAAACTGAAATCCTTCCACAAACTCCGCCATTATCCTGAAGATTCTCCAGCCGTAAGTTTCACGAAAATCTTCCGCTGCCGGAGGAAGATCCATATCCGGGACTTTTGAGAGATCAATTTTTTTGTTCATATTTTTTGAAATATATCTTTACTGCTCTTTTTTCCTTCTCTTTTCTCTTATAAACCTGTTTTCCAAAGAGGTGACCCCGTGAAAAACAAAAAGCGTGATAAGGGCGGCAGAAAGTGCTAAAAGATAAAGCTGCATTCCCACCGCCGCACCGACGGCGGCCGCAATCCAAAGCCCCGCCGCAGTGGTAAGGCCTTCTACCGCAAATGCTCTTTTTATAATAAGCCCTCCTCCGATAAAGCCGACTCCCAGCACCACCGCCGCCAAAACACGGGAAGGATCAAAACTTAATTCTTCTCCCTTAAAGTCATAAAAAGCCCTATATCCTAAAACAATAAAAAGGGCCGCTCCCAAGGAGACCAAAGAGTGGGTTTTTATCCCCGCCGGTTTGCTTTTGTACTCTCTCTCTAACCCGATGCACGCTCCCAAAAAAGCCGCTAAAAGAAGTTGTAAAAAAGTAGTAACTATTGTCAGATCCATTTTTTGATAATCCTTTGTTTTTGTGCTTCCTTTATTATAGAGTATTTTTCTTTCTTGGCAACAAAAAGTTATTTTTTTGGCGAGGAGATATTGAAAACTATATCTCCGTGCAGATCGGTACGTTTTATTTTAACGCCGTGTTCTTCTAACTTTTCCAGAGTTTCCCTGTGCGGGTGACCAAAACGGTTCCCTTCTCCCGCCATGATTACCGCTACCTCCGGGAAAACAGCTTCTAAAAATTCTTCTGACGTAGAGGTTCTCGATCCGTGGTGGCCTACCTTGAGAACATCCGAATTAAGCAAGAGAAAATCGCAATCCGCCTTTTCTTTTCTGCGGCACTCTTCTTTGTAAGAAATAATTTCCTTTTCTTGGTCGGCATAAGCATCCCCTGTAAAAAGAAAACTGTAATCTTCCCTGAAAACAAAGCGGGAAACAATAGAAACGGTATTAAGGTCGTCTACATGCTCTCCCTGAAAGTCTTCCGCCGGATATAAAATGTCAAGATAAAAGTCGTTTGCCGATATTCTCTGCCCTGCCTGCGCTTTTCGGTAACCCGTCTCTTCAATTTTTCTTGACCACTCTCTGGCTACCGCTGTCTCTCCCAAAACCCCCGTGCAGAGCACCTCTTTTACTCGGTAGCGGTCCAAAATTTCAATAAGGCCCGAAACATGGTCACTGTGGGGATGGGTCAAGATAACAAGATCAATTGTGTTGTAAAAAAAGGGCATTTCACGCCCCAGCTTTTCCAAAACTTTGTTCCCCGGCCCCCCGTCTATCAAAATATGGTGCTTCCGGGGAGTTCTTATAAGAATCGCATCCCCTTGCCCTACGTCAAAAAAGACAACTCTCAGCTTTTCATCGCGAAGATAAAAAAGAAAACTCCACGAGAAAAAGTTGAAGATAACAAGCAGTCCCAAGAGAATCGCCACCTCCTTTACCTTCATAACCGAAAACCTCAAAACCACCAAGAAGTGTTCCTTGGTGGTTCTGAAAAGTTATAAAAAGTTAGGCCTTTCCGAGAATTCTAAACATCTTTGTTCCGCAAGAAGGGCACTGCCCTGACATTGCTCTCCTCTTCGCTCCCCCTTTTCCTTTCATTTCTACCTCTTTAGCGTCTTTCATTTCTTTTTTCGCTTTACATTTTACACAATATCCTTCCGTCATAATACTTTAGGCCTATAACTTGTGGTTGCCGAGCCACTTTCTGGCCGAGCTATAAACCCACCCGTTATTAGCCGTTTGTTACTTGTTATTTTCTACGACCTTTATTTCTCCTTCATTATACCGAAAAAAAGCGGATAAAACAAGCCCAAGGGCTTAAAAAAAGCTTTTAGACAATTTTTCTTTCCGTTTCTTTAATCGCTTCTTCTACCAAGTGTTCTTTTTTGATCTTTTCTTCTTCTCTTTCTGCCTGCAAAATGCTTCCTCCCGTTTCCGGACTTGCGGGGACAAACCTTATACAACAATCTTCCTCGGGAAGAATGGAAATTTCATACGTCTTCAAGTCTTTCGCCTCCTTTATTATCTCTTCCTTATCATACCCGATAAGGGGCCTGAAGACCGGTACTCCCGCCGTGTTTTCGGTGACAGCCATGTTTTTTGCTGTTTGTGAAGCAACCTGCCCCAAACTTTCTCCCGTTATAATCGCTTCTGCCTTTTCCTTTTTTGCAATCTCCGAAGCAATTCTTACCATAAAGCGCCTGTACAGGAGAACTCTTGTTTTTTCTTGCGTGCTTAGAACTATTTCTTTCTGTATCCGGTTAAAAGGAACAAGGTAAAGCACTGTTTTTCCTTGAAAAGAAGAAAGGATTTTCGCTATTCTTTTTACTTTTTCAATAGACTGTTTGGAAGTTGCCGGATAGGCGTGGAAGTGGACAAAGATGTTTTTTACCCCTCTTTTTATCATACGGAAAGAAGCAACCGGAGAATCAATCCCTCCGGAAAGAAGAGAAACCGCTTTCCCGCCCGTACCAACAGGAAGGCCTCCAATCCCTTTTATTTTTTCAAAATAAACAAAAGCTCTTTCCTTTGCAATCTCTATAAAAAAAGTAATCTCCGGCAGGGAAAGATCAACCTTTTTCCCCGTTTTTTTCCGTATCGCTTCCCCCAAATCGGCGGCTACCTCGTTGGAGGCAGGAGAAAAGGACTTATCCCCCCTTTTTACTGTAACCCGAAAAGTATTGAATTTTTTCTTCTTAGCAAGAGAAACAACTTTTCTTCTTATCTCCTCTAAAGAAGGGAGAACTGCCTCGGCGGAGAAAAAATAGGCTATTCCGGGTATTTTTTCTATCTTCTCCTGAGCAGCTTTCCCTGTTTTAGAAACAACAATCATCCCTCGGGGAGACGATACTTCCGCCCCGGGAAGAGTTTCCTTGATATTGGCAACGAGCTGCTCTTCAAAAAAACGACGGTTTTTCCCCTTAAGCCCCACTTCTCCGTAATGGCAAACCAAGTATTTTTTCATTTCCTTCTCTTATTTAAATCCGTGATAATTTTTTCTTTATCAAGGCCGTACATATCGGCAACCTCCCCTATTTTAAGAAATTCTATCTCCACGGAAGCCATAGGGCAAGACAAACAAGGAACCCCGTGTTTTTCAAGCACTTTTCTTCCGTGTTCATTTTCCAGTATCTCTTTTAATGTTGTTTTTTCGTTAAACACGGTGTAAAAATTTTTAATTTTTTATTTTATTATTCCTCCCCCAACAAGTTCTTCTCCTTTATAAAAAACTGCCGACTGACCGGGCGTAATTGCCCGCTGAGGGGAAGAAAAAATAATTTTCCCCTTTTCTACTACTGCCGTTCGCGCCTTACTTTTGTACCTGATTTGCACTTTTGCCTTGAAGGGAAAAGATACCTTCCTCAAAAAATTCCCTTTACCGTAAAATACCTCCTTGGAGAAAAGGTCTTTTTCGTTTTTCGTTACCACTAAAATATTTTCTTTTATATTTTTTCTTAATACGTAATAAGGGCCGTGAGAAAGGCCTATTTTTTTTCTCTGCCCTTGCGTGTAATAAAAAAGTCCTTCGTGGTTTCCTATTACATTCCCTTTTGTATCGACAATTTTCCCCGGAGAAGAAGAAATATTTTTTCCTAAAAAATCAAAAACGTTTTTTTCTATAAAACAAACCTCCTGGGACTCTTTCTCTTTAGCAGTCGGAAGACTATACTTTTCCGCCATTTTTCGCACTTCTTCTTTTTTAAAATCTCCCAGAGGAAAAATTATTTTAGGCAGCCACTCTTTTTTAAGATTCCAAAGAAAATACGACTGATCTTTTTCTCTGTCTTTCCCTCTGTAAATAACTCTCTCATCGGATGCTCGCAAGCTCTCTTTCGGAAGAACGTTTCGGATTTCCCGGCAAAGCCGGACATAGTGTCCAGTAGCGACATAGTCGGCTTCCAGAGTATTAAGCTTTTCCATTAAAAAATTAAACTTTACTTCTCTGTTACAGACAACGCACGGATTAGGAGTAATGCCTTTTTTGTAGCTTTCTGTAAAGTAGTTGACCACTTTCTCTTTAAACTCATCTTTTAGGTCAAGTATTTCAAAAGGAACGTCCAGCTCAGAGCAGACCTTTTGCGCCCTTTCTTGTGCTTGAGATTTACCGCTCCCGCCTTTTTCTTTCCAAAGATTCATAAAAACCCCTACCGGAGAAAATCCCTTTTCTTTAAGTAAAAAAAGAGCTACCGAGGAATCCACTCCCCCGGAAATTCCTACCACAACCTTTCTATTTTCTTTTTTCGTAGTCATTCACCGCTTTTTTAAGCCCCTCAATGGCCAGAGAAGAGCAGTGCACTTTGACCGCCGGAAGTTTTTTAAGCTCTTTTACCATCTCTTCTTCGGTTATGGAAAGCGCCTCTTTGGGTGTTTTTCCGATAATCATTTCACAAATCACATCGGAAGTGGCAATCGCCGCCGCACACCCCAGCGTTCGAAAAGAAGCATCAATAATTTTTCCTTCTTTTACTTTAATAAAAACCTCCATCTGGTCTCCACACCGGGGGTTCCCCGCCTTTCCTATACCGCTGGCATCTTTCATCTCCCCGAAATGTTTTGGGTTTAAAAATCTGTCTATTACTTCTTTTGTGTAGTAGTTTTTCATTTTCCTGATATTTTTCTTAACCTTTCCACTATCGGAGGAAGTTTTTCCAGAAAATAATCCACCTCTTCTTCTGTTGTGTATCTCCCCAGGGTAATACGCAAAGACCCGTGTGCTCTCTCTCGGGAAAGGCCGATAGAAAGGAGGACGTGTGACGGAGAAAGAGAGTTTGACGCGCAAGCAGAGCCGGTGGAAACGGCTATTTTTTCGTTATCAAGAGCCATCATCAAACTTTCTCCCTCAGCTCCTTCAACGGTAATATTTACGTTATTGGGAAGCCTTCTTTCCCTTTCCCCGTTAAGTTTTGTCTCGGGAATTTCTTTTAAAACAAAATCAATAATTCTGTCACGTAACTTTTTTGTTTCTTCCGAATCATTTTTCTTAATCTCTTCTAAGGCAAATCCGAGCCCAGCGAAAGCGAAAACATTTTCCGTTCCCGGGTAAAAGCCTTTTTCCTGAGAGGCCCCGAAAAGAATAGGCGACATGGGGGTTTTTTCTCTCACATAGAGCGCGGCCGCCCCTTTCGGTCCGTATATTTTGTGTCCGCTCATCGTGAGAAGATCTACTTTCAATTTATCAACCTTGCACGGCAAGTAATTTACCGCTTGAACAGCGTCGGTATGAAAGATAATTTTATTTCTCCTTTTCTCGTTTTCCTTTTCAATTATTTTCCCGATTTTGCCTATGGGCTGGATTGTCCCTATCTCACTATTGGCATAGCCGATAGAAACAAGCACCGTGTTTTCTTTTATCGCTTTTTTTACATCCTCTTCTTTTATTACCCCCTCTTTATAAACAGGGAGATAAGTTACCTCCGCCGAAGAGTTTTTTAACGGCTCAATCACTGCCTTGTGTTCAATAGCGGAAGTCACTACGTGCGGTTTTTCTTTTTTTTGGAGAGCTCCCTGAATCGCTACGTTATTTGCTACCGTAGCCGAGGGCATAAAAATAATTTCCCTTTCTTTTGCTCCAAAAAACCTAGCTACACTCTCTCTTGCTCTGTCTAAAGCAAAAACAGCCTCCTGCCCAAAGGCATGCAAAGAAGAAGGGTTTCCAAACTTCTCCTCTAAAAAGGGAGTAATTTTTTCTGCAACCCCTTTGTCAACCGGCGTAGTTGCCGCATAATCAAAATATATTTTTTCCATATTTTTTACTCTCTCATATCCATCTCCGGGACAGACATGGAAAAACAGTGCCGGGGGCGGGGCTCGAACCCGCAAGGACTTGCGTCCACAGCATTTTGAGTGCTGCGTGTTTTCCAATTTCACCACCCCGGCTTTAAGCCTCAATATTCTACCTAAAATTCCTTCTCTTGTAAATCTTCACTGCCGGTAGAAGTATGTTAAAAGCCCGGCAATAAAGCACCGGGCCTTTGGGTATTAGTACAACAAATTCTTGCTTACTCGTACTGGTTATAGAAATGCGTATCCGGGAGACTTCTCGGCATATCTTGCAGCTCTTGCAGTTCCATTTTTACTTTTTCAAGGCGATTCCTGCATCCTCTTATCTCGTATTCATCGCCGTTTTCTTCTGCTTTTTCAAGCTTTTTTTGGCACAGTAACAGCTTTTCCTGGACGGAGCCTACGTCGTCATTCCTCATCCTTTCACCCCTTTCGCAAGTTTTGGTATCAAGCATCCGGAAAAAATTCGGGAAAACTTTCCTTTAATTTTCTTTCTTGTGACTTGAGTTTTTCTAAATCTATCTCTATGCTTTGCAACAAGTACTCTTCGCCTGCATTTTTTACTTCTTTATTTTTTAAAGATTTTTTCTTCTTTGCCAACTCCTCTATCTTTTTGCGAGTGCAGGCAATATCTTCTTTGATTACTTCGTCCATTTTTTATCTCTCCCTTGTTGTACTTTTATAAAAAGAACTAGCTCCTTTTCTTGGTCCCGGAGGAAAAGCGAAAATTACCGAAAGCGCTTTGAAAGGGTATCGCGCCTTTAAAAAGGTAACGCCCACTTTTCTCTCCAGGCCCGAAGAAAAATCCTCGGGTCTGAAGAAAAAAATCCCTTTTTTGAGAAAGGGAGGTTATGTTAAAGGTAAAAAGCAAACCTCCCTCCCTAAGAAGGGACGAGAATAAGAAGCGCTGCTTTTTTAAAAATTTTTCTCATAATCATTCCGCGATTGTCGTATTATATATATTTTTATAATTTTGTCAAATAAAAAGCCTTTTCTTTGGAAAATTACCGGCGAGAGTTCTTTTTACCAATGATTTTGAAAATTTCACTAATTACAATGCCTCCAAAAATTCCCACTAAAGCGCCGGCAAAAACGTCAAGCGGCCAGTGCATTCCCGTAATCACCCGGGAAACGCCAGCTATAAAAGACAAGGCAAATAAAGCGGTTCCGGGCTTTCTGTAATGGAAATAAACAACAGTAGAAAGAGCAAAAAGAAAAGCGATGTGCCCGGAAGGAAAAGAAAGGCTCTCCTTGTAGGGAAGCAAAAGATTCACGTTTTCCAGCACTTCAAAAGGGCGCAGACGGGGAAAGAAGTGCCTAAGAGGCCAAACCAAAGCATACCGGGCAAAAAATCCCGCTAAGATAACTTCTCCCGAAAAGAGACCGTATTTTTTCAAATTGCGCAAAGGGAGATAAGCAAAAGGAATAATAAAAAGATAGGGGGTGATCTGGGCGAAAAAGAAAAAGAGAAAATCAAGGAAAAAATAATTTCCCGAGAGACTGTTTAGAAAAAGAAAAAGTGATTGCTCAATATTCATTTTGCCAAATTGAAAAGATTGGATGCCAAGCAATAAATAGTTAAAGGTCCCACTCCTCCGGGAACAGGAGACAGTATCCCCGCTTTTTTTTCTACGCTTTCTATATCTACATCTCCCTTAAGTTTTCCGGAAGCAATGCTTGTCCCCGCATCGATTACTACCGCCCCTTCTTTTATCATGCTTCCTTTGACAAGTTCCGGGACTCCCGCTCCGGAAACAACAATGTCCGCTTGCTTTGTGTAATAAGCTGCATTTTCCGTATAACGGTTAAGAAGAACAACCGTCGCTCCTTTGTGGGCAAAGAAAACCATTAAAGGTTTTCCCACCAAGTCTCCCGATCCGATAAGCGCTACTGTTTTCCCCTTACGCGACACCCCGTATTCTTTAAGAATTATTTCAACCGCTCCTGCAACCGGTGGAAGATTTTCAAAAGCACCCGAATAAAACTTTCCGCAAGAAAAAGAAGTAAGCGTATCGGCATCTTTCTCGAAGGGAACAGCGTTTAGTATCTCTCTTTTGTCAAATTTTTCGGGAAGAGGAAGTTGGATAACTATCCCCTTTTCGGTAAAACGGTTAATTTCTTTTTTAAGGTCTTCCGCGGAAACTTCTTCCGGAAAGCGGTAAAAAGAAACGGGGATACCGTTTCTTTCCAAGGTTTTCTTTTTGGCGTTTACATAAATATCGGAAACCGGATTTTCTCCAACTTGCACTACCGCCAAAGAGAGAGAGGCATTCCCTCTCCTTATTTTCTCCCGAAGTTCTGTAAAATTCTCCTCCGCCAGCTTTTTCCCGTCAACAATTTTGGCCATGCTTTGTGTTTTTTATTTAGGGAATGGGAAATCTTCGGCAAAGATTTTTCACTTTTCCTCTTATCTCCGAGACAGTTTTCTTGTCCCTTTTTTTGATAACTTGGGTGATAAAGTCCGCTATTCTTTCCATCTCCTTTTCCTTCATCTTCCTTGTGGTTACCGCAGGAGTTCCCAACCTTATACCGGAAGGGGAAAAAGGAGGATTCGGGTCAAAGGGAACTGTGTTTTTATTAACCGTTATTCCGGCTTTGTCTAAAAGCTCTTGAGCGTCTTTTCCGGAAATTCCTTTGTCGCGCAAATCAACTACCATCAGGTGGTTGTCCGTTCCCCCGGTTACCAAACGAAACCCTTTCTTTACAAGAGAATTGGCCAACGTTTTGCTGTTTTTAATAATCTGGTGTCCGTATTTTTGAAAGTTTTTCCCAGAAGCTTCTTTTAGGCAAACGGCTACTCCGGCTATCTGGTGTTCATGCGGGCCGGCTTGAGTTCCCGGAAAAACGGCTCTGTCAACCTTCTCAATCAAATTTTTGTCTTTTTTAAGACCCTCCTTTGTAACCATAATAATCCCTCCCCTGGGACCTCTTAGAGTTTTGTGGGTAGTGGTAGTTATAAGATGTGCGTAAGGAACCGGACTAGGATGGTCTCCCGAAATAATAAGGCCTGCGATGTGTGCAATGTCGGCAACAAGATACGCTCCCGCCAGGTCGGCAACTTTTCTGAATTTTTTCCACTCAAGAACACGGGGATAGGCACTGGTGCTCGCCCAAATAAGCTTGGGTTTTTCTTTTTTTGCAATTTTCTCCATTTCTTTAAAATCAACTCTCCCCGTTTTCTTATCTACTCCGTAAGAAAGCGCCTTGTAATACCTTCCTGAAAAATTAACACTTGTTCCGTGGGTTAGGTGCCCTCCCACAGAAAGATCCATTCCCAGCGCTTTTTCACCGGGCTTTAAAACGGCAAAGTAAGCCGCATGATTTGCCGGCGAACCCGAGTAGGGCTGCACGTTGGCATGAGGAACGTTAAAAAGTTTTCTCGCCCTCTCTTGGCACAAGATTTCTACCATATCAATAAACTCGTTTCCTCCGTAATATCTTTTCTTGGGATAGCCTTCCGAATACTTGTCATTAAAAATTGTGGCCAACCCCTCAAGTGCCGCCGGAGAGGTGTGGTTTTCCGAGGGAATCATTTCCAAAGTATCCTCTCTCCTTTTTCTTTCCTTAAAAAGAATGTTGTAAACCTCTCTGTCTTTTTTCTTCAAATTTTTATAGTTCATGTTTTTTTTCGAGTTCTTTATACTTCTCCAGGGCCAGTTTTACTGCTCCCTCCGCCGGATCTTTTTTAAGTAAAATTTGTTTTCCTTCGGGGACAATCTTTTTTGTTTCTTTTTTAAAGCAAGAAAGAAAAACTTTTGAATTAAACATTCCCCCCGTTAAAACAACCGGAAAGCTCTCTTGAAAATTAAGTTTTTCTACCACCGCCTTTAAGGAAAGAACTGCCTCTTTTGCCCCTTTTTCTAAAATGGAAATCGCCACCTTGTCTTTCCGGTCTCCCGCTTTTCCTACGGCTATTGATATAAAGGGAACCGATTCCATAAACTTTCCGTAAACTCTTTTATTAAGCTCTTCTGATGTTTTTATTTTCCACTCTCTAAAAAGAATATCGGAGATTTTTGTTTTTTCTCCTCTCCCATCCAAGCTCTTCTGGATGGCTCTGTATCCCTCTATTCCCGTATAAAAAGCGGCTCCCTCGTCGGCAAGATACCCCCATCCGCTTGCCTTCTCTTCACGTCCTCTCTTCCATCCTCGGGCAACGGCTCCTGTTCCGCAAATTAACACCACTCCGTCTTTTTTATCGGTTCCCGCCCGAAAGGCAGAAAGCTGGTCACTGACTACAAAAACTTCTCCCTTAAGCCCTTTCTCCCTCAACTTTTTTACAAACTCTTCTTTTCTGTCTTTGTGCTCTTCTTCTACCGCCGCCAGAGCAATACAATAAACGGAAACCTCTTTCCCTTTTGATATCTTCCGAATCAGCCGAAAAACATTTTCCGCCGCAACCTCAATTCCCACATTCCGCCAGCTTGAAGAGCCGTTTTTTTCTTTTCCAAGGACAGTCCCTTTTTTGTCGGCAAGAACAGCCACCGTTTTTGTCCCTCCTCCGTCAACGCCTATAAAGCATGTTTCATTCATATTTTGTGTTTTCTTCTAAGTTCTCTCTGACCAAGGTATGAGGGTAAATAGTACTCCCATCGGCAATCATCACTCCCGGCATTACGGAAACGTTAGGTCCTATCTTCACTCTATTTCCGATAACGCTTCCCATCTTTTTTCTTCCGGTGCTTATCTTTTTCCCTTTTACTTTAGCCCATATAGCGTCTCCCCCGAAAAGAAAGTCAATAAGAACCACTCCGGCGCCGACAAGGCAGTTTTCTCCAATAACCGAGTGGCCGATAAAAGCGTAATGAGGGATCCGAGTGCCCGAAAAAATAACGGACTCCTGGACTTCCGTCCCGGCTCCTACAAAACAGTTGTCATGAATAGAAGAAGGTCCTTTGATATATGTGTTTGGTCCGATTATGGTATTTTTCCCGATATAAACGGGCCCCTCTATAACGCTTCCCTTTTTGATAACACTCCCTTCTTCAATTATCAGTTTTCCTTCCACAAAAACGCCTTTTTCAACCTTTCCCTTTCTTCTTGCTTTGTACATTCCTAAAACTTCTCTCGCCCCCTCAAGAATACTCCACGGATAAGTAATCGGTAGCCAATTTTCCGCCCTTGCAAGATAAAGGGTATTTCTCTCTTTGATATAATATTTTAAAAAGTCTATTATCTCGTACTCTCCTCTGGAAGATTTCCCAATATCCTTCTCAAAAAAAGATTTATTAAGATAATAACAACCCACGTTTATAAGGTTGCTTACTTCCTTCTCCGGTTTCTCCACTATTTCTCTTACAACCCCATTTTCCGCGGAAATCTGCCCGTATCCGGAAGGGTCTTTCACCTCCTTTGCCAAAATGGAGGGATTTTTCTTGAGGCATCTTTTTATATCTTCCCGAAGGTAAAGGTCATCTCCGTTTAAAATCAAAAATCTCTCTCCCAAAAAAGGGAGAGCGACTCTGGCAGCGTGTCCTGTCCCGAGCTGTTCTTCCTGCCTAACATATCTTATCTTCATTCCGGAAAAGCTATCTCCTATCTTTTCTCTTATAACGCCGTCTTTGTATCCCACCACAATAATTACTTCTTCCACGAGGCCGGAGAGTTCCCTTAAGTTGTGTTCAATTAGGGTTTCCCCCAAAAGGCGAATAGCCGGCTTGGGCCTTCCCAAAGTAAGGGGCCTTAATCTTGTTCCCCACCCGGCAGATAGAATAACCGCTTTTATCATATTTTTGAACCAGTTTTAAACGTCAGGTATTGGTTGCTTTCTATTTGCTTTTCTCCAGTATCTTTTCCGTGTCAACAAAAAAAGATTTTTCAAGCTGCTTGTCAAAACCCTCTTTTTCTTTTTTATAAAAAATACCCAAAGGAATTCTTTCTCCGTTATTGTAGTCCCACTCTTGCGCTTTTTCTTTCGCCTCCGCAAGCGGAAGAAATTCCTTTTCCATCTCATACGCTCTTTCGTTATAAATTTCCATTGTACTGTACCACGCCACGCAAGGTTGGAGTATTTCTATAAAAGAAAATCCGGGGTGCCTCATCCCCTCTAAGATTATTCTCTCCAAATGCTCGGGCTTGCCCGCAAAGCTTCTAGCAACAAAAGTAGCTCCAACAGAGAGCATCACCTCCAAAGGATTAAGCGCTTCTTCCTTTTTCCCTTTCGGAGTAGTGGTGCTGACAAACCCTTTGGGGCTTGTAAGAGTGGGCTGGTTTACCGTCAGAGCAAATACACGGTTGTCGTGCACAAGAACGGTAATGTCCGAGTTTCTTTTAGCGGCATGGAGAAGATGGGAAATTCCCTCGTTATAAGTATCCCCGTCACCCACACAACACACCACCTGCAGATCGCCGTTTCCCATTTTAACTCCTTCGGCTACCGGAATAGCCCTTCCATGCAGGGCATAAACACTGTTTATGTTCAGATAATCGGCCATTTTCCCATGGCATCCGATTCCGGTCACCAGGACAGTCCTGTTTTTATCCGTTTTGTTTATCGCTTCCCCGAGCGCCCTTTGTATGCCGAAATTTCCGCACCCGGGACACCATGTGTTTTTTGTCGGTAAAATTAAGTTGTTCATATTTTCAAACTTAAATTAATCTATTGTCAAATGTCAACTGTCAATCGTCAAATGTTAGCTTTTATTCTCTTTCTCAGTTCCTCCACACTAAAGGGTCTCCCATCATACTTTAATATCCTTTCTGACACTTTTATTCCGTATTCTTTTAAAACCCTTGAAAGCTGTCCTGTAGCGTTAGTTTCTGCCACGATAATCTTTTTCACTCCGGATAGCGCCTTTTTCATCTTTTTTTCAGGAAAAGGCTGAAGGATAATCGGTTGGACCAATCTAACATCCAAATCTTTTACCGCCCGCAAGGCGACTCCTTTGGTAGATCCCCAAAATACTACTGCCATGGGACCCTCTCCTTGAACATTGACCGATTCCATGTCTTCCACCTCTTCTTTAAGTTTTTCATACTTGCGCATTCTTTTTTCCTGCATTTTTTTTACCGCTTCGGCATCCTCGGTGGCTACTCCCTTCTTGTCATGCTCATAGCCGGTAGCTTTCACCACCGCTCCTCCTCCGGGAAAAGCAAGGGGAGAGATATCTTCTCTGTCGTATCGGTTATAACCTCCGTTCATCTCTCCTTGGATGGCCTCTTCTTTTTCTTTCCTAAAGCTTTTGTCAAAGCTGTAGGTGTTTTCCGACAACTCTTTGTCAAGAAGTACAATAGCCGGCAATTGGTATTTCCAAGCCATATTCAAGGCTTTTCCGGAAAAGTAATAAGTTTCGTTTACATCTCCCGGGGCAACAACAAAACGCGTCATATCTCCGTGTCCCGCATTTAAAGCAAAAAGAAGATCTCCCTGTCCCTGGTAGGTGGGAACTCCGGTTGCCGGACCGGCTCTTTGGCTTAGAGAAATAACAAGAGGAATTTCCGACTGAGCAGAAAAGCTGACTCCTTCGGTCATTAAAGCAAATCCTCCCCCGGAGGTTCCTACCATTGTTCTTTTTCCGGCATAAGCCGACCCAAGCGCCATATTGACTGTTGCTATCTCGTTTTCCGGCTGAAAGGTTCTCACCCCCTCAATTTGGGAAAGAAACTGCAGAATTCCGGTAGAGGGAGTCATTGGATAAGCAAAGTAGTTTTCCAGCCCTGCATTTATCGCCCCCAAAGCCGCCGCCTGGTTTCCCGAAAGAAGAGGAGCCGGTTCTTCCCCTGTTTCTTTTATCTCCTTGATTCTCCTAAAGCTTCTAAAGGCGATCTCGGCCACTTTCAAGTTTTTTTCCGTTGCTATGGGAAGCTCTTTTTCCAGCACCTCTCTTACCTTTTTCCACTCCATGCCTACCGCTCTTGAAAAGGCGGCAACAAGACCCGTGTTTTTCATAATGGGAATTCCTTCGGCCTTTTCTACAATCTTGCCCAAGGGTATTCCCGCTATTTCCACCTTTTCTTCTTCCGAAAAGTTGTTTTTTATCACATCCGAATCGTACATTAAAACGCCTCCTTTTTTTAATTTTTCTTTGTGCTTTGAAATTGCTTCCTTGTTTAAGGCCAAAAGAAAGTCAATTTTTTCCTTTATAGCGTCACTTTCTTTTTTTGAAACGGAGATTTGGGAAAAGTTGTGCCCTCCTTTAATCACCGACTCGTAATCTTCGTGGATAAAAACTCTAAACCCGTAAGCGTTAAAAAGCTTGGCGATTAAAAGACCCGCCTTCTTAGATCCTTCTCCGGCGGCGCCGGCTATTATTATTTGGGTTTCGCTCATATTTTTATACGACAAAATTAATTAGCTTGTCTTTTAAAAAGATTATCTTTTTAATTTTTTCCTCTTTGGTCCACTTTTTCACCTTTTTACTTTGGAGAGCTTTCTTTTTTACATCCTTTTCGTCTGCCCCGGCAGGCATTTTCAACGTATCTCTCGCTTTTCCGTTTATCTGTACAACCACCGTCACCTCTTCTTCTTTGGCCAGCTCTTTATCAAACTTCGGCCAGGGTTGTTTGAGAACTGATGGCTCGCCTCCTATTTTCTCCCAAAGCTCTTCTGCAAAATGAGGAGCGAAAGGAGCCAGAAGTTTTATAAAATCGGAAAAAATTCCCTTCGGAACTTCTTCTAGTTTTTTCATTTCGTTGTTTAAAATCATCAGGCTGCTTATAGCCGTGTTAAACTTGAAGCTTTCCAGATCCTCTGTAACTTTTTTAATCGTTTTGTGAAGAAGGGTTTTTATTTCCCGGGAGGGTTCTTGTTTCCCCGTTTTCTTTGCCGTTTCCCCCACCTTTTCCAAAAATCTTTTCATCCCGTTTACCCCGTCTTCGCTCCAAGAAACCCTGTCTTCAAAACCTCCCAAAAACATCTCATAAAGGCGAAGCACGTCCGCACCGTCTCTTTTTATTACCTCATCAGGGGAGATAACGTTTCCCTTGGATTTGGACATCTTTATTCCCCCTTCGCCCATGATAAGCCCCTGGTTTTTAAGTTCTAAAAAAGGTTCTTTTGTAAAAACAACTCCTATGTCATATAAAAATTTATGCCAAAAACGGGCATAAAGCAAGTGCAACACAGCGTGTTCCGCTCCTCCTACATACAGATCAACCGGAAGCCATTTCTTAAAACTTTCTTTGTAAAGAGAGGCCGGAAAATTTAGACTCTTTGAGTCTCCCTTCATAATAAAAGCAAGGTAGTACCAGCAAGAACCGGCCCACTGGGGCATAGTGTTTGTTTCCCTCTTTCCTTTTCCTTTACACTTCGGGCATTCCGTATTAACAAAGCTCTCTATTCCGGCAAGAGGAGACTCTCCCGTACCGGTGGGTTCGTACCGCTCAGTTTCGGGAAGATCCAAGGGAAGATCTTTTTCTTCAAGAGGAACAATTCCGCACTCCTTGCAGTGAACAAGAGGTATCGGTTCTCCCCAGTATCTTTGCCTTGAAAAAACCCAGTCTCCGAGCTTGTAGTTGACCGCTCTCTTTCCTTTTTTTTCTTTCTCCAACTCCTCTAAAACCTTCTCTCTTCCTTCCTCCGAGCTCATTCCGGAAAACTTTCCTGAATTCACCATCTTTCCTTCTCCGGTAAACGGAATTTCTCCTCCTTCTATAACTTTCCTTACTTCAAGCCCGTGTTTTTCTGCCATTTCGTAGTCTCTTTCATCATGGGCGGGAACAGACATAATGCTTCCTTTCCCGTAAAATCCGAGTACGTAATCGGCCACCCACACAGGTATCTCTTCCTTGTTTGCAGGATTTACCGCCTTTATTCCTTTTATTTCCACCCCCGTTTTCTCTTTCGCCAAATCCGTTCTTTCCAGTTCCGATTTTTTTCTCGCCTCTTTAATATATTTTTCTATCTCCTTTTTATTTTCCACCTCAACTTCTCCTTCCATTATCTTTTTAACCAAAAAGTGCTCCGGGGCAAGAACCAAAAAGGTGGCACCAAAAAGGGTGTCTGTCCTTGTAGTAAATACTTCCACCGTAAATGGGGTACGGGAAACCGAGAATCTGATTACCGCCCCTTCCGACCTCCCTATCCAGTTTCTTTGCATCTCCTTTATCGGCTCGGGCCAGTTGAGCTCTTCTAAATCCTCAAGCAGCCTGTCCGCATAAGCGGTTATCTTTAAAACCCACTGCCTTATGTCCTTTTTCTCCACCTTAGCGCTGCACCTGTCACAAAGCCCGTTTACCACTTCTTCGTTAGCAAGCCCCGTTTTGCAAGAAGGACACCAGTTAATAGGCCTTGTGTCTTCATAGGCCAACCCTTTTTTAAAAAGTTGAAGAAATATCCACTGAGTCCATTTGTAATACTCCTTGTCGGTAGTGTTTATCTCTCTCTCCCAGTCGTAAGAAAAACCTATTGATTTTAGCTGTTTCTTGAAATGCTTTATGTTCTCTTCTACCGTATTTTTCGGATGGATTCCCGTTTTTATGGCATAGTTCTCCGCCGGCAAACCGAAAGCATCCCAGCCCATGGGATGCAACACGTTATAGCCCTTCATTCTTTTAAAATGGGAAAACGTGTCAGTAGCTACATAACCTCTGGGATGGCCTACGTGCAAACCCTCCCCCGAAGGATAAGGAAACATGTCAAGGCAGTAGAATTTGGGCTTCTTTGAGTCTTTCTCCGTTTTAAACACTTTTTCTTTTTCCCAATAGTCCTGCCACTTTTTTTCAATTTTACTTGGACTGTATCTTTCCATAAGGGTCATTTTACAAAGAAAACCCTTTTATTGCAAATTTCTTCGAGAGAACCCTCAAGCATTTTTTGGCTAAAGTTTAAATAGATTTACTGCGTTTCGCGTCGTAACTTTTGCCACCTCTTTTACGCTTATTCTTTTTATCCTTGCTATCTCTTTGGCAATATATTTTACAAATAAAGGTTCGTTGCGCTCTGTTTTTGCTTCGGGCGGAGTTAAAAACGGACAATCAGTTTCAAGGAGTATTCTTTCTAACGGTGTTTCTCTTATCTCTTTTTCTAAATTCATTTTGAAAATAATTCCGTTAAACCCGATATAAAAGCCCATTTCTAAATACTCTTTCAGTTCCTTTTCTCCTCCCGTAAAGCAATGAATCACTCCTTTCGACGTAGAATTTGAAATTAATTCTATGAGTTCTTCGTGTGCCTTTCGGCAGTGCAAAATAAGCGGTAAACCGCTCTTTTCTGCCAGTTGTATGTGTTTTAAAAAAACCTGTCTTTGTTTTTCCATGTTTTTCCCTTGGAGGTCCAGCCCTGTTTCTCCGATAGCAACAACAACAGAGCTTCTTGCCAAATTTTCGTATTCAGGCAACAGGTTTTCAAAATCCTCTTTTTCCACGTAAAGCGGGTGCAAGCCAATAGAAGAGTAAACTCCCTTCTTATGTTTCTTAGAGATTTCTGCCACTTTTTTGCTCTCGTTAATATCCGTTCCTACATTGATCATAAAAACTCCTTCCTCTAAAGAGTTTCTTATGACTTTTTCTCTGTCCTTGTCGTAGTCTTTAAAGTTTAGATGCGCGTGCGTATCAAAAAGCATAGGGTCGTTATTGTTTAGGGCGCCCTTTTGTGTTACATCCGGCTTTGCACCTCTTCCCACCTTTCTTCTATGTCCTTTTTTAGCTCTTCATTTTCCATTTTACACGCCAAACCGGCCGCCGCTCTGTAAGAATGCTCAAGGCGCGGCTCTAAATTTATAAATTCCTCAATAATTTCAATTGCTTTTTCAAAATTGCCTCTTCCAACTTCCACTTCCGCCAAAAAGTACAAGGGCCGGGGATTCCTGGGACTTATAGCGCTTGCCTTTAGCAGAGCTTTTTCCGCCTCCTCAATGTTTCCTTGCGCGGCAAAGTAGCGCGCTTTCTCCATCACTATTAAAAAGTCATTGGAAGGGCTTTCTTCTCTCAACTCTTCGGCAAAAAAATCAATCACTTCTTTTCTTTCTTCTTTGCTAACCCAAAATGCACGTTCAAGATAATAGCGCGCGCTTCTTGATAAAACATACCTCGCATTGCCTCTGTCAAAATCAGAGAGGTTTATAACAGCCCTGCTAACTTTAATTCTCATTTCCGGGTCTTCCTCCACAAGTGCCCACGTTAAAAAATAATTCGCCCTTATCGGCTTGTAAAATCCGTTGCAGATAAGAAATCCGCTCAAAACCGCGACTACTGCCATTATCAAGGGCAGCTTAAGTCTTCCGCATATTTGCGGTTTTATTTCTTTACTATGAGAATAAAAATTGACAAACCCGAAAAATAAAAAGAGCATAATCATGCTACTATAAGTGTCATACACCGTGAGTTGCTGGGCAAAGTAGGCAGTAATCATGGCCGTAAAAACCGCCGGAGCGTAAAATCCAACCCTTTTCTTTCTATAACTTCTCCAGAGCAAAACCAAGCTCCCCATGATAAGAGACAAGTGGGCCAGAAGCCCCATAATTCCGGTAGAGGCAAGTTTTTCGTATATTACGTTGTGCGGATCTCTGCTCCAAATTCCCGGCCTGTCAGAGCCACTGCTTACCAAAAGCTCCGCATCGTAGTGCCTGAAAAATACATGCTGAAAGCTGTTAAGCCCCCACCCTAAAATAGGTCTTTCTCTAAATCCTTTCACGGACTGCTCCCAGAAAATATAGCGCATACCGCTGCTTGCTTCGTGAAATCCGGTCCGCAGACTGCTTTCCGCTCTTCCCAAAGGCCCTTCAAAGAGTCCTCCTCTTACCGGGTGAAATACCAAAAACGAGGCAAAAACAACCAAAGAAACACTGATCCCTAAAACAGCTTTTCCTATCTTGCGGATGTTTTCTTTTTCCGCTTTAAAAGCAAGCCACAGCAAAAAAAAGAGAGCCAGTCCTCCTAAAGATCCCGCCAAAGCGGCCATGGAATTAAAAAAGTACATTAAGGCAATCATCGGCACCGCCCCTCCAAGATAAATCCACTCCTTTTTTTTAAAGGCCAAATAAACGGCAAGAAATACGGTGAAAATAAGGTAGGTTCCCATAAAAGAAGTGTTTCCCATAAGAGACCCTCTTCTGGGAAATTCCAAGACTTCAAAAATCTGCAGATACCCTACAAGGGTGACAATAAGCCCTACTCCTACACAAAAAGAAAAGAGCTTTTCCCACTCTCTTTGATTTTGAATTACGCAAGACAAGACAAGAAAAAACCCGATAAGACACAAATAAAGAAGCAGACCGTTCATATCTCTCGCCCCGCCCCAAAAAGAATCCGCCATATCAAAGCTAAAGACGGTAGACAAAGCCAAAACTCCGGCATATATTCCGGCTATAATAACCATGGGCCCGTACCTAAAAGTTCCGCCTTTAAATAAAAAATAAGCAAACAAAAAGAAGATAATTCCTGCCAAAAGGAAAAATATTGCCGCCTTAGAGCCAGCCTCCGTATACCCTACAATCCCGGGCAAATAAAAAAGCGGAATGAGAAAAACCACATAGATCAATTTTCGGAGTATATTACGAACCATTATATATTTGTTTTATACACTCTCCTGCTTTTCGCTTTATTTTACAAAAAACCGGGAAAAGACACAATCTTTCCCCGATTTTGTTTTGCTTTTAAAATTAAACTCCCGACACCAATTGCGTCAAAAAATTACCCAACAGGTCTGCAAAATTCTAAAAAGTAATTACCAGGCAACCATCTTCACCTAAATCCTCCGCTCCGGCATAGTTAACACAAGGAGTTGTCTCTGTAACCACCACGCGTCCCCCCGGCTCGGTAAAAGTAAATGTGTAACCTCCTCCGAGCGGATGATTCGGTTCACTAATAGCAAGGTCATCAAAATCCTCCGGATTTTCCGCATGATCCACTACATAACTGTAAGCGGAAGTCGAGATTGCACTCATTTGAGATCTTATGGTCGCATCTCTTGCTCTGTCGAGCTGTTCTCCCGGAGCAATGGCCACAATAATAGCGGCAGCGAGAATAGCGACAATGGCAATAACTATAAGAAGCTCAATGAGCGTAAAACCCCCTTCTTTATTTTTCACGTGCATAATACTTTGCAAATTTTTTAATACGTTTAACTAATAAACATTATAATCGACCTGTATTTCCTCATTCTATTTAACTTTTTAATTTTAGTCAAGAGAATGGGCCATTATTTTTCCTTTAACTAATAAAGCCTTCCTTCCGGATACCACTCGCTTTCTTCTGCCGGCGGCCTTATTCTTAATCTGGTAACCCCGCCCGATTCTTCCGGCTTAAGCTGATAAAAAGTCCTAAGATGAGGGTCCGCCGGAGGACTTTCTCCCAAACCAACCGCCACAGAGCAGTCCGAGTTAAACTCATACCAGTCTCCGGTTGCTATAACCGTGCACCCGGTACAATCTCCTTCGGTAAAAAAATCTTCTATGGAAGCGCATTTATCATCTTCGGCCACCGTCATATGAAAAGCGGTTCCTACAGACACCATGTGGGAAGCTCTTGTTGATTCTCTTGCAAGAAGTAGTCTCTCCCCCGGGGTGATAATAACTATTACCGCCGCCGCCAAAATAGAAATGATACCGATAACTATCAAAAGCTCAATTAACGTAAAGCCCTTCCTGGTAATTTCTTTATCAAAATCAGCAAGCTTTTCCTTGTCTTTTTTATTATTTTTTCCCGCTATTCTCATAGTTTTCCAACCCGTCTTCCTCCCATTCTAGCGGATTGCCCCTTTTAGTCAACAATGTAGAGAACAGTGTAAGCGTAATATAAGGAAAGGACAAGGGCGGCAAGCCCCAAAATGGCAAGCCCTACTGCCAAATAACGCACCGTCTTTTTCCTTTCCTGGTGATATCTTTTCTCTCTCTTTTTTACCTCTTCGGGAAGGAAGTTAAATCCGGAATCAATGGGGTCTTTTTCCATTGCTCTTAGGGCGAGTCCTATTGCGTTGGTATAAATGAGAGCTTCTTTTTTGTCCAAGGCTTCCGGAGCTTTTATCTTCTTTAACGGATCACCAATCTCTATTCTTTCTCCCAGCTTATCTTTAAAGTAGTCCAAAATACCGGGCATTAAAGACGAACCTCCGGCAAGAGTTATACTGCCCACTTCGCTCCCAAACTCTCGCGTATAATAATTTTCAGCATCTTTTATTTCCTTTGTTATTTTTTCCAGCGACTCAAGAAGCGGCTTCCTTACTTCTCCTCGTAACCCGCTTAGTTTTTTCTTTTCCTCTGCTTCCTCTTTTTTAATACCCATTGTTTTGGCAATTTTCTCCGTGAAGTAAGCTCCGCCGAAAGGAATGCTCACGGAAAGCAAAAGTACTTTGTTGTAGAAAACACTAAGAATGGTAGTGCGGGCGCCAATATCCACAATCATCTCACTTTTATTTTCTCCTTTTTCTTCCACCCTTGCTTCATCTTTTTCTTTCTTTTTTTTCTTTTTCTTGGGGCTTTCTTTCCTGCCCTCGGAAAGAAGAGCTCTTCCGAGCGAGGCTCCTTCTAAATCCAAAACAATGGGATCAACGTCCAAAGAAGAGAGAAACTCAACGTACTCTTCTACTGCCTTTTTTTGCACAGCGACACACAGCACCCCTTTTTCTTTTTCTCCCGGAAGAAGAATAGTGTGGTAGTTGAAATACAACTCTTCCATAGGAGCGGGGATATTAGTTTGTATTTTTTCCGTCACTTTCTTTTTAATATCCTCGTCCTCTTTAATTTTAAACTGTTGGATAAATACTTTTGATTCGGGCAAGCTCACTATTCCCTTTATTCTCGCTCCTTTTTCGCTTTCCAAGGGCTTGGGTTTTGTCTTCTTAAAGGCCTCCGTAAGAACGTTTTTTAACTTTTCTTTTTCTCTTATTTTCCCATGGTAAACAACTCCCTCTTCAAGAACTACGCGTCCGAAAGAATTTACCGCTCCTTTCTTTCCAAACGAAAAGAGCTCAACCGAATAGTCACTTATGTCCATCGCCGTCAGCAAAGGATCTTTAAGGAAGAAATCCTTGCTTGGCTTAAGAGAAAACGGCTTTTTGGGAGCTTTTTGCGGAGCTTTTTTCTTTTTTTCTTCCAAAGGTTCCTCTTTCTCTTTTTCCTTTTCCACAAAAGACTTCTCTTCTCTTTCCAGGGGAGGTTTTTTATAGAGCGACTGGTAGGTATAAACCTCGTCTTTCTTTCTCCTTTTTGCCGGGCCCCATTTTTCTATCCTTTCTATTTTGCTCCTCAGGCCCTTCTCCCTGTCTGTTAGCTCGTTATACTTTTTGTTTACCTCTTCAACTTCTTTTTCCACCTCGCTAAATCTTTTCTCCCACTTTTCCTCGGTTTCTTCTTTTATGAGCCGCCTTAACTCCTCCTCCATTTCCTTTTTTCTTCTCTTTATTTCTTCTTTCTCCTCGTCGTTTGACGCCGTCTTTTCTTTTTCTTCAAGTTTTTTCTTTTCTTCCTCAATGGCTTCTTCCTTCTTTTTGATTTTTTCAAGATGTTTTTCCTTTTCTTCTTCCGCTTTTCTTTGCGCTTCTTCTCGTACTTTCGCCAGTCTTTCTCTCTCTGCCACAATCCTTTCTATTTCCTTGGAAAGCTCTTCTTTGGACGGCTCACTCGCTCTCTCCCTTATTATTTCTCGTACCACCGTCTGCGGAGCGGGTTGTGCTGTTTCTTTCCTTTCCTCTGTTTCCACAATATTTTCTCCAAGCTTTTTTTCAAATTTCATTCTTTCTTCTTCAAGCTCTTCAAACTGTTCCCTGAGCCGCGCTACCTCCTGCAAGTTGCCTTCATCTTCTTCTTCCTTTATTCTTTTCTCCATCTCCCTCCTTTTTTCCAAGGCATCTTGTATTTTTTCTTCCACTTCTTTTCTTTCTTTATAGATGTCCTTTGTGTCGGTAGCCGGAACTTCTTCTTCCCCTCCCCTTCCTTCCTTTTCGTTTATTTTTCCAAGATACTCGGCAGCTCTCTCATTTAGAGGCCTTCCTTTCACCGCTCCGAAAAAAGACTTTTCATCATCCGGTTTGTAGCCATCTCTTATTCTTTCAAAACGCGCTCTCGCTTCTCCGTAATTTCCGGCAAAAAAACTATTTTCCGCCCTTTTAAAAAGGGCTTCCGCTTCACTGTGCTCAAGCTTTATTTCTTTTTCCTCTTCTTTTTTAGTATCATAGGGCGCCCTGTAGTGTTCTTCTTTGGGAGCTTCTCTTACTTCCTCTCTTCTTTCGCGAGGCGCCTCCACCTCTCTTAATCTTTCTTTTTCTTTTCTTATGCTTTGGCGGACTGATCCGAGCCGGTCTCTTTCATCGTCATACCTTTCTTCTGACATTCTCTCTCTTTTTTTTGCTTCTCCCTGTTCCTCCAATTCTTTTTCTTTTTGTGCCAGCTTTTCGTACTCTTTCTTTACCCTTTCTTTTATAATGTCAATTTGCTTTTTTTCCTCGGCAAGTTTCTCTTCAACCGCTTTCTCCACGCTTTCGTCGCTTACCTTCTCCCTCCCGGCCACTTTTGCTTCCATCTCTTTTTCCTTTCTGGCTACCTCTTCTTTTAGAGAGGAGATTTCTTCTTTGTTGCTTTTTATAATACTAAGGAGGTCGTCCATCTTCTTTTTTAGCTCCTCATCTTCCCTTCCGTCTTTTTTCTCCTCTTTTACCTCCTCTTTTTTCACTTCTTCTTGTCTATCTTCTCTGGTCTGTTTGTCCTCCGAAGCCTTCATAAAGGAAGAGTCCTGTCGAAGGGTTTTTCCTCTCTTTTTTTCGATTGCAATTTCTTTTTTTAGAGCAGGAATTCTTTGCTTTGCTTTTTTGACGTAAACATCAATCTTTTTTATTCTTACTCCGTTCCTTTTTCTCCTCTGCCTTATCTTCTCGGTTATTATTTTTTCCAAGCTTCTCTTTTTTTTCTCCAGGCTTCTTATTTCATCCTCCACTTCCCACTTCTTGTTCTCTACTTGTCTTCTTTCTTCTTCGGCTCTCCATCTCTTTTTTTCTATCTCCCTCTTTCTCGCAGGTTCTTTTTCCTTTCTTTCTTCTTCTTCTATTTTTTTCTTTTGCGCTTTTATGCGCGAATCCTTCTCTTCAAAAAAAGCCACTCTTTTTCTGAGAGCTTTCCCTTTTTTTAGAATAAGAGATCTTTTTTTCTTAAGTTCGTTTTCCCTGCTTGAGAGTTTCTTCAGGTTTTTTTCTCTCAGCTTCTTTTCTTCAATCGCTTTTTGCAACCCCCTCCTTAATCCTTGCAACTTTTCTTGCAATTCTCTTGTGTCAGTTGAGTTATTTTGTTTTTTAAATCCCTCCATTTTTAAGTGGTATAAGGTTAGTGAACGTTAAATTCCGGTTGTGATCTGATACACCGGCAAAACTATAGCGCTGGCAATAAAGGCGACAACAAGTCCGATAAAGATAAGTAAAATCGGCTCTATCACAGTAGGAAGTCTTCTTGTTTTTTCGGTTACTCTGCCCCCGAAAAAGTTGGCTAAATAAGAAAGGGCTTCGCTGTATGACCCGGAAGACTCTCCTGTGGTAACCACGCTTATAAACACCTCCGGGTAAAGTTGCGGGTGGGAGTTAAGCGCTTGGGAAAGGCTTGTCCCTTTTTCCACTTTCTCAATCACCGCCCCGAGAGATTTGGCATACTGGCTGTTTGTCACTGATTCGGAAACAATTGCTAGCGTTTGTCTTAAAGGAAGCCCGCTTTTAAAAAGGATGGCCATAAGTTGAGAGATGATGGTCAGCTGGTACTCTCGGTTCAAACTCCCGAAAACAGGAAGTTTGAGCATTATCCTGTCAATTACTCTTTTAACGGCCGTTACTTTTAAAAGAAGGAAGAAAAGAATGAGAAAAGCAAACAACCCGCCGAAAAAATAGAGGCCGTAGTTTTGCATCAAGTTGGAAAACCAGAGGAGAATTAAAGTTGTAATGGGAAGTTCTACATCAAGCCCTTCAAAAACCGTGGTTAGTTGTGGAAGAACAAAAACGGAAAGCCCTCCCCCGAGTATAGCGGCGAAAATAACGATTATCTTAGGATAAAGAGTGGCCGAACTCATCTCTTTTTTCAAAGTATTTTGCCTTTCAATCCAGTCGCCAAGAAACTCAAGGTTCTCGTCAAGCGTTCCGCTCTCCTCTCCGGCGCGAATAAAGCTTATAAAAACGTTGTCAAAGTTCTTGTCTTCCTCAAACACTTGGTGGATAGGCGTTCCTTGTTCCGTTCTTTCTCTTGCTTTAATAAGCACTTTTTTAAGAGACGGATTCCGTGCCTGCTCGGCAAGAAGATTGAAGGACTCATTTATCGGATGCCCGCTTCTGATAAGAAGGGAGAGGTTCCTTACAAAGTCAACCTTCTGCTGGATTGGTATCTGTTCTAAAATAGCCATAATATCACAAAACTAACTAACGATTTCTTTTATTCTTTCTAGAAAATCAGAAAAATTGGTTTCCGACTTAATAAAGTAGTCCTTGGCTCCCAGCCTTCTCCCTTCTTCTATGTCTATATCTTGCTTAAGGTTAGAAAGAATAATAACCGGCACTTCCACAATCATTCCGCTTTCGTTCATCTCTTCTAAAATATCAAATCCGCTCCTCATGGGAAGCAAAATGTCCAAAATAACAAGATCCGGGTTTTCGTTGACTATCTTGTTCATTCCCTCTACCCCGCTTGTCGCTTCAATAAAGTTAAAGCCCTCTCTTTCCAGCTTGTCCCGGTAAAGATTTCTCAAGAAAGAGTCATCTTCAATCATTAAAATTGTTTTTTTCCTTTCATCCATGTTTTTTAACTTTCAATATTTTCTTTTTTCAAAGGAAGAGTAAAGTAAAAAGTTGCTCCCCCTTCTTTGTTATTTTCCACCCACGTTTTCCCTCCGCAGTCCTCTATAATCACCTTGCTTATATAAAGCCCTAATCCGAGACTGTTTGGATCTATCTCTATCGCTCTTTTTGTCCGGTAAAACTTTTCAAATATTTTTTCTTTTTCTTTCTCGGGAACTCCCGTCCCGCTGTCTTTGATAGAGACAATCGCTTCATTCTCCTTCTTTTCAATCTTTACTTCCACTTTTCCCTCCCCTTCCTTTTTATATTTTATAGCATTAACAAGAAAAGCGTCTATCACATTCTGTATCTTATCCGGGTCGGTAACAACAGAAAGGGACCTTTCTCCGGTGGCAAGAGATATTTTGGCATTTGACGCCCGAGCTAAGAAAACGCTTTTTCCCACCGCTTCATCTGCCGCCAGTACAATATCTACCGGCTCTTTTTTTATCTCGTACCTTCCCTCTTCTATTTCCACCACGCAAATAAGGTTGGTTACGATGTGGTTTACTTCTTCCGCACTCTCCAGGCAAATTTTCAAGTACTTTTTCTGCTTCTCGCTGAGTTCTCCCAAGTCTCCGGAAAAAAGGGCGTCAAGGTACCCCCTCAGGATATAGACAGGATTCCTCATGTGATGGACAACCGCCGAAAAAGAATCAACTCCTTTTTTTTCTTTGTTTTTATTATCACTCATGTTTTTGCCGTCTTTCTTACTTCGGAAATAGTGGTTATTCCAAGAAGCGCCTTCTGAATACCGTCATAAACCATGGGGGTCATCCCTTCTTCTACCGCCTTTTTCCTTAAAACGTCAGAAGAACTCTTTTCGTTTATAAGTTCCCTTAGTTTTTCTGTCACTTCCAAAACCTCAAAAACAGATGTTCTTCCTTCATATCCCGTGTCTTCGCAAAGATCACACCCCCGCCCGCGGAAAAAACGGACCTGCCTTATGTCTTCCTTGCCGGATATCACTTTTACCATTTCCGTAAAGTGCTTGTCCTCGGAGATTTCAGCTGCTTCTTCTTCACTTAAAAAGTAGCTCTCTCTGCACGACTCGCATATTTTGTGAACCAGCCTTTGGGCGATAGAGACATTTACCGCCGAAGCAATAAGAAACGGCTCTACCCCCATTTCCAAAAGGCGGGGGAAAGCGGTAGCCGCATCATTGGCATGCATAGTAGAGAGAACCAAATGCCCTGTCATGGCAGCATCCACCGCCATATCCACCGTCTCGCTGTCCCGAATCTCACCTACCATAATAATGTCCGGGTCTTGCCTTACAATAGAGCGCAGTCCAGTAGCGAAAGTGAGTTCTTTTTTCGGATTTACCTGCGCTTGCTGTACTCCGTCCACATTGTACTCCACCGGATCTTCAATAGTCA
>PUMQ01000007.1 GCA_003551435.1 Candidatus Nealsoniibacteriota bacterium
TAGATATTTTAGGGAAAAGTGATATAATAAGCGCGCGGGAGAGGTCGGATAACGGTTATTCCACGAGTTTGCTAAACTCGCGCCCTAACGGGCTTGAGGGTTCGAATCCCTCCCTCTCCGCCATTATTCCCGGAGGTCGGGCCTTTGTAACGGAGGGGTCGGATAACGGCTTATTCCACCGCTCTTGAAAAGCGGCGCGCGAAAGCGCTTGTGGGTTCGAATCCCACCCCCTCCGCCATTATTCCCGAGACGATTGATATTGTCTCGGGTTTTTTTAGACAAATTTTTAAAATCTGTTATATTATTACCAAAGGAGGGATTTTGTTTTTGGCGTTTAAAAAGAAGAAAAGGAAAATCTATTGCAATATTTAAGGGAGAAGCTATTATTTAAGTCAGATACGTAAATTTAAATGATAAACATTCCATTTTTTTCTAAGTCTCCCGGCACTTCTTTGGGAATAGACATCGGAACGTCCTCTATTAAGTTTGTTGAAATAGCGGGAGGGAGCAGTGCAACTCTGGAAAACTACGGGGAAGTTTTTATGCGTGATTTTGTAGGAGAGGCGCCGGTTAAAGACACAGAAGGAAGCTTGCTTTACTCGAATGAAGAAATTTCGGAGGCTTTAAAGTACCTGCTTAAAGAGGCGGGTGTTAAAAACAAAAAGGCCTACTTTTCCATTCCCGACTTTGTGAGTTTTTTTACTTCTTTCAACCTTCCTCCCATGAAAAAAGAAGAAGTTGGCTCGGCGGTGCAATTTCACTCCAGGCAGTACATTCCTCTTCCTATCTCGGAAGTGGTTTTAGATTGGTTTTTGGCAGAAGGAGAAGAAGGCAAAGAGATGAAGATTAATCTTGTCGCTGTTCCTAAGGAAGTAGTTGAGCAGTATCAAGATATCGCTCGCCTTTGTGGAATGGAAATTAGCGCTCTGGAAGGAGAGATGTTTGCCGTGGTAAGAGCGTTTACCCGCGATACGGAGGAAAAGACAGCTATTGTTGACATAGGAGAACAAAGCACACTTCTTACCGTTTCTGAAAAAGGAATTTTAAGAACGACCCATAGTCTGGAAATTGCCGGAAATATGCTTGTAAAACAACTTGCAAAGGCGGCTAAAATAGAATACAATGAAGCCAAGAAAGTGATGATGGAATACGGGATAGAGGAAGAGACGGTCAGGAAGATAACTTCCAACCTTGCCACATCCCTTTTCTCGGAAATATCACGAGCGATAAGAACAGTTGAATCAAAAGAAGGAAAGGAAGTAAAACGGGTTATTATCGCCGGAGGATTCTCACTTCTTCCCGGAGTGGTGGATTATGCAAAAGACGCGCTGGACAAAGAGGTAATTACAAAAAACTGTTTTGAAGGAATAAAATATCCGGAAACCCTTGAAGAGGATTTAAAAGAAATAAGTCCCTCCCATGCAATCGCTTTGGGGATGGCGCTGGGGGGAATTGAAAAAGGAGAATAAAATGGCTATCCAAGTAACCGAAAAAAAGAAAGAAGTTAAAACACCCAAAGGACTGGATGCTTTTCTTCAGCTTTCTGTTGTTCTCTTTTTTTTGGCTGCCGTAGCCTACGGACTTTTCTTTTATCTAAACACGGAAGCCGAGGAAGCAAAAGCGGAGGTAGAAAGGCAGATTGAGGAGACCAAGGCGCAAATTCCGGAGAAAGAGGAGTTGGAAAGAAGAGCTCAGGAACACTTTAACCTCATAGAAGATTTTAAGCTTCTTTCTCGGAACCGCCGGGTGCTTTCTCCTTTTTTTGAGCCGTTTGAAAATATGATACATCCGAGAGTTATGATATTTAGTTTTATTGCCGAGGTGGACCAGGATGAAGCTCGCTTTTCCGGAGTAGGGGAAGACTTAGTGGCGGTAGGCCAGCAATTTAAGGGGTTAAAAAATACGGAGTTTGTTTTAAACGTCAGCTTAAGTGAGTTGGCGGTGATAAGAAGAGAAGACGGGAGAGCTTACGTAGAATTTTCCTTCCAGTTGGAGCTTGACCCGGAAACATTTAAATTTGAAAGAGAATAAAAAATGCTGAAACTGATTTTCTCAATTATATTTTTCGTCTCTTCTTTAGCGGGAGGGCTTTATGTTGTTTATCCGCTCTATGAAGACTACCAGAGAAGGTTGGAAGAGAGAGAAGTTTTAAAAGAGGAGTTGGAAAATCTGGTGGTGTATATAGAAGATCTTCGCAAAATAGAAAGAAAGATTGAGGAGAACAGGGAGGAGTTTGCAGTATTGGAAACCGCCTTCCCGGAAGATCACGACGCCCCCCCTTTCTTTTTATATCTGCAGACAAGGATGGAAGAAAACAACCTCAATCCCGAAGGTGCCTTTGGGTCGTTTTCCGTTTCCGAGTACAGTTATAACGAGACCGATCACGGAAGAATTAGGGAGGTGGGGTTTGAGATCTCTTTAACCGGGAGTTACGAAAACTTAAAAAACTTTTTTAAAGAGACAGAGGAGCTTATAAGAATAATAAGTATAAACGAAGTGAGTATTTCCCAGGATCCTTTCGGAATGGGAGAGATTCGAGTTAATGTAGATGCCAGCACTTATTCATACTAATTGAAAGCAAACGTCAAATGGCTTTACTTGGCAATACAAACAAGGAGGGTGCGAAAAACGAGGAGAAAAAGAAAGCTGTTTTCGCTTTGGCGGTAATCGGAGTGGTTGCTTTTCTTTTTTTGTGGAGGTTTGTTCTCTCTCCTCCGGCAACCGATTATCACGTTCCCATGCCGGCAAAAAAAACGGCTCCGAATATTGATTTTGAGTATCTTCAAAGCGATGAGTTCAGATATTTCGGAGAGTACGAGACTATAGACCCTCTTGAAGAAGAAATGATGGGGCGTGAAAACCCTTTTCTTCCCTACTAACCAATGACAAATGACCAATGACAAATGACCAATGACCGGTAATAAAGAAAGTCATAGGTCATAGGTCATAAGTCATAAGTCGTTTACTTATGGATTTAACCGGCAAACTAATTGAAAAAGGGCTTCTTAGCGAGGAAGATGTTTCCCTAATAGAGCAGGAGACGGAAGAAGGGGGGAAAACGGAAGAAGAGGTCCTTCTGGAGAAAGGCAAGGTTCCCGAAGAGGAGCTTTTTTCCGTAAAGAGCGAAATTACCGGAGTGCCTTTCAAAAAGGATATAAAAGCGGAAAATATCCCTCCTGAAGTTTTGCGCATTATTCCCGAGGAGTCGGCGACTCACTATAAAATGGTGCCCGTGGAAAAAACGGATGAAGGAATCAAGATAGGGATGGTTTATCCGGAAAATTTAAGATCAAGAGAGGCTTTGAAATTTATTTCCAGAAAGGAAGATACTCCTTATGAGGTTTACCTTATCTCTCTTAGCGCTTTCCGGGAAATTTTACGCAGATATAAGGGGTCTTCTCCGGAAGAGATGGTCCCTTTGCTAGAGAAACTGACAGAAGAAGGGCTTTTAAATAGAGAAGAAGCTCTTGCAATAGAAAAAGAGGCTGAAGAAGAAGGAAAATCGGCAGAAGAGATTCTTTTGCGCAGAGAAAAGATTTCCGAAGAGGACCTTTTTTCCGTAAAAAGCGAAGTAACCGGCTTTCCTTTAAAAAAAGAAGTTGACGCGGAAAGCATCTCTTCTGAAACACTGAGCCTTATTCACGAAGATTCGGCCAGTTACTATAAAATGGTTCCCTTGGGAAGAGAGGAAGAGACGGTTGAGGTGGGGATGGTTTATCCGGAAGACTTGAGAGCTCAAGAAGCATTAAAGTTTATCTCCAGACAAGACATTTTTGCTTACAAAGTGTCTCTGATTCCTTTTAGTGTTTTTGAAGAGGTAAGAGGAAAATACGGCTCGCTTGGAAAAGAACCCGGAGCGGAGATTATCGGAAGGCTTATTGAAAAGAATATTTTAAGCGAAGAGCAGGCAAAAGAAGTGGAAAAAGAAGCTGAAGACAGAGGAAAAACAAGAGAAGAGATATTGCTGGAAAAAGAAACTGTTTCTGAAGAAGAGCTTTTTAACTTAAAAAGCGAGCTTACCAATATTCCTTTCAAACGGGAGGTGCATGCGGGCGAAGCGGACCAAAGTCTTTTGGAAATCTTTCCCAGAGAAGTGATAGAGCACTATAAAATGATTCCTGTAGGAAAAGAAGGAGAGGTGGTGGAAGTGGGCATGGTTTATCCGGAAGACAGAAGAGCGAAAGAGGTACTCGATTTAATATCGAAAAAAGAGAACGTGCCGTACCGAGTTTGCATAATTTCTCTTTCCGAGTTTAGAAAGGCAAGCAAAGAAATAAGAGCGGCAACCAAAGATCTTGGATCCGCGCTTAGTGAAAAGCTGGTAGCGGAAGGCTTTCTTGACGAAGATAAAGCGAAAGAAATTGATGAAGAAGCGGAGAAAAGGGAAAAAACACGGGAAGAGATTTTGATAGAAGAAAAACTGATATCCGAAGAAGAACTTTTTTCTTTAAAAAGCGAGGCGATAGGGGTTCCTTACAGAAACGATGTTAAAGCGGAAAACATCTCCGAAGATCTTTTACGAATTATTCCCGAAGACTCAGCCAACTACTACAAAATGGCTCCTATCGGAAAAGAAGGAGAAGAAATAGAAATAGGGATGGTTTATCCGGAAAATTTAAGGTCTCAAGAGGCGTTGAAATTTTTATCTCGCAGAGATAACTTCCCTCATAAGGTTTTCCTTATATCGCTTAGTACCTTTGAGGATATTAGCAAACAGTACAGGACACTTAAAGAAGAGGTGGGGAAGGCTCTTGAGGAGCTTGAAATGGAGATTGAACCCGGAGAAGAAGAGAGAATAGACATAGAAAAAGACGTGGGGCGGCTTGCTGAAGAAGCTCCCATTGTAAAGGTGGTTACCGTTATTTTAAGAAACGCCATTGAAGGAGGGGCCTCGGACATTCATATTGAACCGGCTCGCGAAAAATTGAAGGTGAGGTTCCGTGTTGACGGAGTGCTTTACTCCTCTATTTATCTTCCTATGGGAATACACCTTGCCGTCATTGCGAGAACAAAAATACTTGCCGGGCTTAAGATAGATGAACAAAGACTTCCCCAAGACGGGAGATTTTCCACAAAGGTGGGGAAGAAAAATATTGACTTCCGTGTTTCTACTTTCCCGACTACGCTCGGAGAAAAAGTGGTGATCAGGGTACTTGACCCGGAAGCGGGATTAAAATCTATCGGCGAACTTGGAGTCAGCGGGAAAAACTTTGAAATATTGAACCAGTCGGTTAAAAAACCGACCGGGCTTACTCTTGTTACCGGACCAACCGGTTCGGGTAAAACGACCACTCTCTATGCTATTTTAAAAATACTAAACGATGAGAGGGTTAATATAGTGACCCTGGAGGATCCGGTGGAGTACTTTATAGACGGTGTTAATCAGTCACAAACCCATTCGGAAATAGGGTATGTTTTTTCAAAAGGACTAAGGCAGATTTTGAGGCAAGACCCGGATGTAATTATGGTCGGGGAGATTCGTGACGAAGAGACGGCGGATTTGGCTATTCACGCTTCTCTTACCGGTCACGTGGTTCTTTCCACTTTGCACACGAACGACGCCCTTGGAGTAATTCCCCGGCTTATAGACATGGGTATAAAGCCGTTCCTTATTCCTCCTGCGTTAAACACTATGATGTCCCAAAGGCTGGTAAGAAGGCTTTGCGACCAGTGCAGAGAGCAGATTACTCCCAGCGAGGAGATTAAAGCAATGATTACCGAGGAGTTGGACAAAATTTCTCCGGAAGTTCTTAAAGAGTTTGATATTCCCTCTCCTTTAAAAATATATCAACCCAAGGGCTGTAAACACTGCTCGGAAGAAGGATTTAAGGGAAGGACTGGTATTTTTGAAGTTTTAAGAATGACCGAAAGGCTCGGAAAAATAATAATGAAGAGCCCTACTATTAGTGAGATGCACGAAGAAGCGTTAAACCAAGGGATGATTACTTTAAAACAAGACGGGATTATTAAGGTTATCCGGGGAGAAACCGCCTTGGAAGAAGTGCTCCGCGCTATGGAAGAGAAGTAGCGGGAAGCTCTTGTTATTTTAAAAATTAAAACTTATAATTTCTCCAAAAGTAAGAAATTTATTTATCCCCTAAAAAAATGGAAGAAAAAAACTACAAAGCCTTTTTAGAAGAACTTTTGCGGATTACCGTTAACGAGAATGCCTCCGACTTGCACATTTCCGCCTCTCATCCTCCGATTATAAGAATACACGGAAAGCTTATTGCTCTTTCCCAAAAGCCGGTCATCACTTCACACGATGCTCGGGAGATTGCTATGGAAATGATGAGCAGGCAGCAGAAAGAAAAATTGCTAAACAACTACGAAGTTGACTTTTCTTACAACTATAAGGATGTCGCTCGATTCAGGGTTAACGTTTTTTTTCAAAGAGGAGAGGTTTCTTGCGCAATGCGGCTTGTTCCGGCTAAAATTTTGAGCCTTGAAGAGCTCAATATGCCCACCTCTCTTTACGACTTTTGCGAGTATTCGCAAGGATTCCTCCTTATTACCGGGCCTACCGGACACGGAAAGTCCACTACTCTTGCCGCTCTGGTAAACAAAATAAACCAAGAGAAGTTTAAACATATTATCACTATTGAAGATCCAATAGAGTATGTTTTCAAGGAAGAAAGATCTCTTATTGACCAGAGAGAGGTTTATCAAGACGCTCTTTCTTTTCCGCGTGCGTTAAAATCGGTCTTCAGGCAAGACCCGGACGTAATTATGGTTGGGGAGATGAGGGATCCGATAACTATTGCTACAGCCATCACAGCTGCGGAAACGGGACACCTTGTCTTTTCCACTCTGCACACGAACTCCGCCAGCCAGACTATTCACCGTATTATTGACTCCTTTCCGCCCGAACAGCAAGGTCAGATAAGAGCCCAGCTCTCCAGTGCTCTTTTGGGAGTTGTTTCCCAAAGAATTATTCCCGGCATAAAAGGAGGGCTTGTTCCGGCGTGTGAAATCATGATTGCTTCTCCGGCAGTTTGCAACCTTATAAGAGAAAATAAAATTCATGAAATAGACCTTGTTATCGAAACTTCCAGCGAGCAGGGAATGATCAGCCTGAATAAATCGCTCTTTAATCTGGTAAAGAAAAGAGAAATTTCTCTTAAAAACGCTTTAAGCTACTCCCGCAACCCGGCAGAACTAAAGAGGATGGTGGGATGAGCTGACCAATGACAGTTGTAGGTCGTAGGTCGTAGGTTGTAGGTTAAACATATGCAATTCTATTATAAAGCAAGAAATAAAGAGGGAGAAGTGCAGGAAGGAGAGGTAGAGGCTTCTTCAAAAGAAGCGGCTTTTCTGGTAGTACAAAGCTACGGACTTTACGTTATTTCTCTTACTGAAAAAAAGGTTCCTTTTTATAAAAGAGATTTTACTATATTTGAACAGGTTTCCGGAAAAGACATTGTAATGATCTCCCGGCAGTTGGCGGTGATGGTGGAATCTAAAATACCTATTGTGGAGGCTTTACAAACCCTTTCAAGACAGATAGAGAAAAAGAGCGTGAAAGAAAAAATACTCTCTGTGGCCGACAAGGTAGAAAGCGGAATGCCTCTTTCTAAGGCTTTTGCCACTTATCCGGATATTTTTTCCGAGTTTTATGTAAGCATGATAAAGTCCGGAGAAGCTTCCGGAAAGCTTTCCGAAGTGCTTACCTACTTGGCGGACCACATCGAGAGAGAGTACGAATTTCGTCAAAAAATAAAAGGGGCGATGTTTTACCCCCTTTTTATTCTGGTTATTTTCCTTGGTATAATGCTTTTCCTTTTTATTGTCATTATGCCCGAGCTTACCCAGATTTTGATTGATGCCGGAGGAGAGATTCCTTTAATAACTCAAATCGTGATAAGCATTTCCGACTTTTTGGTGGAAAACGGCTGGCTGGTCCTTCTGGGGCTTTACTGCCTGGTTGTTTTTGGCATCAAGTTTTTCACTACACAGCAAGGAAGAGAAACACTGGACGAGTTTATTCTTAAAGTACCCGTTTTTAAGGACTTTTTCCACAAAGTTTATACTATCAGGTTTTCTGAGAGCCTATCTACTCTCGTTACTGCAGGGTTGCCTATTGTACGTTCTCTTGAAATCACGAGCGATATTGTGCAAAACAAGATTTTCAGGGAAGCTATTGTTAAAATCGCCGAAGGAGTAGAACAGGGAAAACAGATGAGCGAAGTTATGAAAAATTATCCGTATATTTTCTCTCCCATTCTTATTCAGATGACTATTGTCGGAGAAAAAAGCGGGCGTCTTGGTCCCTCTCTTATGAATGTAGTTAAGTTTTTTCGGGCGGAGCTTGAAAGAACTCTTGACAGGTATATAAGCATGATTGAGCCAGTTCTTATTATAGTTCTCGGAGGGATGGTAGGAGGGTTGGTGGCTTCTGTTTTGCTTCCTATATACAATGTCAGCATGAGTATATAGTAAAATCCATTGACAAGCGATATAGGGAGGTTATAATGAAAGCAGTGTTTAAAAAAGAAAAAGGTCGAATCTTAATTTACTTTTAAAAATATGCTACAGAAAAACAAAAAAGGATTTACGTTAATTGAACTGATGGTGGTAATTGCCATTATCGCGCTCTTGGCGGCAGTTGTCCTGGTTTCTCTACAAGCTGCTAGAGAAAGAGCGGAGGATTCTAACAGAACGGCGGCAGTCACCCAGATAAGATCTTTGGCTGAAACTTATTTTGCAAGAGACTTGCATTACGGTGTGTTAGCTGATGCTCCTGATGGTCCTGATGAGTTGACGGTACTGTATGAAGAATATGGATATGTGGGTGATGACGTTCTCAATGTTCATGTCGCGACCGGAGATGAACCTCAAGAATATTGTGCGGAGATAGAACTAAAGGAAAACGAAGGAGAAGCAGACGCCGCATTTTTTTGCGTAGATCATGACCTTAGAGCGATAAAGCATCTCGATGGATCTAGAAGATGTACCGATACATCTCTTAGCTGTGAAGCTACACCATAATAATAAGAGAAAAAGACAGCAATGCTTTAAGCCCCCTCTTTTATGCACAAGAGGGGGTTTTGTTTGCAGTTTTTTTGTTATTCTTCTATAATTCTCCAATGGAAACCGGTAAAAGAAAAAAGGGATTTACACTAATAGAAATTATGGTAGTGGTAGTAATTATCGCTGCTATTCTTGCAGTAATTATTGTTTCTATAAACAGGGCGCGCTTGCGAACTAGGGATACTATAATTATAAGCCAAGTGGAGCAGGTCCAAGCGCTTGCAGAGACGGTGTATAATCCCGAAAACCAGTATGGAGAGCTTAAAGATCATCCCAGCATTTTAGAAATCAAGAATAAAATTGTAGAGATGGGAATAGACTTTCGCTTACACCACTACGGAGCATTCACGGGAATTTCCGACGGTGATTGGAGCAGGTATTGCTCTTATGCGGAATTGGCGAGTGATCCGAGTGTTGTTGTTTGTGTTGATTGGAAAGGAAGCAAGACAATAGAAAAAGCCGTGAAAATAAACTGCACGGAACTGGCAGTTCCAAGGCCCAACTGTGAATACATAGAGTGAAAATTTGGTTGCATTTCAAGAAGCAATTTACTATACTTTGTTAATGGCTTTTATTAACAGTTATTAATTAAAAACATGAAGAAAGAAAACAAAAAAGGATTTACGCTTATTGAGGTGTTAACGGTAATTATGATTATCGCCATTCTTGCGTCTATTGTTCTTGTTTCTTTGGAGAGGGCAAGGCAAAGGGCGAGAGATGCTACAATCCAAACCCAGTTGTCTCAACTGCGCTCTCTTGCAGAGACTGTTTACACTTTTCAAGATGGCTACGAGGGACTTGAAGAAATGAAAGACGGAACACACTCGGATGCGGATAAATATGAAAGAATAAGAAGTGAGATTCTGGAAATGGGAGGAGATGATATTTCAACTACTTTGAGATTTGGCGATAACAACAATCATTACTGTGCTTATTCTTCTCTTGTCACGGATGAAGACAGAATTTTTTGTGTAGATTCTTTGGGTATTGCCACGGAGGGTATTTCCGCAGAGATTAATTGTACAGACCCAAACAAAGGCCCTAATTGTGAGTCGGCAAATGGTCTTGGTGGAGATGGTGATCCTTGCACTTCTAATGCTGATTGTAGCTCAGGTGTATGTGATGGCATGACTAACACATGCGTGGGAAATTAATTGTTTTATAGGCTAAGAACAGGTAGATTTTTATTTAAAAGATAAAAGGCATGAGTTTTTCTTTTCTGTTGGCTGGGTTTGTCTTTCTTTTTGGTCTCTCAGTCGGTTCCTTCTTAAACTGTGTTATCTATCGGCTTTCTATTAACGAAAAACCAAAAGGCCGTTCGTACTGCCCCAACTGCAAACACTTGCTTTCTTCTAAAGACCTTGTTCCTCTCATTAGTTATATATCTCTTTTGGGAAAGTGTAGGTATTGCAGAAAAAAGATATCTTTTGAGTACCCGCTGGTAGAACTTTTGACGGGTGCTCTTTTTTTGCTCGCCTTTCTGTTTGCGGGGCTTTCTGTTGAGCTTCTTTTTCTTTGTGTTGTTCTTTTCTTTTTGGTTCTTATTTTTGTTTATGACTTAAAGCACTATATAATTCCCGATTTTGCCACCTTTTCTCTTATCGGTATTTCCTTTTTTTACCTTCTCTTTCTTTCTTTCTTTGAAAATAATTTTAACATTCTTCTCTACGGAACTTTATCCGCAATAGGAGCTTTTGTCTTTTTCTTTCTCCTTTTTTACTTTACCAAAGGCAAGGGAATGGGGTTCGGGGACGTAAAGTTTGTTATTTTTATGGGGCTTTTTTTGGGATTTCCGGAAATAGTCCCGGGGCTTTTTATTTCTTTTCTTTTAGGTGCTATAATAGGATTAGCTCTCATTGTTTTGAAAAGGAAAAAGCTGAAAAGCCAGGTTCCTTTCGGTCCTTTCCTTATCATAGGAAGCTTGATTGCTTATTTTTACGGTGAAAAAATTATAGATACGTATCTTGCTTATGTTTTCTTCTAAAATAAAAAGATTAGAGAAGGGACTTGCCCCGTTAAAGATAGCGAGGGCTCGCAACGTAAAGTCTTTTACGGGGTTCACGTTAGTTGAACTTATGGTTGTTCTTGTTATTATAATCGCTCTTGCTATTTTGGTGCTTGCCGGTTACTCGGAATCATTTTCCCGACTTGCAGTGGAGAGAACAACGGAATCTTTCATAGGAGATCTTTACAGAACAAGAGGAAGCTCTTTTGGTTCTCTTGCTCACGAAGACAGTGGAGAGATTGTTAAGTACTCTCAGGGTATTTTTTTGAAAGAAAATAGCGCAGAATACACTATTTTTCTTGATAAAAGCGGAAATAGGGAGTACAGCGAAGGAGAGGATGGGGTGGTAAGGGTGATTAATACAGAGAGAGGAGCAATAATTTCACATATTGAGATTGAGGGAGATCCCAAGGGAGAATTGAGTATATTGTTTTGTTTTGAGGAGAGGGAAGCTTTTTTCAATGGTGGGAGAGACCTATCTGCTGAAATTACCTTCCAAGCAAGAGGAGATGAAGAACTTAAAAGAGGCGTTCATATCAATTCTTTAGGAGTTGCGGAAATTATTTATGAATAATAAAAAAAGAAAAGAAGGAATAAGCATGATCGAGCTTCTTGCTACTATCGGCATACTTATGGCAGTTGTTGCCACCATGCTTGTTTTGGGAGACAGGTCGGTTGCCCAAACAACGCTCTTTTTCTCAAAAACACAGGCAACCTTTCTTTCCAAAGAAGGGATGGAAATAGCGAAATATTTTAAAGATAATCTAAGAAGTGAAATTGAAGAAGACGAAGGATGGGACGGCACAGGGATTTGGACAGTTGATTATCGTGGTGTAATCCAAAGAGAAAACAGTAAAGAGGTGTGCAAAGGCAAGGGGATAAGAATTCACGGCCCAGAAGAAGAAGAGCATAAAGGATTTTATGGATATGGAGAGGGAGAGTTTACTCCTTTTTCTCGCTGTGTTACTGTCCGGGCGGAAGATGAAAATGACAATCTCAAGGTTACGGCGGAAACTTTTTTTGATTACCGGGGAGATGAGTATAGCGTAAAGATTCATAGAATATTTTATGACTGAAAACAAAAATAAGATTAGCGGCTTTACCCTGACCGAGACAATGGTAGTAGTTCTTATTTTTGCCGCTGTTATGTCTCTCGCTCTGGCTGTTTTTCTTTCTACTGTGCGAAACCAAAGAGTTGCTATGAGTTATCAGCGGCTTGTTGCCGAGACAAGTTATGCGCTGGGCGAAGCGGAAGAAATGTTAAGAAAAGAAGGGAGTGTCAATCAAACAGACATTAATAAATTTCTTTCCTCTTCGGTAGAAATTGTTGACTTCTCTGCCTATACGGAAAATGGTGAAAAAACTACCATCTCTTTAAAAACGAAAATAAAAGTAGGAGAAGGTGAAGATTTAAGCATTAGATTACAAACAACAACGGTAACCAATTAGAGATATGAAAAATAAAGGTTCTATACTGTTTCTTGCGATGGTAATTATGAGTGTTGTTCTTGCCGCGGGCTTAGGAGTGAGTGTAGTTCTTTTACGTCAAATAAGGGAAGCGGGAGGTGAGGAAGAAGTAGCTATTGCTTTTTATGTGGCAGATACGGTAATAGACGAGATATCTTCAAGCGAAGAGTTTGAAGAAGGAGTGTGGAAAATATTCAGCTTTGAAGAAGTGGAAAGAGAGATAGAATATAAGGGAGAGAGTTTGGGCGACGGAGAATATCGTATAACGGTAAATGTTGGAGATGAATATTATATTTTTCATAGAAAAGTTTCAGACGAAGAAAATGGTAATGGCATAAAGGAAGATATTTTCACTATTCACTACAACAATCCTAATAATTGGGAAGAGGTATATTTGAAATATGAAGAAAATGGCACTTATCCTTGCGTATCAATGAGTGAGTCAGGAGAGTGGTTTAAATATGATATTGACGCAACAACAATGGAAAAAACAAGAGCTATATTTTATGATGATTCGGGTTGCCCCGGCGTGCAAGACGGGGTGTATCCAAACTTGAATAAAGCTGATGATTACTGGCACTTGGAAGAAGTTAGTGAAATCTATATCTTAGGAGAGTTTGCTGATTAGTAAGGAAAAAATAACAGAAACAGAAATGACTGTTTTTCTTTGATCCTTTTATTCTTACAAGATATGAAAGAAAAGGAAGCCGAAAAAAGAATAGAAAAATTAAGAGAACTCATAAACCACCACCGATATCTCTACCATGTTTTAAACAAGGAAGAGATTTCTTCTTCTGTACTTGATTCTCTTAAAAAAGAACTCTACGATTTAGAGAGCAAGTTTCCTCATCTTGTAACCACCGACTCGCCCACCCAAAGGGTGGAAGGAGAACCCCTCAAGGAGTTTAGAAAAGTAAAGCATTACGGCGAAATGCTCTCTTTTCAAGACGCTTTCTCGGAAGAAGATATGCGGGACTTTGAAAAAAGAATAAAGCGCATTACCGATGAGAAAATAGACTACTTTTGCGAACTTAAAATAGATGGATTGGCGGTGGAGCTTGTTTATAAAAACGATGTTTTTGTCACCGGCTCAACGAGGGGCGACGGAAGAGTAGGGGAAGACGTAACCCAAAACTTAAAAACAATAGAGGCTATTCCTCTTGGGCTCAGGCAAGCGGAGCATTTCAGCAAAGAAGAAAAGAAAGTTTCCGGCCACCCGGGATGGGGGAAAAACAAAAAAAGCGTGGTTGTAAGGGGCGAGGTCTTTATTTCCAAAAAAGAGTTTGAAAGGTTAAACAAGGAAAGGAAAAAAGAAGGGCTTCCTTTGTACGCCAATCCGAGAAACATTGCCGCCGGTTCACTAAGGCAGCTTGACCCCAAAATTCCCGCAAAGCGTAATCTTGATTTCTTTGCCTATGACCTTGCAGCTGATATAAAAGAAGGAGAGAGTGTTACACCTTTTAATTTAAAAACGCACGAAGAAAAACACAAAGCACTTCGCGCACTGGGCTTTAAAACGGCCGATTGGGAAAGATACTGCAAAAACTTGGAAGAAGTGTTTGCTTTTTACAAAGAAGCGGAAAAAGAAAGAGACAAATACACTTACCAGATAGACGGGATAGCCGTTTTTGTAAACGATAACATTACTTTTGAAAACCTGGGAGTGGCCGGAAAAGCTCCTCGGGGAGGCATTGCTTACAAGTTTGCACTAGAGCAGAACACCACTATTGTAGAGGATGTTCACTTTCAGGTGGGAAGAACGGGAACGATTACTCCGGTGGCTGTTTTAAAGCCGGTGTCTTTGGGGGGAGTAACCGTTTCCAGGGCGACGTTACACAACGAAGATGAGATAAAAAGATTGGGAGTGAAAATAAAAGACACGGTAGTGGTAGGAAGAGCGGGAGATGTCATTCCACGGGTAATGAAAACTCTTCCGGAGCTCCGAACGGGGAAAGAAAAAGCGATAAGGTTTCCTTCAAAGTGCCCGCTTTGCGAAGAGCCACTTATAAGGCCAAAAGGAGAAGCGAGGTGGTATTGCAAAAATGAGGAGTGTGAAGGGACAAGAAGAGAACGTATCGGCCACTTTGTTTCCAAAAAAGGGTTTGATATAGAGGGCTTGGGAGAAAAAATGGTGGACAAACTCTCAGAAGAAGGGCTTATCTCTTCTCCGGCGGATATTTTTGCGCTTAAAGAGGGTGATCTACTTCCTCTTGAAAGGTTTGCGGAAAAGTCGGCGGAAAATATAATTGAAGCCGTAAAAGCAAAAAAAAGAATTCCTCTTTCCAAGTTTCTGCAGGCCATTTCCATTCCTTTTGTTGGAGAGGGCGCGGCAAGGGAGCTTTCTTACAGATTTGGAAGATTGGAAAACATTATGAAGGCCTCTTTGGAAGAGATTGAAAACATTTACGATATCGGACCGGTAACCGCCAGAAGCGTTTACAACTTTTTTCGAGATAAAAAAAACAGAAAACTTATTGAAGACTTAAAAAAAGCCGGTGTGGTTATAGAAAAGGAAGAAAGGGAAGAGAAGCTGAGAGGGAAAACTTTTGTTATTACGGGAACACTCAAAGCTCTCAAAAGGGAAGAAGCGGAAGAAAAAATATCCCGGCTCGGAGGAAGGGTATCTTCTTCTATTTCCAAAAACACGGATTACCTGGTGGCGGGAGAAAGCCCCGGAAGCAAATTTTCAAAAGCAAAAAATTTGGGAGTAAAAATCCTCACAGAACAAGAATTCCTAAAAACAATCAAGGGAAAATAAGCGTTGCAAAACCTCAATTAAGCAACAGGTTAGTGTATGGGCGGTATATTAAACCACATTAAAAAATTCGATTTTGTTCTTCTTTCTTCTGTTGCGGTAATTGCCGGAATAGGAGTCCTTTCTCTTTTTAGTACAAACCCTTCGCTTGCGGTAAGGCAGATTTTTTTTATTCTCGCCGGGTTTTTAGTGATGGTTTTGGTTTCTTTTGTTGATTGGCGCGTTTTTCGGGAAAACTCCTACTTCATTTTTGCCCTTTATCTTCTCTCTCTTTTATCTTTATACGGCCTTCTTCTTTTCGCCCCTACCATAAGAGGCGTTCAGCGTTGGTACAGAATAGGAGACTTTCTTTTTGATCCGGCAGAAGTTTTCAAAATTATTATCGTTATTCTTCTCGCCAAATATTTTTCCACCCGGCATGTGGAAATGTATAAAGTGTCCCATGTCATTCTTTCGGGAATGTATGTTCTTCTTCCTGCTTTTCTTATTTTTCGGCAACCTGACCTGGGATCCGCTTTGATTCTTGTTTTTATGTGGATGGGAATTCTCCTTATTTCCGGAATTAAATTACGGCACTTTGTTGTGCTAGCGGTAATAGGAGCGGTTGTTTTAACTTCCGGATGGGTGTTTTTTTTGGAAGACTACCAAAAAGACCGGCTGGTGGCCTTTATTGACCCTCAACTCGACCCGCAGGGTATAGGATGGGGGCAGTCACAAGCGAAAATTGCCATTGGGAACGGGGGGCTTTTCGGAAAAGGATTCGGGAGCGGTACGCAAACCCAGTACGGCTTTCTGCCCGAAACGGAGACGGACTTTATCTTCTCTGCCATTGCCGAAGAGTTCGGTTTTCTAACAGTCTTTGTCCTTATTTCCTCGTTTGCTCTTTTTTTATGGAGAATTATTTTGATTGCTTTGCGCTCTGAGACAAACTTTCCACGCCTGTTTGTGGCGGGATTTGTTATCCTAATCCTCATCCAGACGGTTACCAATATAGGAATGAATCTTGGTCTCTTGCCGATTATCGGAACACCCTTGCCCCTGGTAAGCTACGGAGGGAGTAATTTGCTCTTTGTTTTCTTGGGTCTTGGCATAATACAAAGCATACGAAAAGAAATAATCCCTTCTTTTCGCTAGATTTTAAAGGGCAGATTTTCCAATATTTTTCAAGCTGGCGGTGTTAATAACCGTGCCCTTGACATTTTTTTTATTGTAATTACAATTAACGCACGCTTGTTTAAACAGGGCCAAAGCAAGACCTATTATTATTGGTCTGCTTTTTATGATTTTGTTTGTACTCATTTTTTTATAA
>PUMQ01000009.1 GCA_003551435.1 Candidatus Nealsoniibacteriota bacterium
AAAAGAGGTGTATGCCGTTCTTCCTGCGCTTTGCGTAGCAAGCCTTCTGGATCTTAACCTGGCGGACGTTTCCTACAAAATTAGGGAGAAATTAACTTTCTTTACTGAAAGCTAAAAATTTGCTATGCTTCCTGACGTATCGGGATTTGTTTTTTGTTAATGTAAAGCGAGAATTGGAGATTTAAAGTTCCACGCGAAGCGTGGTAGTATGGCCCCGTCGTCTAGCCTGGTCCAGGACACCGGGTTCTCAGTCCGGCAACACGGGTTCGAATCCCGTCGGGGTCACACTTTTTTGACTAATGACCGTTGATAAGGAAGTTATAGGTCATAGGCCATAGGTCACAAGTTGTAAGAGAAATGAAGATTTTATACGGGGTATCAATTCTTGCCGGAACCATAATAGGAGCCGGGCTTTTTTCTTTACCCTATATCACTTCTGTTGTCGGCATCCGGGTGATGGGAGGATACATGCTTTTCTTGGGAATCGTTGCTATTCTGGTTCATTACTTTTTGGGCGAAATAGCATTGAAGACGCCTGATTTTCTCCGCCTGCCCGGGTTTGCCAAGTTTCATCTAGGAAAGAACGCTCAAAAAATAGCTTATGTTTCCGGAATTTTGGGAATGCTGGGAGCGATTTTGGCCTACCTTATTTTAGGAGGAGAGTTTTTAACCGCTCTTTTTTCTCCGATTATCGGAGGAGGGACGCTCTACTACACTTCTGCTTTTTTTATTGTTTCTTCTCTTTTTATTTATTTTGGAATTAAGGCCATTTCAAAAGTGGAGTTTTGGGGTATTGTTGTTTTTTTTATTCTTCTCGGGCTCGCTTTTTTCCGGGGGTTTGGGGAAATATCGGTTGAAAACCTTTTTTTTATGCGAGAAGGAGAGTTTGATTTCTTTCTTCCTTACGGAGCACTTCTGTTTGCTCTCTGGGGGGCGGCTTTAATTCCGGAGATAGAAGAGACTCTTGCCTTGGGAGAAGAGAGAAAAAAACTTCTTAAAATTATTCCTTTGGGGATAATTGTTTCCCTCGTTATTTCCGTTTTCTTTATTGTCATAGTACTGGGAATTACCGGAGAGCACACAACACCGGAAGCCCTTGTAGGCCTTGAGATGTATTTGGGCGACGGAGTTACTTCCTTAATGCTCGTTTTCGGGGTTTTGGTCATTTTCACCTCTCTTATTGCCATCGGCCTTACGGTGAAAAAAATTCTTTGGTATGACTTGAAGATAGACAAAAATCTTGCCTGCTTTATTACCTGTCTGGTTCCTTTTTTGTTTTTTCTGGCAGGCGTAAAAGACTTTATTGTGGTTATCGGGGTGGTAGGAGCAACAATGATTGCCATTGACGCCATCTTGGTCTTGCTCATGTACGGGAAGATAAAGCCCGGAAAAATGCGCTTTCTCACTTACCCTTTGATTTTTCTGTTTATCTTGGGTATCCTTTATGAGGTTATTTATTTTTTCGCGTAAATGTTTTTAAATTTATCAATTTTTGTTATCTCCTGCCTTTTGATTATTTTTGCAAGCAGGATGATTATTGATGCTTTGTATCGGCTTACTTGCCGTTTGAGGTGGAAAGAATTTATTGTTGCTTTTTTCGCCGCTTCCATAGGGGCGGTTATTCCGGAGCTTTTTATCGGCGTAAGAGCCGCTCTTAAAGGGGTTCCGGAGCTTGCCTTCGGAAGCATTGTTGGGCAAAATATTATTCTCTTTACCCTTTCTGTGGCTATCTGCACTTTTCTTCTTAAGGAAATTGTTGTTGAAAGCAGAACGGTAAGAGCCGGCGCCGCTTTTGCGCTTATTGCCGTGACTCTTCCTTTTATTCTTCTTTGGAACGGAACCTTGGGAAGAATTGACGGAGTAATTCTTATTCTCACTTGCCTTGTTTACGTTTTTTGGCTTTTTTCCAAGGAAGACCACTTTTTAAAAAAGTACGACCGGCCTCTTAAGGAAACATCTCTTCTAAAAGACGGGATAACTGTTTTTTTAGGATTTCTTTTTGTTGTTCTTAGCGCCGAGGGAATAATTTACGCCGCACAAAACATCAGCGTATATCTTGGCATTCCGGTGGCTGTCTTTGGTTTGTTTGCAATCGGACTGGGGGTGGCGCTCCCGGAAACATTCTTTTCGGTGGCTCTTGCCGCCAAAGGGCATTCGTGGATGATTTTAGGGGGAATACTGGGAGCTGTTGCTATTTCTTCAACTCTTGTATTGGGAACGGTTGCGCTTATCCATCCGATTGAGATTGACAACTTTGAGTTTCTGCGGGTAGCCAGATTCTTCCTTATTTCAGGAGGATTCTTTCTTTTTCTTTTTATAAGGACGAGTAATAAGATTACCAAAAAAGAAGCGTGGTTTCTTTTGGGAGTGTATCTCCTTTTCCTCTTATTTGAATTTACGGTGCTTACCTGATATTTCTTGAATTTTTTGCTGTTTAGTGTTATTATACGTTCGCTTTATGGTTGAAATCCTACTTATTATTACGGTTATCTGCGCTCTTTTCCTTATTCTGCTTTTTGTGCACAAAGCCAATTTGAATGTGGAGCGCCGGCTTACGGACGTAATTACCAGAGAGCTTAAAGAGATAAGGGGAAATGTGGATCTGTCTTCTAAAGGAGTAAGCGAACAGATATCTTCTTTTATCCGGGAGACATCGGGAATAAAACAAGAGATGGCCGCCATGCAGGACACGGTAAAAAACATCTCCTCCTTTCAGGAGTTTTTCCGCTCTCCGAAAATAAGGGGCCAGTGGGGAGAAGCAAGTTTAAAGCATCTGCTGAGGGAGTACTTTCCCGAAGAGCTTTACAGCATACAACACGCTTTCTCTTCGGGAGAAACGGTAGACGCGGTGCTTAAACTGCCCGATGAACGTCTTCTGCCGATTGACGCTAAATTTCCTTTTGACAATTTCAGAAAAATGATAGAAAGCGAAGGAGAAGAGAGAGAAACAGTCAGGAAAAAGTTTTTGGAAGATGTCAAAAAAAGAATAAAGGAGATATCCGAAAAGTATATTATCCCTTCGGAAAACACGGTGGATTTCGCCGTAATGTACATTCCAGCGGAAGCCGTTTATTACGAGATAAATATGGCCACCGAAGTGGATATTGCCGAGTTTGCCCGTTCAAAGAAAGTGATTTTGGCTTCCCCGAACACATTTTATCTTACTCTTCGTGCTATTGAGCAGTGGTTCCGGGATACGCAAATTACAAAGCAAGCCCATGAAATAACCCAGCGGCTTTCAAGAATAGAAAAAGACGGGCACAAGCTTACCGAAGACTTTCGTAAATTAGGCATTCACCTTAAAAACGCCGCCTCCGCTTATAAATCATCAAGAAAAAGGGTTCTCCTTTTCGGGAAAAAAGTTAAAGGCATTTTAAAAACTAAAAAAGCAATAGACGCTCCGAAAGAGAAGAAAAAGTAATTTTTCGGAGAAAAAAAATGAAAGCAGTAATTCACACAGGGGGAAAACAGTACCTGGTCTCTCCCGGAGAAAAAATTAAAATAGAGAAACTGGATGCGAAAAAGGGGGATAAAGTTACTTTTGACAAAGTGCTTCTGCTTGAAGATGAAAAGAAAAACGTTTCTATCGGAACCCCTTTTCTTAAAGAAACAAAAGTGGAAGGGGAAGTGCTTGAAGAAGGACGCGAAAAGAAAAAAATTATCTTCAAGTACAAACCCAAGAAAAGATACAAAGTGAAAAAGGGCCATCGACAGCCCTACACGCAGGTGGAAATTAAGAAGATAGGAAAAAAAAGCAAGTAGTTACTTTCTCTCTTTAAGCGCGAAGCTCAGTGTTTCTTCATCGGCGTACTCCAGTTCGCTTCCCGTAGAAAGCCCCCGTCCCAAACGGGTGGTTTTTATTTCCAGCGGGCTTAAAAGGCGTACAAGATAGGTTGCGGTGGCGTCTCCTTGCGTAGTTTGATTGGTAGCTATGATAACCTCCTTTATTTCCGGAAGACCGAAAGAGGAAGGGCTTTCAATTCTCTCTTTAAGCTCTTTGCCTCTTACTTTTTTGAAGTCCTCTTTTCTCAAAGGAGAGACTGTTCCGCCCAGAATAAAGTAAATTCCGTCGTACTCTCCCGTTTTTTCAATAGAAAGGAGATCTGTTTCCTTTTCTACCACACACAAAACACTATGTTCTCTTTTTTTGTTTTTGCAAACAGAGCACAGCTCCTCTGTTTTTAAAACGGAACGGAAACATATCTTACACAAACGGATCTGTTCTTTTGCTTCTTTAAGAGCGCTTACTAGCTCTTCCATTTCCTTTTTGGGAGCATTAAGGCAGTAAAAAGCAAACCTTGTTGCCGTTCTCGGACCGATAGTGGGAAACCTTGAGAAAAGGCTTATCAGCTTTTCAATAGGAGAAGGATACATGGCTCTAGTGTCGCTTATCTAAATTTCTAAAAGAAGCAAGGTGCTGGTCAAAGTAAAGCTCCACTTTTCCAATAGGACCGTTACGGTGCTTGGCCACGTAAATATCGGCGATATTCCTTCGAGAAGTGTCTTCCCGGTAATAATCCTCTCGGTAGATAAACATCACTACGTCCGAATCTTGCTCAATTGAGCCGCTTTCACGTAGGTCTGCCAGGCGGGGGATTTGGGGAGTTCTTTGCTCTACGGCTCGGGAAAGCTGTGAAAGAGCAAGTACGGGGATGTTCAGTTCTTTAGCCAAGGTTTTAAGTTCGCGGGAGATTTCTGTCATCTGGTGAACCAATGAGTCCGAGTGGGAACGGGGCTGGATTAATTGAAGATAGTCGATGATAATAAGGTCCAGCCCTTTTTCCGCTTGCAAGCGGCGAGCCATGGTCCGCATCTGCATTACATTGAAAGAAACCGAGTCATCGATATATATAGGGAGTTTGGAAAGCTCTTCAAAGGACTCTCTGATACGTACGAAATCATTATGTTCGCCGGACTTTTTTAAACCTCCCGTGCGCAGTTTCCAAAGGTTTATTCCCGAAATGTCTGAAATAAGGCGGTCTACAATCTGGTCTACGGACATCTCCAGGCTGAATATGCCAACGGAAAATTTGTGTTTTGAAGTAGCGTTTCTTGCAATATTGGAAGCAAGGGCACTCTTTCCCATGCTTGGCCTTGAAGCAAGGATAATAAGGTCTGACTTCTGCAACCCGGAAAGAAGATTATCCAAATCGGTAAATCCGGTGGGCACTCCTCGGAGTTTTCCATGCTCGCTTGAAAGAAGCTCAATTCTTTCAAAAGCCGGCTCCAATCCGTCCTTTAAGGCAATAAAGTTTTTTTGAGAGGAGTTTTGAGAGATACCGAATATTTTTCTTTCTGCCTCATCTAAAAGAAGATCAACGTCTCTTTCTTCTTCATAGGCGGAAATGCTTATCTCTTCACCGAAGCTTATAAGATCACGGAGAATTCTTTTTCTTCTTACAATATTTGCGTAGTGTGTGGCATGAGTGGCAGTGGGCACCGAGTTTACCAAAGAAGTTAGATAACTTTTCCCGCCAATGTTTTTCAACAGCTTTTTTTCCTTTAGATATGCGGAAACCGAAAGAAGGTCAATCGCTTCGCTTCGGTTTAGAAGAGTAACCATTGTTTCGTAAATATCACGGTGCGCTTGCTTGTAAAAGTCTTGGGAAGTCAAAAAATCAACTACCTTATAAATGGCGTCGGGGGTAAGCATAAGCGACCCTAAAAGGGACTGCTCTGCTTCTATGTTTTGAGGAGGAACTTTTTCCGTATTTTTTGCGGTCATATTTTTTTTATTTTATACCCTTTTTTGGTGTCTTCTACCTCATATCCTGAGTTTTGAATTTCTTTCCTTATTTCATCGGCTTTTTTGAAATCTCCGCTTTTTCGAGCCTTTTCTCTCTCTTTTGCCAACCTTTCTATATTCTCCGGTATTTCTTCTTCTTTTTCAAGATCAAGCCCCAAAACCTGGTCGAAAGAAAGAAGAAGGTTATATTTTTCTTCATTTCTTAATTCTTTGTCCTTTAGTACTTTCCAGACGACAGCCAGTGCCTCGGGGGTGTTTAAGTCGTTGTTTATTGCCCTTAAAAACTCTTCCTTGTAAGGGGAAGAAACTTCTGTTTTTTCCGTTTTTATTTCTCTCACTCTCTCTTTTAGCTTATTTAAAGAAGATTGGGCGGCTAAAAGAGCTTCCGAAGAAAAGGTGAGTTTTGATCTGTAGTGGGCGTTAAGGACAAGATAGCGATAAGAGAGGGGAGAAAAACCCTCTTCTTCCAAGTTGCTTACGGTAACGGCGTTTCCTTCCGACTTTCCCATCCGCCCTTCTTTTAAAAGAAGGAATTCGCCGTGCATCCAAATCTTGGCTAAGTTTTCTCCAAAGGCGGCCTCTGACTGTGCTATCTCGTTGGGGTGGTGCACTTCTATGTGGTCTATACCGCCACAGTGAATGTCAAAAGGGATGCCCAAACACTTTTTGGCCATTACTACGCATTCGGTATGCCATCCGGGAAAGCCGATACCCCACGGAGATTCCCACTCCATCTGCCTTTTTTCTTCCGGCCGGGAAAACTTCCAAAGAGCAAAGTCGGTAGGATTTCTTTTTTCTCCCATTTCTACTCTTTTTCCAGCTTTTATCTTTTCAAGATTGGCCATTTCCCCGTAATTTTCCAGCTTTGAAGTGTCAAAATAGATTCCGTCGGAGGTTTGGTAGGTAAAACCCTTCTCTTCCAATAATTTTACAAGATCAATCTGCTCTTCTATTGTTTCGGTCGCTTTTATGTACACATCCGGGGAAAGGATGTTTAGTTTTTTTATATCTTTTTTAAATGCCTCCGTGTAATACTCGGCAATCTCCCAAGCGGTTTTTCCTTTCTCCCGAGCGCTTTTTTCTATTTTATCTTCTCCCGTATCTTCGTCTGACGTTAGATGGCCGACGTCGGTAATATTCATTACGTGCTTTACTCTGTATTTGTTGTAAAGAAGGGTTCTTTTCAGTATGTCTTCGAAAAGGTAGGCGCGCAAATTGCCGACATGAGCGTATTCGTAGACGGTAGGCCCGCAAGTATAAATGCCCACCTCTTCTTTAAGAGGCTTAAAAACTTCTTTTTTCCGGGTGAGGGTATTGTACAGCTTAACCATAGGCGTATTTTACTACACTTTAAAAACAATACCAAATCTCCCATACATAGCGGATAATCGTCCCGAGTTGCAGAAGCGATTTGTTTGGGATATAATGCAGAAGATATGGTGGCGGAAATACAAACCCTTTTTATAGCAATGATGCCCGTTCTTGAATTAAGAGCGGCGCTTCCTTTTGCTTTGCTTGTTCATGAGATGGATTTGCTTCCCGCTTACTTTTGGTCCGTCCTGGGGAATATTATCCCTATTTTTTTTATACTAGCCTTTCTTGATCCGGTTTCCTTATGGCTTTCAAAGAATTTTTCTTTTATGAAAAAGTTTTTTGATTTTCTTTTTTCCCGGACAAGAAGAAACTACGACCAAAGGGTTAAAAAATACGGGTACTTCGCTCTCTGTATTTTTACCGCTATTCCGCTTCCTATAACGGGAGCATGGACCGCTTCTTTGGTTGCCTTTCTTTTCGGATTTTCCTATCTAAAGTCAATTATCGCTATTATTTGCGGAGTACTTGTTGCGGGAGTAGGGGTTCTGTTTATTGTTGAGACAGGAGTGGCTTTAGAGTACTACTACGGACCACAGGTTTTGTTGGGAGTAATTCTTCTTGCTTTACTTGTCTATTTCATATATCATCGGAAGAGTAACGGAGTTAAAAAAAATGTCTAATCTTGTGCTTTATCGAAAATACAGGCCACAAAGGTTTTCCGAAGTTGTCGGCCAAAGCCATGTGGTGACCACCTTGCTTAACGCGATTGCGAGCGGAAAGATTGCGCACGCATATCTGTTTTGCGGGCCGAAAGGGTCCGGAAAAACAACCGTAGCACGCCTTTTGGCTAAAGCGGCAAATTGTGAGAGACAAGACGGTCCTGAGCCTTGCAACAAGTGTGTATCGTGCAGAGAAATAACGGAAAACAGATCGCTTGATATTACGGAGATAGACGCTGCTTCCCATCGAGGAATAGACGAGGTAAGGGAGCTCCGCGAGGGAGTTCGTTTCGGGCCCTCAAAGTCAAAATACAAGGTTTTTATTCTAGACGAAGCACATCAGCTCACTTCCGGAGCGGCCAACGCTCTTTTAAAGATTCTGGAAGATGCCCCTTCCCACGCTATTTTCGTTCTGGCCACCACCGAGCCGCAAAAAATGATTCCCACCATTATTTCCCGCTGCCAGCGATTTGATTTTAGGAAAATAACGGTTCCCGAAATTACAAAAAGACTGGAAGGTATTGTTAAAAAAGAGAATTCCAATGTGGAGAAAGGGGTGCTTTCTATTGTTGCTTCCGCTTCCGGAGGATCGCTCCGCGATGCGGAAAGCATTCTCTCCCAGCTTTTGTCTTTTATTCCGGAGAAGGGAAAAGTGGGTAAAGAAGATGTGAAAAACCTTTTAGGGATAGTGGAAAGAGAGCTGGTAGGGGACTTTATTGATTTTCTTTTAAAAAACGAAGCAGTTAATGCGCTGAAATTGATGGAAGACTCTTTTAACCAGGGAATAGGTCCGGAAGCTTTTTATGAGAATATAATGCACTATTTGCGAGAAATGATGGTCCTCAAAGTTATTTCCAAAAAAGAGAAAGAAAAAAGCGCGGAATCTTTGATAAGCTCTCTTCTTGCCGTGCTTACCAGAGAAGAACTAGAGAGAATAAAAAAGCAGATTGAACCTCTTGAAACAGACAAGATCAAGGAAATGATAGACGCTTTTTACGAGGCGGGACAAAGGGTAAGATACTCTCCCATACCCCAGCTCCCGCTTGAAGTTGCCGTGGCGGAAGTAGCTGAAAGTTTGAGAAAAGAGGGGAAATAGAGTATAATAAACGTGCTTTATTGGGGAGTGGTGTAATGGTAACACGTCGGGTTTTGGTCCCGAAGATTTGCAGGTTCGAGCCCTGCCTCCCCAGCAGTCTTGTGCTAGTGACCGAGATGGGTAAAACTGACTTTTAAAGTTTACTTTTTTCTCATATTATTGTATTATACGATTAAAAGGAGGGCAGAGATAGTATCTCTGCTTTTCGTTCTTTCACATTTTAAATAAGGAGGAGAAAACCTTGGAAAAATACAAAGGTTGCTTAAAAGGAAAAAGGTTTGTTGCAGAAAATACAGCTGGGAGAAGGTATCTTGTAGAAGACGACAGTGATCTATTTTATTTTGGCATAGGCAGTCCGTTTGCAATTGACGAAAATCAAAAGATATTTCCTAGCAAGGCCTATAGGAGAATGGAAAATAAAACGCAAGTGTTTTATTGTTCGGGAACTCCTTATACCAGAACAAGGATGACTCATACTGCGGAAGTTCTTGCTATTTCATCTTTTTTAGCTAAATTTTTAGGATTAAATGTTTCTCTTGCAAGAGCGATAGCAGCTGGACATGATATTGGACATGTTCCTTTTGGCCACTTAGGGGAGCGGTTTCTTTCTGGGAAAATTGGAAACAAATTTAGGCACAATGCATTTAGCGTTATTGTTGCTGAATTTATTGAAAGAAAAGGCAGAGGTCTAAATTTGAGCTATGAGACCCTTGAAGGAATATATCACCACTCAGGAGACTGGAAAAATTTCAATTACGATCTTCCGCAAGAATATCTCGTAACAAAAATTGCGGATAAGATAGCTTACACGATTGCCGACTACAATGATGCGACTCGCATGGGTTATGTCTTAAAAAAGAATAATGATTTTGAAAAGTTAGGGAATAGTCAAAGAAGTAGAATAAGGAATATTATACAAGCGTTAATAGTTGAAAGTGCAGAAATGAAAAGAGTTTCTTTTAAGGAAAGCAGAATGGCAAAAATATTTTCAAATGTCTGTGATTTTATGTTTGAGCATGTTTATGCGGAGGCAGATGAAGATATTGATTTTTCTATTCTAGAAAGAGCATATAGAAAAATTGAAAGCAATGAGTTTTTTTCTAGGTGTGATCCTGTTATAGTATTTGCTTTACTCAGTGAAGAAGACGTCAATACTCTTGCTAATGAAAATAGTAATATTGCAGAGAAATTAGGGGTTAAGGAAGTTATAAGGAGTATAAGAGGACTAAAGGTAGATGATTTTGCTTCTTTTCCGTTTGAAAAAGAGAATTTTCTTGCTTCGATCTTTTAAAGAAGAGTCATTCTTTTTGATTATTTTTTACCAGGGTTTTTTACGCAGCAATAAAGAGAAGGCCCACACACTGTGTGGGCTTTTTATATTACTATTAAAAAGCGAAAAATTTGGGTTTTTTGAATAAAATTATGAAACTAAAAAAGTTCTAATGTCGTCCACTGTGCCCAACAATTTTGTATTAGTAATCAAGATGTATAATCCCGGGCAATAATTAGGGGTTTTATTTTGACAAAAAAATATATTATGTTATAATGCACAACAGTTCTCTTATAAAATTTAGCGCAATAACGCGAAAGGAGATTGTTTTTATGACAGAAATAAAAATGCTTTTAATTGCAGGAGGTCAAACTTATGAATTCTGTGGAATAATTCATGAGGTTAACAGCACAGATCAGTTTCACTTGGATTGCGAAAGTTTCTATGAGAAGATTGGAGGAGGTATCCCTGAAACACTACATCACGAAATTGAAATAATTAGTCCTAATCATGAATTTTTTGAAAAACACAAACTTAATGTACATGAGGGGAAACGTGGAAGGGGAATCTTTATGTGCTACCCAGTTAGAATAAGTAGCATTAAAGAGGCAAACCAAATTTTCTTGGTTTGGAGCATGGGAAGTGCGCTTCGCGCAAGTGGAGGACCTCATTTAAATGATGTTTTCAAAGAAGCTGGAAATAATTTTTTAAAAGCAGAGAAGCTGTTAAAAGAGAAATATGGAGTTATCGTTTTTTAGCCCAGACAACAAACTAAAAAATCAAGCATGAAAATCATCAAAAGTCTAAAAAACAATCTATCTTAAAAGATTAAGGCCGTCAAAAATTTGACGGCTTTGTTTTATTAATTTTTTTATAAACAATATTAAAATAATAGAAAGAAAATTTATATAAAAAAAGTTCTAACTCCAGTACCATTCGATACGGGATTTCGCGTCGTTTACTGTGGCCAGCTATCTTTCGCTAAAGCCGCGGAATAGCAAACAGTCTTGTGCTAGTGACCGAGATCTCTAAAACCGAGTATTAGCTCATTTTTGTTTATGTTTTACTTCAGGGTAGAATGTAAGCATGAATACTTGACAGTATTTACTTTCTGTATTATAATTTAGAAGCAAAACAACTTTTTATTTGAAGATTGAATTATCTAAATACAAATTTTAGATATTAGGGAAAGTGTAAAATTATGAGTAACAGTTCTTTTAAAAGTAGTTAAGAAGAGAAAAGCCTAAAAAGGAGGAGAGAAAGATGATAGGTGTTTTTTCTATGAAATTTATCAGTCTTAAACTTGGAAGCGAGGAATTTAACCTTGAGCAGTTAGAAGAAGCAGATGAATTTTTAGCGAAAGACATGTTTTTTGCCGATTTACGTCATGCTATGAAAGAGAGGTTAGTTTGTACACTGATAAATGATGAGGAAGAAAGGATAAATTTCAGTCTCTATCAAAATGAGAACAAAGTTTCTCGAGGTGGCTTGTGCTTTGTCGCTCCAATTCGAGAAAGCGGAAAAAGAAAGGAGAAAAATGGTGATAGGTGGCTGACTGTGCATGAATTCTGGGGTGAGAGATCAGATGTGTCGTTGGTATTTTTTGTTAACGAAAAATCATCTCAGGTTAAGATTAAAGTACAAAAGATAAAAAAGTAGAAAAATGACGATAGGTAACTTTTCTGAATAGTGCTTTAGCTCTTTATGTGTAAGCTGAGAACGAAAATTCTCAGCTTTTTTTTAGGCAAAATACTGACTATATCAAGATGATCTTCAAAAAAGCATTATTTAAAAAAATAAGATTATAGAAAAGAATCATTAAATTAGGCGAAAAACTTCAATATAGTGTCTCATTTGTCTCATTTTAAATTAAAAACATCCCGGCCGAAGCCCTTTAAAAACCGAGCACCAACTCGGTTTTGATATTTAGAGTTGACATACTTTTAAAAAGGTGATAGGTTTGTTATACCCCCCTATGGAGGGTCTAATAATTAAAACCATGAACCAAGAGAAAAAAAAGCAAATATTAAAAAGAATGAACTATCTTTCAGGGCATCTGGAGGGAGTGAAAAAGATGATTGAAAAAGACAAGTACTGTATTGATATTATTGAGCAAAATAGAGGAGTAATGTCGGCTCTTTGCAAGGTTAATGAGATAATTTTAGAAAATCACTTGAATATGTGTGTAACAGAGGCAATTGAGGGGAAAAATGAAAAAGAAAAGGAGAAAAAGGTTGAAGAAATTATAAAATTATTTAGGTGTTCAAAATAAAATGGATTGTTGTAAAAAAGAAAAAAAGAACAAAGGCTTTTTAAGCGGCATTTTGTACGGGTTAACTGCTCACTCTTTTTGCATCTTGTTTATTATTTTTACCGTGATAGGTGCAACCACTTTAACTACGGCGATAAGGCCCCTTCTTATAAGCGCTTATTTTTTCCACATTTTGGTCTTGGTCAGTATTGTCTTTGCGACAGCTTCTGCCTTACTTTATCTTAAAAAGGGAAACAATCTGTCTCTTTCCGGAATAAGGGGAAAAAGAAACTATCTTTTTACCCTTTACGGGACCACGATTGTCATTAATTTGCTGTTTTTTGTATTTATTTTTCCGATTGCCGCGAACGTAAGCGGGGGAGCTTCTTTAACGGAAGCTGTAACAGGTTCTTTTGGCGAAGAAAGAGATACTGTTTTAAGTGAAGGGGAAGATCTTTTAACCGTTGAGGTTGATATTCCTTGTCCCGGCCATGCTTATTTGGTTTTTACGGATCTTGACGATTTTTCCGGAGTGGAAGATATTAATTTTAGGTTTCCGAATATTTTCGACATTAGTTATAATCCAGAGCTCGTAAGTACGGGAGAAATACTATCTGTTGATGTTTTTCAAAATTACAAAACTCTTATTAAATAATTTTCAGGATGAAGAAAAAGATATTTAGAATTCGTGGAATGACCTGCGTTAGTTGTGCAAAGAATATAGAAAAAGAAATCAAAAGCATTTCCGGGATTTCTTCCGTAAAGGTGGACTTCAACAACAGGAAGATGTTTGTGGAAGGGAAAGGCCTTTCAGTTGAAGAGATAAAAAAGAAGGTGGAGGGCCTGGGGTATAAGGCGCTGGAAGAAGAAAAGGAAGAAGAAGCCGGTGAAACCGAATCGGAAGAGAAAAAAAGAATTAAAAATGCCAAGATGCGGGCGATTTTGGCTTTGGTTTTGTCGGTTCCCCTAATGTTAACCATGGCTTTGATGTATCTGGACAGAATGCTTCCCGGCCAGATTTATATTGAAGCTATTTTAGCTTTCGTCGTGGTTTATGTTTTGGGGTGGAAAACCCATGTTTCGGCTTTCAAAGCGGTTAGAAGAGCTTACGCTAATATGGATGTCCTGATTTCTCTGGGGACAACGTCAGCTTTTCTCTTTGGAGTAGCCGCTTTTTTTGTTGATGTTCCGATATTTTTCGAGATAGCCGCTTTTATTATGGCCTTTCAGCTACTGGGAAGATATCTTGAGGAGAAAACCAAGGGCAAAACGTCAGAAGCTTTACGCCGACTTTTACAACTGGAAGCAAAAACAGCCAGGATTATTGTAGAGGGGAAAGAAAAAGAAATTCCCATAGAGGAGCTTAAAATAGGAGATGTTATGATTGTCAGGCCGGGAGAAAAAATTCCCACTGACGGAAAAGTGACTAGCGGACAATCGTCGGTTGACGAATCAATGGCGACAGGAGAATCTCTTCCCGTTGAGAAGGTGCCGGGAGAAGAAGTGATTGGTTCCACTATTAACCAAGAAGGTGTTTTAGAGGTTAAAGCAACAAAAGTAGGAAAAGACACTTTTTTTGCCCGGGTTGTGGGGTTGGTTGAAAGGGCTCAAGGAAGCCGTATTCCTATTCAAGAGTTTGCCGACAAAGTAACATCTTATTTCGTACCGGTAATTCTTGTTATCGCCTTATTGACGGCTGCCAGTTGGCTTTTGGCGGGAAATTGGTTTGTGGCTATTGTGGCTACCATTACCGTATTGATTATCGCTTGCCCTTGCGCTTTGGGATTGGCAACGCCGACTGCCTTAACCGTGGGAATAGGTCGGGGGGCGACACAAGGTATTTTGTTTAGACGGGGAGAAGCGATTGAGCTGATGGGAAAAACTAAGGTGATTGTGCTTGATAAAACAGGCACCTTGACGAAAGGAAAACCGGCTGTTACCGACATTATCAAAATTAACGAAAAACAATCCTCTGTTATTCTTCGGCTGGCGGCGTCGGTGGAAAAGAGCTCTGAGCATCCTTTGGCTCGGGCGATTGTTAAAAAAGCAAAAGAAGAAAATCTTGAGCTGCTGAAAGCGGAAAAATTCAAAGCGGTTTTCGGCAAAGGAGTGGAAGCGGTAATAAATGGCGATAGAATTTTAGTTGGTAGAAAACTGTTAATGGAGGAAAATAATATTGATATAGCGGTAATAGAAAAAGAGCTAAACAGCCTGGAAGAGCAAGGGAAAACCGCCATGATTGTAGCTAATACCGACCAAGTTCTTGGCATCATCGCCGTAGCAGATACATTAAAAAACGAAACGAAAAAAGCCGTTAAAGAGCTTCATAAAATGAATTACAAATTAGTAATGCTGACCGGTGACAATGAAAAAACAGCTCATGCCGTTGCCCGGCAAATCGGTATTGATGAGGTGATAGCCGAGGTTCTTCCGGATCAAAAAGTAAATGTGATAAAAAAACTGCAAAAAGGAGGGAAAGTGAAGGTGGCAATGGTTGGCGACGGCATCAATGATGCACCGGCTTTAACTCAAGCCGATGTGGGAATTGCTATTGGCTCCGGAACCGATATTGCCATTGAAGCCGGAGAAATCACTCTTATTAGGGGAGAACTGGATGCCTTGATTAATGCTATAAAATTGAGTCGGGCAACCTTTAGGACTATTCGTCAAAATCTTTTCTGGGCGTTTTTTTACAATGCAGTGGCAATTCCGGTAGCCGCTTTCGGAGTGCTGGCCACTATGATGGGGCCTGTTATTGCCGCCGGCGCTATGGCTTTTAGTTCTTTATCGGTAGTTTTAAACTCTCTGCGGTTAAAAAAAGCAAAGTTGCAGAGTAAATAGTGATAATCCTCTTTTTGATTTAAATTGAACTTCCGGAGGTCCAACCTCCGGAGGGATGAGCTCCTGTTAAAAAAATAAGGGAAGATAGAAACATCTTCCCGAGTTTGAAGCGGCTTTATGGACTTATATAGGGACCGATTATGCAAATAAGCATTATGGTCGAGAGAAAAACAAGTGTTAGCTTAAGTAAGTTACGGCTATCCCAGCCCTCCATTGCGCTCCCCCTCTCTTTTTTAAAGCATAGATTAAAGTGCCTTGTGGCGATTATAAATAAAAAATAAACTTTTGGCAAGCTGTCTGATGAAGCGCATTTTTCCGTAAATAAAGGGTAGCACCCGTTTTTTATTTAAAAACGTTCTGAAGATTCTCGGGAAAATATTAAATCGGATGTTAGTAGTTTTTGATTAACAGAGGAAAATAATGTAGAATAGGGGAGTAAAATAACAAACCTATGAGTATTTCCGAAAAAGTGAAAGAGCTTTCCGAAGAAATAAGAAAGACGGAAAAGTTCAAAAAATACCAAGAAGCAAGGGTAAACTTTGAAAAAGACCAGCAAGCGAGATCTTTGCTTGAAAATTTTCAAAAAGCAAAAGCGGAACTTGCCATATTAAGGGAAGGAAGGTTTGACGGTGTAGCCGAGCAGCACAAAAAAACGGAAAAGCTTTCCCGCGAAGTGCTTAAAAACAAAACAATTGAAAATTATATGAAAGCGAGAAAAGAATACGAAGGTTTGGTGGGAGAGTTGGCGGTGGCAATTAGCAAGGGGATAGATTTTCCTATAAGGCTTCCGGAGAAAAAATCCCGTTGCGGACGTTAGATTAATAAATATAAAGTAAAAAGCATGAAAAAAGAAAATGTTTTAAAGCTTGTAATCTCTATTGCAATCCCTCTTTTGGTCGGGGCTATCGGCTCTTATTTCACAACACCCGCCATTCCCGGCTGGTACGCGGAGCTTCAAAAGCCCGAAATAAATCCTCCGAACTGGGTCTTTGCTCCGGCGTGGACCACGCTCTATGTTCTAATGGGAATTTCCTTGTTTCTAGTTTGGAGAAAGAAAGATGAAATAAAAGATTTTTTTGCCGTAATGGTCGTTTTCGGAGCACAGCTTTTTTTAAATTCTACCTGGTCCATTTTCTTTTTCGGCATGGAAAGCCCTGAGAAAGCGATTGTGAATATCCTTATGCTTTGGATAGCTATTCTTTTTACCATAATTTTGTTCTGGAAAATATCAAAACCCGCCGCTTATCTTCTTGTCCCGTATCTTCTTTGGGTTACCTTTGCAAGTTATCTAAATTACCAAATAATTCTTTTAAACTAAGGGAAGTAAAAGATTTTAGTTAAAAATGGAAGAAAAAGAAGAAGATAAACCTTCAATTTTAAAAGGGGTGGTTGTGACCTCGGTTGTTATTCTAATAATTATCTTTCTTGCTTATAGAACCATAAGGCCCTTTTTAAGAGCAAGGAGAATAAGTGTTCCCGAAATTATAGAAGAAAACACTACTTATTCTTCTGTGGAGCTTTATTGTGAATGAAAGTTGCTTTTTTTCAAAAATATTTTACAATTTAAAAAAAAGAGGAGGGGTGACAGTGAAAGAGAAAGACATCACGGAGATCACTATTATTTTATTTGCTCTGTTCCTAGGGGCGCTGGGTTGCATTTTTTGGGCAATAGTAAGATAAAAAGACCTTTTGCCGAGGGCTTTATCAAATTCCCGGGGGATTGCTTCCCGGGCTTTATTTGCACAAAGAACCTAATTGGAATATAATTGAAAAAAGTGGGGGACTTGCCCTTTAGAGAGGAGTGAGGATTGTGGAAAAGATTTTTCAGGTAGAGGTTAAGGATAATATAATACCTCTTCCGGAAAAGTTTTCCTCGGGGATTGTCAGAAGGCTAAAAGAAGGATGCCTTCTTGTTGTTCCACAGAGGAAAAGCAAAGCACTTTTTATTTCTAAAGAAGAAAGGGAGTTTGCAGGTATTGGGGAGAGGGCTTTGCTTGTTGACTGTGGACGCTACTACGAAATATGGAATCCGGAGAAGTTTAGAGAATTTGAAAAAGAAACAGAGCCGTACTTTGAAGAAATAGCCGAAAGATTAATTATTGACCCTTAGTTGAAACTGAAGAGAACTCCAAAAAGAAGACACAGAAGCCCTTATTCCAAGGGCTTTCTTTTATTCTAACGCAATTTGAAGAATTTTATGGAACATCCGGGTTCAGATACATATGATACACATAATTTTTCAGGAACTTTGCCTAATTAAAAGATTTGGGATAGAATAAAGAAACCGAGCAAGATATATTTATGGGGAAAATAAACAGGTCGCTCAAGATCTTATTTCTTTTCAACGGTATTTTTGTTTTCGCGGCAATGCTTCTCGGACCGCTTTATGCGGTTTTTGTGGAAACGATTGACGAGAATGTTCTGGCGATTAGCTTTAGCTGGGCCGCCTTCTTATTGTCGGCAACTTTATTTACTTATATTGTTTCCCAAAGAGGGGACAGCTTGAGAGAAAAAGAGTATCTTCTGATGGGAGGTTTTTTGATTCGGGGAGTATCATGGCTCCTTTTTATTCTTGCGGGTAACGTTTTTCATTTAATAATAATACAAGCGCTTTTAGGGCTCGGAGAGGCACTTGGGAGCCCTTCTTTTAACGCAATTTTTGCAGAACACCTAGATGAAGGAATGCAGATTAAAGAGTACTCCAGCTGGCAAGTGATCCAAAACGTAATAACCGCGCTGGCTACAATAATTGGAGGGCTGATTGTAGCTAATTTTGGATTTATTCCTCTTTTTATCGCCATGAGCGGCCTTGCTTTTATTTCTTTTTTTGGTGTTCTCGTACAGCCGAGAGAGGTTTTATAAAAAGCTCAAACTTTTAGTTGCTTAACAGAGATTTTGCAACAGCCACTTTAATTGATTTCCGGGAGATTGTTTCCCGGGTTTTTTATTTTATGATAAGATGGTGCGATGGATGGTAAAAAATAAGCACTTATAATTATTATTTTATTTCTACCCGGAAGAGGTACTGTCTCTTACTTTTATTTAAAAAATGAAACAAAAAGAAGCTCTCGAAATCCTAAAAGCGGGTTACAATGTTTTTCTTACCGGATGCGCGGGAGCCGGGAAAACTTATCTTTTGGGCGAATACATAAGATTTTTAAAGAAAAAGGGAGTTCCGGTTGGAATAACCGCTTCTACGGGAATTGCGGCAACCCACATCGGAGGAGTAACAATCCATTCTTTTAGTGGAATGGGAATTTTAAACCAACTTACCGCTAGCGATCTTAATCGTGTCCTTAAAAAGAACTATCTTGCCAAAAACTTGAAAAGAACTCGGGTTTTGATTATTGATGAGATATCAATGCTTTCTTTGGATCAGCTTGATATAGTCGATAGAATTATACGCAGTTTTTTGAAAAGCAACGAGCCTTTTGGGGGAATGCAGGTGGTTCTTTGCGGAGATTTCTTTCAACTCCCGCCAGTTAAAAAAGATTACAATCTTTATACGCAAGGAACCGGCTTTGCTTACAAAAGCAGGGCTTGGAGGGAGCTGGATTTGAGGGTCTGTTATCTTACAGAGCGGTATCGCCACAAAGAAAAAGACCTTCTTTTTGTTCTGGACTCCATAAGAAAAAACAACGTAAACGAAGACGCTGTAAATCTTCTAAGAAAATGCTACAAAGCGAAGATAGGAAAAAGAGAAGAAATCACCAAACTTTATACTCACAACTTAAGCGTGGATAATATAAATGCCGGAGAATTAAAAAAGCTTTCCGGCAAACAAAAAACCTTCTATATGAACAAAAGAGGGCCGAAAGGGCTTGTAGAAACGCTGGCGAAAAACCTGCTTGCGCCCGAAAGACTGGAGCTCAAAAAAGACGCCATAGTGATGTTTGTAAAAAACAATCCGGAGAAAGGCTACATTAACGGAACGCTTGGGCGTGTTGTTAGATTCCAGGAAGAAAAGCCGGTTGTAAAAACAAGAGAGGGGAGGTATGTAAAGGTGGAGCAGGAAAAGTGGAATGTTGAAGAAGACGGAGAAGTTAAAGCGGAGGTAAGGCAGCTGCCGTTGCGTTTGGCTTGGGCGATTACGGTGCACAAGAGCCAGGGAACAACGCTTGATGCCGCAGAAATTGATCTCAGCAGAGCCTTTGAGCCCGGAATGGGATATGTCGCTCTTTCAAGAGTTCGCACGCTTAAGGGATTGAGGCTCATGGGGTTAAACAAAACAGCGCTAAAAGCAAATGAAGAAGTTATTAAAATGGACGAAGCCTTTCAAAAGGCATCTAAAGAAGATAGAAAAGAGTTCTGTAGGATTCATAAAAAAGCGGCCTAAATCGCTCACCAAGTCATTTTTATAGCTTTTGTACTTTCTCGAGACCCGACCTCGGAAATATTATATCCGGAGATTATTTCCCGGGTTTTTTATTTTATGGTATAGTGAAAAGAGTGAAAATGAATGTAGAAATACAATCATATGGGGAAAATAAAAGGTAAATAATATATGCAAAATGCATAATAAATATGGTAGATTTAAAGAAATTACAAAAAGAAATTTTTAAAAACAAGGTAGAGAAGGGGTTTAACACAAAAGACGTTAATTTTGAATTTGGGCTGACCTACGGAGAGCTTGCCGAGGCGTTTGACGCTTATCGTAAGAAATTACCGGGATTGGGAGAAGAGCTGGCAGACGTAGCAATATATCTTATGGGGCTTTCTGAAATGCTCGGAATTGATCTTGAAGATGAGATTGTAAAAAAAGTAGAGAAAAACAGGCAAAGAAGTTACAAAAAAGTAAAAGGAGCAAACATCAAAGAAACAGACAAGAACAAAAAATAACAAAAAACCGAACCAAAAACCCAAAAAAAGCGGGTAGAGGAATAGCCAAACTTTTTAGATAAACTATGGGGAAAATAAAAACTTTATATTGTCAGAAAAGCTTTATTGTGGTATAGTATAAAAGATAGCTTACATCACAGAAAGTGATTTTTTATGGAAAAATTTTCTGAACGTGACATTTGTTCTAAATACATCACTCCTGCACTTACCAATGTAGGCTGGGATTTAGATACTCAAATTAGGGAAGAGCAGTCTTATACAAAGGGACGTATCAGCGTTTACGGAAAACTTGTATCACGAGGGGAAAGTAAGAGACCTGATTATACTCTTTATTATAAAAAAAACTTACCGCTTGCAGTCATTGAAGCAAAAGACTCTACTCATGCCGTGGGTGACGGAATGCAACAAGCTTTAAGTTATGCGAAAGATCTAGACATACCTTTTGCTTATAGTTCAAACGGGAAAAGATTTCTTGAGCACAGTAGACTGTCCGGAGAACAGGAGGTAGAAAAGGAAATAGAATTAAGTGAATTTCCATCACCTGAAGAGCTTTACTGGCGATTTAAAAAAGAAAAAGATTTCTCAAAAGAAGTAGAAGAAGTTTTACTGCAAGATTATTATGAAGGGCAAACAGTCCATACTCCTCGCTATTTTCAGAGAGTTGCAGTAAATCGTGCAGTAGAGACTATTGCAAAGGGGCAGCGACGCGTCTTACTTGTAATGGCTACAGGAACAGGGAAAACTTACACCGCTTTTCAAATTATTTGGAAGTTATGGAAGACAAAGAGAAAGAGGAGAATTCTTTTTCTTGTGGATCGTACCGCTCTTGCTACTCAAGCAATTCAAGGAGATTTTAGACATTTTGGAGATAAGTTAACTCGCGTAAAAGAAGGTGTTGCCGATCCTGCTTATGAAGTGTATGTGGCTCTTTATCAAGGGCTATATAGCAATGAGGAGCGCAGAAAATTGTTCAAGCAGTTCTCATCCGATTTTTTCGATTTAGTAGTAGTAGATGAGTGCCATAGAGGAAGTGCAAAAGATAATGCTGCATGGCGAGAGATACTTGAATATTACTCTTCAGCTACACAAATCGGACTCACCGCTACTCCCAAAGAGGACGTAGATGTGAGCAACAGCGAGTATTTCGGAAACCCTGTTTATGTTTATTCTCTTAAAAAAGGAATAGAAGATGGCTTCTTAGCACCTTATAAGGTAATGCGTTATGTGCTTGATAAAGATATTGAGTGGAGACCAAACGAACTTATTACAGATAAAAATGGAAACCCTATTGAAGATAGGATTTATAACTCTAAAGATTATGATAGAAATATTATTATCAAAGACAGAACGGAGCTGGTAGCTCGAACTATAAGTAAGCATATCAGAGAAACAGAACCTATGCAAAAGACGATTGTCTTCTGTGTTGATATAAATCATGCAGAGAGAATGAGACAAGCTTTGGTAAATGCCAACAAGGATGAAGTTGACAAAAATCACCGCTATGTCGTTCGTCTTACAGGGGATGCTTACGAGAAAGATAAAGAGCTTGAAAATTTCTCCAATCCAGAATCTCCCTATCCAGCGATAGTAACTACCTCTGATCTTCTTACTACCGGAGTTGATGTGCAAACGTGTAAGCTTATTGTTCTTGACGCGCCCATTAATTCAGTAACTAAGTTTAAGCAGATAATTGGAAGAGGAACAAGATTACGAGAAGATTTTGGGAAATATTATTTTACAATAATGGATTTTCGGGGTGTCACTCGACTTTTTGCTGATCCTGAGTTTGATGGAGAACCTATCAAAGAAAAAGATGAAAAGAAAATCCACGGAGAAGAAGATATTGAATCAATAGAAGAAGAAGTAAAAGAAGAAACGCCAGAGATGGAAGAGTTTCAAGAAGAAAATCCCTACGAAGAAGTAATTCTTCATCCCGAAAAAGAGGAAGAGAGGGGGGGGCACAAACAAGACCGATAGTCGAGGGGGTAGATTTCAATATTTCTACAAGAATGATTCAGTATATCGATCCGGAAACAGGGAAGCTTATTGCTGAGTCACTTACGGATTATACAAGGAAAAAAATTGCAAACGAGTATCAATCTCTTGATAATTTCCTCTCTGATTGGAACAAAGAAGAAAGAAAAGACATTATTATAAAAGAACTTGAAAGAAAGGGGATTCCTGTTGATGAGTTAAAAAAGGAGGTGGGCGCCAATGTTGATGAATTTGATACTATACTTCATGTAGCTTTTAACAAAGAGCCCTTAACAAGATCAGAAAGAGCAAAAAGAGTTAAAGAAAATAACTTACTCTCAAAATACGAGGGAAAGGCAAGAGAGGTTTTAGAAGCTCTCCTTGATAAATATGCTGATCAAGGGTCTTTGGCAATTGATGATATTGGAGATTTAGAAGTATCTCCTTTTAATGAGTTTGGCACTCCAATAGAAATCGTAGAAGATATTTTTGGCGGAAGAGAGAATTATCTAAAAGCAGTAAGGGAGCTCCAAGAGAAACTTTATAATATATCTGTTTAAAATCTATGTCTATAGATAATGTAATAAAAAATATAAGGAATATAATGCGCAAAGATGACGGGGTAGCTGGCGACGGGCAGAGAATTGAGCAAATTGTTTGGATGATTTTTCTAAAGATATTTGATGACCAAGAAAAATTTTATGAATTAAGGGATAGTAATTATAGATCTCCACTGCCTGAGGATCTCCGTTGGAGAAATTGGGCGGCTAATCCAGAAGGGATTACCGGAGATGAACTTTTAAACTTTATAAACCAAAAGCTTTTCCCAAAGCTAAAAGAAGTTTCTAATGGTAAAAACAAACACGCGGAAATAATCCGCGCTGTTTTTGAAGATGCGAATAACTACATGAAATCAGGGGTTAATATAAGGCAGGTTGTTAATGAGATAAACAAGATTAATTTTAATAGAAAAAGTGATAGACACCTCTTAAACGATATTTACGAAAATATATTAAAAGAACTTCAAAGTGCGGGTGATTATGGAGAGTTTTACACTCCTCGCCCTCTTACCAAGTTTATCGTAGATGTTGTTGATCCTAAACTTGGAGAAACAGTATTTGACCCTGCATGCGGAACAGGAGGGTTTTTAGTAAATGTCTTAGATCACGTGAGAGAAAATTATATAAAAAGAAAAGAAGAAGAGGAAAGGTTGCAAGACTCAATTTATGGAACAGAGCTGAAATCTCTCCCGCATATGCTGGCGGTAACTAACATGATGCTTCACAGCGTAGAAACTCCTTCTAATATAAAAAGAGATAACACCCTTGCGAAACCCCTTACTGATTACACACACAAAGATCGCGTAGATATTATTGTTACTAATCCGCCTTTTGGGGCCTCTGTGCAAGATGGGGTAGAGAAGAACTTTCCGAGCGATTTTAGAACTCGGGAAACTGCAGATCTTTTCTTGTACTTCTTTATTCACATATTAAAAGAAGGTGGAAGAGCTGGAATTGTTTTGCCCGATGGCACGCTTTTTGGAGAAGGTGTTAAGACAAGGTTAAAGAAAAAATTAGTAGAGGAGTGTAACTTACATACCATAGTGAGATTGCCACAGGGAGTATTTAATCCTTATGCCGGTGTAAATACTAACCTTTTGTTTTTTACTAAAGGAGAGCCAACAAAAGAAATTTGGTATTACAAACTTCCACTACCAGAAGGAATGAAACAATACACAAAAAATCGTGGAATTAAGCACGAGGAATTTGATCCAGTACGCGAATGGTGGAACGACCGCAAAGAAAACGAACATGCATGGAAAGTTTCTATAGAAGATGTAAAAGAAAGAAACTATAACTTAGACTTCAAAAACCCAAACACTAAAGAAGAAAAAGAATATAAAGACCCAAAAGATTTAGTGGGGGAAATTGAAAAGAAAGAAAATAAGGTTATTGAGATTTTAAGAGAAATTAGGAAAAATTTATGAGAAGTAAAAATGAAAAGGAAAATATATACATATTAAGTGATGAAAGCGGAAGTTGGCACGAAAAGGAGGGGGTGTATTTGAGGTCATGGGTGGCAATTTTTGAAAAAGATTATCAGGATTTAAAAAATATTATTTCAAAATTAAATAAGGGGCTAGAATTTAAAGAGCTTAAGTGGAGTAAAGTTGTAAAAAATAAGGATGCTTCTGAATGCTTAAAAGATTCTTTTGATTTTAGGGTTTTTATAACCCTATCCTCTCCAAAGGAAATAAAATGGGATAAAAAGTACAAAATTACTAAGCATTTTAATGAAATAACTGATAAATTGAATTTTGGCGACTTATCTGAGTCAGTAATAATTTCAATTAAAAAAAAGATTTATGATGATATTTGCAATATTCTTTTCTTAAACCTCTATGAGTTATTTCATATAGAAAATTCTTACAAAAGAATTAAGGAATACATTAAAGGTGATGATTATAACTTAATTTATAAAATTGATAATCCTCAATTTCTAGACAATTCTTATAAAGAGTTAATACGTGATATAGTTAATCCAAAAGAAATTAAAATAATAAAAAAATCAGAAAAAGAAGAAGGGGTGCAATTTGCTGATGTAATTGCTGGATGCATTAGATCTATTATTTTGGAAGATGAAAATCATGAAATAGCTAAGCAGTTTTATCAGGAAATTATCAAAAATAAGTTTATTCAAAACAAAGAAACGAGTTTTATAAATCCCAATTTTATTTTTCATAATGAAATGAATCAAAAAACAGAAAGGCAGATAAAAAAACTATGGAAGTTATAGTGAAGAGTTTTTCAAAAATTAAATATGAAATATACATTAGAAAAATTAGGAGAGGTGATTGAATTTCTTCCTAAGTCAAAACGAAGAGCGGGAGATGCTTTAGAAGAAGGAAAATACCCTTTTTTTACTTCTAGTTATAGGCAAAAATTTATTGATTTTGCAGATTATAAAGAAGAAGCAATAATACTTGGCACAGGAGGAAGCCCAACAATTCATTTTTCTAAAAATTTTTCTACCTCGGCTGATACTTTTGTGATAAAAGGAAAGAAAGAAATACTAGATAATAAATTTTTTTATTATTTTTTAGTCTCTCAGGTTGATTTATTGGAAAAAGGATTTAAGGGAGCAGCACTAAAACATATATCAAAGGAATATATAAAAAATATTGAAATCCCCCTCCCACCACTCGAAACACAAAAGAAAATTGTAGAAAAAGTAGATGGTTTATTTGCAAAAATAGAAGAAGCAAAAAAACTAAGAAAAGAAGCTAAAGAAAGTACAGAAAATTTCCTGCCATCTGCCCTTCATAAAATTTTTGAAGAAGGAAAGAGCAAATGGAGTGAAGTAAAATTAGGCGAAGTTAGTGAAATCACTCGTGGCGGATCTCCTCGACCAATAAGTAGATACTTTACCGAAAACGAAGATGGAATAAACTGGATTAAGATTGGAGACGCAAGTAATTCCAATAAATATATTTACAAAACTAAACAAAAAATAAAAAAAGAAGGGTTAAAAAAATCAAGAGAGGTTGGAAAAGGTGATTTACTCTTATCAAATTCTATGAGCTTTGGACGACCCTATATCATGAAAACAACGGGGGCAATACATGATGGATGGTTAGCAATTAAGCCAGACCATAGAAAGGTGAGCGAGGAATATTTATATCAAGTACTGGGGAGCCCCCAGACGATAAACTATGTGCAGGATTTAGCTGGAGGTGCTGTAGTTAAAAATTTAAATATTGATAGAGTAAAAACTATTCCTGTTTTGCTTCCACCACTAAAAGAACAAGAAAAAATTGTAGAGCATCTTGATTCACTTTCTGAAAAATCTCAGCAAACCCAAGGATTTCAATCCCAAACAGAAGAAGATTTAGAAAACTTAGAAAAATCAATCCTCCACAAAGCCTTTAATGATAAATTAATTTAAAATAATGGGGAAAAAGATGAAGAAAATAAGAGACGGGCTTTTGAGGAATTAAAAAAATTTACAAATAATATTTTATAGAAAAATTATGATATCTAATCAAAAAATAAGAGAGTGGATAAGTTTATATCTTCAACATATTGAAGAAATTACTCCAGAGGCTCATGTGCGAGAGGAAGAGGGATATAAATTTAAGTCCGTTGATACATTCCAGAAAAACTTTGATATAAATGCTTCCAATCTAGCTGAGAACTTAGATAAGGCAATTGAGAACAATAACCTTGTAATGGGAAATATGTACTTCCCCAAAAGAGTACTTATTATACTTGCTAGTGAGTATCCACAAGAAGTACGCAAAATTCTTGTGGATTTTTTTAACACAGAAGATAAGATAGAAGATCGTATCAATAAAGCCCAAGAAAACATCGAGGGGCTGAAAGAAAGGCGCAACAAGGAGTGCGAAGAAAATTGGGAGCATACTTTTGTTAGCTTACGATTTCTAAGTCTTCTTTTGGGGTTTCGTTATCCGGAGCAGTATAACCCCATTAAGCCTAGGGAATGGAGTATGTTTTGCAAATTTGTTGACGCCGATTTCTCTATTTCTCAAGGAACTACACACGGTGAAAAATATAAGATACTCGAGCCGTATATTGACGCATTACGTGAAGAAATTAAAAAGATGCCAGAGATAAAGAAACTAAAAGATCAGCTAACAAGGGGGCTTGAGTTTACAGATAGTGAATTTCGATGGATGGCGCAGAATATGATTTATGTTACTGCAAGAATAATGGCTGAAAAAAGGGGCAATGAAAAGCCCCAACAAAAGGAAGTAACTAGCTCGAGAGAAATCGAGATGACAGGAGAGAAAGAAGAGCCTTTAGAATTTCCCCTTGAAGAGTATTTAGAAAACTTTATCGTGAAGAATTGGAACAGTATAGATTTTGGAGAACCACTTACGCTTTATATTGATGATGAAGGGACACCGGCACAACAGTATCCAACATCGGAGGGGTTTATTGATCTACTTGCAAAGGATAGGGACGGAGGTTTTGTGGTTATCGAATTAAAAAAGGGAAGAAGCAATCAACAAGTTGTAGGACAAGTGCTTAGTTACGTTGGATGGGTAAAAAATAATCTTGCCGGTAAGGGGCAAAAAGTTAGAGGGTTTATTGTTGCTGCTGATGGAAATAGAGCTCTACTTGATGCCGTGAGTACTGTTAGTAATTTTATTTCGGTTAAATATTATCGGGTGAAGTTTAATTTTGAAGACCCGGAAGCGTAAATAAAAAAGATACTGTAAATAAATAATATTGGACGCTTTTTCAAATAATCAATCTTAAAAATATTTCTTAAAATAAATAATTACTAAAAATGAGCAAACTAGAAAAACTGCTTACAAGAAAATACTGGAAACAAATAGGGGGAACTCTTATTGAAGAATTTCCTTTAGTTTTTAAAGATAAAGACGGAAAACACGAAAAGAGAACAATCGATGCTATTATAATTCCAGGTGGTAAAAATAAAATTATGCACTGGAGAGAAGCTTCTTTAGAGGGAAAAGAGGTGATTGCTGTGCAAACAAAAGCAAGGCGTCTGGGAATGTATTTAATGGGACAGGCTCTTTTCTCAAAGAAATTATTAGAAAAATTTCATAGACCTAAAAAAGTTGCTTCTGTAGCACTATGCACAAAAGACGATGATATTTTACGGCCCTTTTTGGAGAAGCACTCAAATATAAAAGTAGTTGTTTTAGAGAAATGAACAAGAAAGAAAGGAAAGAAATCAAAATTCTTATAGATCACTGTGATATGCTTTTGTTTGGATCTAGCTCTCATCCTTTTTATTTTTCTCAAACTGAAGGATTAGAGATTGCAAGGAAATATAATCTTTTTTGTTTGATTAATTTAGTTGCGGCGATGTTCTTGATAAAAGATCGCGATGAGAAGGATGATACTGATGCAGGTGGAGTTTTTTATAGACTACTAAAACCAATGGGTTATGATTATTTATTAGACCCGATCAAAGAAATAATGAAAACTCCCATAGGAGAAACAACTTTTGGCAATTATCAAAGACTGATGAGAAATAGACTGTGCACACATGGAGATTTTTCAAGAGATTCATTGCCAGAAGCAGAGCAAAATTTTATTTACTCTAAGGAAAATATTAATAATTTTTATACCTTGCTTGACAGATTAACTTATGAGGTGGAAGTTTTAAGAAAGGAGCTAGAAAAATTAATTTAAAATAATGGGGAAAAAGATGAAGAAAATAAGAGACGGGCTTTTGAAGAATTAATAAAATATGTCTTCTTATTGTATAAAATATATATGGGGACCAGGTGGCCCACATTATCCGGGAGAAGATAAAAGAATTCATTTTTCTTATGAAAAATATGCTAGAGATTTTATTGGATGTACTAGTTTTCTTTTATACGAAACAGGCGGAAATCCTAGAGCCGAGGATTTTGGCCTCGAAAAGCGCAGTGTTTATGGAAGAAAAACAATTTATGCCCAAGGTACTGTTATTTCCAAAGAGGTGGGCTATGAACCAGCTCATCCTGCTGAGCATTATTACTATGTGGAAGTAAATATTGAAAAAAGAGTGCATCCAAAAAATGGCATTCCTTTGTGGAAAATTAAAGATATTCTTGGATTGAAAGAATGCTCTACAATACAACGAAAGGGTGGACTTTTTTGGATAACTGGAAAACAATTTGAATTACTATCAAAAGAACTTAAAAAAACTAATAACTAAGTAAAGATGTAAGCAATTGGGTCAGATCTGTGTTTAAATAATTAATCTTAAACAAATTTTTAATAGAGAGTTAATTTAAAATAATGAGCAAAAACGAGGAAGAAAATAAAAGAAGGGCTTTTGAGGAATTAAAAAAAATTGAATGTTTCTTGCAAGAAAAATTAGGAGGCGAAAGAAAAAAGGAAATCGTAGAAGGAGTCAAAAGAAAAGCCCTGGAGAAAGCAGACAAGATTGGAGTAATGGAAAATGAAGGATTATTTACCAAGCAGTTTTTTGCCCCGGTTCTTCGAGATTACTTCCAGGAAAAGCCAGTAGATGTAATAGTTGAGGGAATGGAAAGTAGCGGAGAAACAATAATTAAAAATGATTCTTTTGGCGTAATAGGATGTGATTTTCTTCTTTTGAGTAAGGATAACAATTTTTCTTTAAGGAGCACTATTGGCGAAATAAAATACGGGCGACTGAAGTTTCAAAGCTTTACAGGGGGGTTGGGACAAGTTATTGGATATATTCATGTGTATAAAAACACGGAACGACCGAAACAATACGGTCTTTTTTGTTTTTTTAACACGGATGAAACGAGAAACATAAGTAAAGAGGATAAAGAGTTTCTTGGGGAGATTTGGGAAAGAGAAAACGTTTTCACAGTCATTATTTAAAAAAACATTTTTCATGCAAAAAGGCTTTGCGTAAATATTGGAAAATCAAATTATGAAAATAACACTTTGTGGCAGTATTGCTTTTCACGATGAGTCTCTTTCTGTAAAAAAAGAACTGGAAAAAGCGGGGCATAAGGTAAAGCTGTGGCCGGTCAGAATAAAAGATGAAAACGGCAAGCCGCTTCCTATTCAGGAATATTATAAGATAAGAAAACAAGCACCCGATGATAAAGAGTGGGTATGGGATAGAAAGGCAGAGGCCGTGCGTAGACACTTTAATAAGGTTGCGTGGTCAGATGCTATCCTCGTGCTTAATTATGAGAAAAATAACATTAAGGGCTATATTGGAGGGAACACTTTTCTAGAAATGGGTGTTGCTTTTTACCTAAAAAAGAAAATTTATCTTTTAAATGAAATCCCGGAACTGCCCTATAAAGAAGAAATTTTAGGAGTGAAGCCAATTATTTTAAATGGTGATTTAAGCAAAATAAAGTAGAAAAATTGGGCCGGGTCTGTTTTTAAATAATTAAGCTTAAAAATTAGAACGTAACTTAATTATATGACTATAAAAAGAAAAGGGTTTACCCTTATTGAGCTCATGGTGGTAATAGCTATTATTGCTATATTGGCTGGCGTTGTTTTAGTTTATCTGGGATCTGCAAGAGAGGCGGCGGAAGATACGACGCGAATATCCGCTGTCACGCAACTAAGATCTCTTGCTTTTGCCGGACTTGGAAACGGAGAGGCGGATATTAAGGACTTAAGTACTATTGACGGACAAGCGGGAGAAATAATCTGTGAGTACGGAAACCCAACAGACGCATACAGGGCAAATTGCGAATCCAAGGATATTTTGATTATTGAGATTGATACGGAAGAAGAGGAATTTTGCCTTTCCATAGAGCTTCACGAAACGGGAGATGACGGTGAAAACAAATATTTTTGCATTGACAGAAGCTTGACCGCCCAAAAATATACAAAAACTGAGCATACCTGCGGAGAGCAAGGCAACGCAACTTGCACCAACTAGTTTTTCTTTAAAACAAAAATATACAGATATAGTAAAAATATGGGAAAGTTTAAGGAAAACGTATTAAGGGTTGTCTCCAAGATATCGAGAGGACAAACGATGAGTTACAAACAAGTAGCTGTAAGGGCGGGAAGCCCTAATGCGTACAGGGCAGTGGGCAATATCTTAAAAAGAAACAGAAGCAGGAAGGTTCCTTGCCACAGAGTGATTTGTTCTGACGGATCGCTTGGCGGATACAATAAGGGAGAGGAAAAGAAAAAAGAAGCGCTCAAAAAAGAAGGTTTTTTTGAAGCTTTACGCACATTTTCTTAGTTTTCTGGAGAAATTTTCCCGGTTTTTTGTTTTTATGCTATAGTAAAAAAGTAAAGATTTTGGGAAATATGGATATGGAAAAAAGGAGGGATTACTGCTCCTTTTAAACTAAATAAGGAAAGGAGAATGGAGATGGGAAAGATATTAAAATTTGAAGGAGTTGGAAAGGAAGATGTCTATAACCCTACCGGCTTGTTCAAGGTAAACGGCGTAACCTATATTGCTGCCAGAGTGGAAAAAAGCAATGTTTTTTGGCAAGATCCGGGCTACGAACCGAAAATAATTTTTTTCTCGAAAAAGAATCATTTCTGGTTTCCGGCAAAAGGCACTCCTGTTTTGAAGATGATGGAGGATCCGTTTAAAACATTTATTTCCGGAGAGATAGTTTTGGGAGGCGTGAAGGTTTTCGGAGAACCGAAAAAAAGAAAGTTTCGAACCGTTTTCTTGAAGGGGAGGTGTATGCAAACATTAAGGCCGTTTGCTGCGGGACCCGAGATGATGAAAGATATCCGTCTTGTTGAGCTTCTTGACGGCCGGATAGGTGTTTTTACCCGACCCCAGGGAGGAGAAAAGTATAAGAGAGGAAGGATAGGATTTATAATTATCAATAATTTAAAAGAGCTTACGCCGGAAAACATAAAGAAAGCAAGGATCATAGACAGAGACCTAAAAGAAAACGAGTGGGAAGGGGTTAATGACGCCAAATTACTTGAAAGCGGGGAAATAGCTGTACTGGCTCACGCGGCAAGCATTAACAAAAAAAAGGAGAGGAGATACGTAGCAACTTCTTTTGTTTTTTGCCCGAAAAAAATGAGAATGAAAAACTTTGAGGTTATTGCCACGCGTGATGATCTTCCTCCGGCTCCGGCAAAATCTTCCAATCATGAAAAAGTGGTTTTTCCGGGAGAAATAGTAGAAATACATCATAGCTATCGGTTATATACGGGAGTTGGTGATGCCGTTTCCTTTGAGAAGAAAATAGAGAATCCTTATGGGGAGCGTTTCCTAAAGAGGCCTTAGCAATAAGGCCTTTTATTTTTAATAATTTTTGTAGTAGAATAAAGTTGTAACCGCAAAGTTAAACGAAAAAATAGAAGCATGAAAATAGTTGTGGGTTCGGAGAACCCGGTGAAAATAAAAGCAGTTGAAAATGCTGTAAAGAGAATATGGCCGGATGCGGAGGTTTTTGGAATAGATGTTGAGCCAGGAATAAGCAACCAACCAAGATCAAAAGAGGAAGCAATTCGCGGAGCCATAAACAGAGCCAAACTGGCCCTAGAAAGCAGTGATGCCGATATTGGTATAGGCCCGGAAGGATTTGTTGAAGATTCCGATTTTGGCATGTTTCTTTCTCGCCGGATTGTTGCCATAAACAAAGAAGGGAAAATGGGAATAGGGGGCGGAGGAAGCTTACTCTTGCCCGAAAAGATCGCTCGGGAGATAAGAAAAGGAAAGGAACTTGGCCCGGTGATGGATGAGCTCCTTAACGATATTAATACAAAGCAGAAACAAGGGGCGATCGGCACCCTTACCAATAATTTAATTACAAGAACTGAAATTTTTGAAATGTCGACAATTCTTGCTCTTGCAAAATTAATCAATTCCTATTATCGGGAATAATTAAAGTATTATTGCTTTTGGCAAAGAAAAATGAAAACAGGCTATGTCGCTTGCAAGCGTAAGAGCTGGCACCATTTTTAAATAATTAATTTTATACAAAGCATTTAAGGGAAAAGCGATTACAAAAAATAAATTATGGCAAACGAAAAAAAACAAATCCAAATTAAAGCCAAAGACGACGACTTAAAAGGTTCCTACTCAAATTTGATGATAGTGAGCCACACAAAAGAAGAATTTTGTCTTGACTTTATTAATAACTTTAATCCTCCCATACTTACTGCCAGAGTGCTAATGAGCCCGGGCCACCTAAAGAGGATGATTCGGGCCCTGGAAATGAATATGAAAAAGTACGAGGAACAGTTTGGAACAGTGGAGGCGGCTCCGGAGCCTGAAGCACCAATTGGATTTCAGTCTCAGAAATAAGAAAAAGGAAATAACTCTCTTTTAAATGGGGGCCTTGCTTTAGGCCATACTACATAGGGTGTGGTTTTATGCGGTAAAGTTTCGCAGTTATTATTGACAGATTGAGTACATCTGTTAGAAAGAGACTATAAAAGTTGGGAAAAGAATCAATCTAATTTAAATATGAAAATATTATATATCGTTTTATTTATTATTTTTGCCGTACTGGCCGGAGCTTGGTACTATATGGCAATGGAAGATGAAGAGGTGGATGTAGACAACGATCTTCAAGAAATGAATTTGCGAATAGAATTTATTCCCGAGGAGGGGATAGAATCACAAGAAATAAGAGTGGTAAACCAAGATGACGAGATTATGTTTCAGCTTACAATTCATGAGCTTAACCAGTGGACTGAAGCAAATTGGAATGTATTTACAGAGACTCCGGAGGTAGGGGGAAGGGAAGTTGATCCAGGTGGCTTTGGGTTTTTTGACAGAGCTGCGGCCATTTCTCGTGACAACAGAAGTATGATTTTTTCCGTTTCCGATTATGCGGTGGCTACCACGGTTTCCTTCCTTATTGTTGCCGATATTAAGTCAGAAGAGATGAATATGATTAGTAAACCGGCACCCGGAAGTGTTGAGGATTATTTTTGGTCGGAAGACAACAGCTTGGTTGCTTATACTCTGGGAACAGCCAGGGCGGGAGGAGACTTTCTTAGAACGGACGATGTAATTGATTTTGAAAGAAGGTTTATACTAAACGAAGAAGATATCCTGGAAGTCTTGGACCCCGATCAGGAAATGGTAGAAGTTGGTCAGTTTATGCCCGTATTTAAAGATTTGGAGTGGCTGGAAAACAGACTTTATTTCACCACCGAGCATCCCGAAAATGATGAGGTAAGATGGTCTGTTGACAGAGAAGGAGTGGATTTACAGAGAGAAGAATAGAAGAGCGGTAAAAAAGCTCTCAAGATTACCTGGGGCCTCACCAAGCAAAGATGAAAATGCAAGAGGAGCCTGCATGTGTTTCTCCTCTCCCTCTGAGGAAAAAATAAAAATCGGCGAAATTAAAAATATTTTGGGTCTTTACAACAGAGAACATGAAGAAAGTAAGGGTAAACGATAAAATGCAGAAAGGGTACGAGTACTCTCTATTTAAGAGAACGGGAAGAGATTTTGACCCCGAATTCAAGCCGGAACTGACACCCAAGGAAATGCTGGATTTAGGGGTTTTTTGCGGAAAGTACATGACTGATTGTAAAAAAGAGTTTCCCAAAAGTTGGTTTGAAAAAGCAAAACTTTCCCCAAAAAAGAAAAATTGCGATTTAAACTATTTTAAGATAAGAGCGAGTATGCCCCTTTCTTACTGGAAAATGAAGGGCTGGATTTATAAAGAAGATCCTCGCGGGTGGTTTCAGTGGTATTGCAGATACTACATGGGAAGAAGGATAAAAAAGGAAGATGAAAGGCAAATTAAAAGATGGAAGGCCTTTAAAAGACATTTTAGCGCTGTAAAAAATAACTGCAAAAAGGGAGATTTTAATTGCCGAAGAAAGCAAAAACAAGCACTTTTGCATTGGGCTTATGACAGCCGTAAATTGTAATTAATAAAATTATGAGAAAAATATTAAGATTCTTTATATCGCTTTTTTGCATTTGCAAGAAGTGTCCCAGCTATCCCGGCAAAAAAGATCCCGTTACTTATTGCGAATTTGGGAAAAGCGGCATGGAGATAAAAAAGAAGGGTTGTATTTGCTCGCGTTGCTTTGTTTGGAAAGTTAATCGCTTTTCAAATCATTACTACTGCGAGACGGGAAAAGACCCCAAGTCCAAAATCTAAAATGAAGCTTGAATTAACACTAACCAAAAGAGAGCAATTTGCTGAGAACATTTACGGATTTTGGTTTAAAGCCCAAAAAGAAATCAGCTTTAAACCGGGACAGTTTTTAGAGTGGACGCTGGAGCACAAAAATCCGGACAACAGAGGAAGCAAAAGATTTTTTACCGTCTCCTCTTCACCGACGGAAAAAGAAATTCTCTTAACTACCAAGATAATTGAAAATCCAAGTTCATTTAAAAAATCCTTAAAAGAACTTAAATCGGGAGATAAGATTATGGCAGAAGGCCCTTACGGAGAATTTGTTCTCCCCGAAAACAAGGACAAAAAGCTTGTTTTTATTGCCGGCGGAATCGGAGTTACGCCGTTTAGAAGTATTTTAAAATATTTGCTCAGCGCGGGTGAAAAAAGAGATATTACTCTTTTTTACGCAGCAAACTCGGCAGAAGAGATAGTTTTTAGCGGTCTTTTCAAAGAAGCGGAGGAAAACTTAGGCCTTAAAACCGTTTACGCGGTAAAAACTGCACCAGAAGGGTGGCAAGGAGAAACGGGGCATATAGACGGAAGTATGATAAAAAAGCATATAAAAAACACCGACAATTTTATCTTTTACGTTTCCGGCCCGGAACCGATGGTGCATGCCACAAGCGAGAAGCTTATCAAAGCGGGAATTAAGGAAAAACAGATCAAGCACGATTATTTTCCGGGATATGACGAGATATAGGAATTGCTACCGGCAGGACCTATTGTGGAAGATAAAAAACAAAACATATTCTTGAAAACGAATTTATTTATTTTTTATATGTGCTAGAGTAAGACTGTTATTGGAAAGGACTTGCTGGTTGTAAATCAAACAGTTCTTTTGAAAGGAGGAGGGGAGATGAGGAAAAAAGCTTTGTATCTGTGGATTGTAATTTTTGTGCTCAATGCCGCAGATATGGGGTTAACTTTTTACGGACTCCAGAAAGGAGCCATAACGGAGGGAAACCCTTTAATGCTTTTTTTTCTAAAAAAAGGAATTGCGGAAGCGTTGATTTTCAAATATGCGGGAGTTATAATCTTGCTGCCACTTATCCTGTTTATGACGAAAGTTACAAAGTTAATCTATACGATGCTTTGGATAGTAGCAGGAGTTTTGGGGATTGTGCTTCTCATGCACGCTCATTGGCTTTTCCTTTTTTTCACTTAATTGCCCTCGGTTGTTGCCGGGGGAATATTTTAGTTTTGATTTTGTAATAAAGAATCTTTCTGAAGAAGAGCAGTGGGAAATTCAAAAAAAAGAAATGGACAGTTGGGAAAAATTTAAAAATGAGCTAGAATAAAAAGCATTAAGCTGATAAAAAGACGTTATTAAAAATTAATTGATAATTTTATGGAAAAAACACTAAAAAATCTTGCCCAAGCGTTCATTGGTGAAAGCCAAGCCAGAAACCGTTATGACTTTTACGCCGGGCAGGCAAAAAAAGAAGGATTTATTCAAATTCATAACATTTTCAGAGAAACAGCCAACCACGAAAACCAACACGCTAAATGGATTATGAGAATGATAAATGATTTAAAGAAAGAGAGGGGAGATAATGAGCCGGCCGAAATTAAAGTGGAGGCGGGGTGCCCTACTATTTTCGGAGAAACCGAAGAAAACTTAAGGTCAGCTATTAAGGGAGAGAATCACGAACATACACAGATGTATCCGGAATTTGCCGAAATTGCTAAAGAAGAAGGATATCCGAGGATTGCAGCCAGATTAAGAGCAGTAGCCGAATCGGAAAAGCATCACGAAGAAAGGTATAGGAAAATTCTTGAAGAAATTGAAAAGGGCACTCTTTTTAAAAAAGAAAAAGAAGTTGTTTGGTACTGTCTTGAGTGTGGAAGAGAGCATAAAGGAAAGACTCCTCCCGAAGTTTGTCCTTCGTGCGACCATCCAAAAGGTTACTACCAAATTAAGTGTGAAGAGTTTTAAAAAAGGGCCACAAAAACAAGTTCTTTTATGCTGGGATTACGGTTTAAGAAAAGTATAATAAATACAATATGCTTAAGGACAAAAAAACACTCTTAATTTTTTTGGTTTTTTTTCTGGTTGCGGGAACTATTACTTTTTTAGTGCTTGAAAAGGAAAGCGAAGATGAACCCGAGGAAATAAAAGAGGCGGAAGAGAAAAGCAGCTTACAAGAGATTGTAGAAGGATTTTTAGGAGCACCCTATGAAAGAGGCCCTTTGGGAGAGGGCGGTGACGAGGCATTGTACAGGGAAGATGTGTTTGATTGTACAACCTTGGTTCTTGTTTCTGCTTCTAATCTTCACTCCAACGATCTTTCTCCCGAAGAAATGATAGAAAAAATAAATTACTTCCCTCCGAGGGAAGTTTCTTATGAAACAAGGCTTCATTTTTCCACCTACAGAAACAAAGTGTCAGAATTTTTTGAAGATATTACGAGAGAAGTGGCGCCGGACTTGTACAAGGAAAAGGAAGTGCTTTTAAACAAAGAAAGACCCGAAGAAGGAAGGCTTATCGATATTGACTGGGAAGAAAAAATAATCATCCCTTATATCAAGGCGGAAGAGATTCCACAAATTGTTTCCGAATTGCCCGAAGAGGCGGGAGTGGCTTTTTTGATAGACGGAGATGAAGAAATGGGCTTGGATATAAGGCATGAGGGATTTCTCTTTAGCGGGGAAGAATTTATTCACGCTTCGCTTAAAAACGGGAAAGTGTTTAAAGAGGATTTTCTTGGGTTTTTAAAAGAAAGCGATTACGATGCAGTTAACTTTTTTAGAGTAAATTATTAAGTAACTTTTAATTAATATTATGAGTTGGGTTAACAAAAGAATAAAAAGATACAGAGAAGGGGACAATCCCACTTTTCTTGAGAAAATGGCTCTGGAACACGGGCACCCGGTAAACTTTGTATTGTCGCTTATTGCCCTCGCAGCTGTAGGTTACGGGTTGTGGATGCACGATTTTTTATACATAGTCATCGGTATTTTACTTGGTCTTTTGGGGCACGTGTATTGCTTTTTACAGAAATAGTTCTGCAAAGCAAATTTACGAAAATATGAGGAATAAAAAGATTAGGGAAAAAAAACTGCCGAAAGACGGTTTTTTCAAAAAGATTGAGGAGTTGAAAATAGCACTTACTTTTGACGATGTGCGTTTGAAATCAGGGCACTCCAAAACAATGCCCGATGAAGTAAATCTTGAATCTAAATTTTCCCGGAATATAGGGCTTAAAATTCCCGTGGTCAGTGCGGCCATGGATACGGTTACAGAACACGAAATGGGCATTGGAATGGCTTTGCTCGGAGGATTGGGAGTGATTCATAAAAACATGAGCCCCAGAGAGCAAGCGAGGAAAGTGGCCAGAGTGAAATATTACCTTAACGGACTTATCGATAAGCCGATTTGCGTAAGAAAAAACCAGACTATTGCGGAAATACTGAAAATGAAAAAAGAAAAAGAGTTTTCTTTTAACACTTTTCCGGTAGTTGACGATAACGGCAGATTGGAAGGGGTTTTAAGCAAAAACGATTTTGATTTTTGCAGATGTGGATCCGCGAGGGCGGGAGAGGTTATGTCCAAAGCGGTTATTACGGCACCGAAAGGAACAAATCTCAAAGAAGCTTATGAGATTATGCTTAAAAACAAGAAAAAGACGCTTCCTCTTGTTGATAAGGAAAACAGATTAGCCGGAATGTATGTTTTCAAAGATGTTAAAAGGATAACAATGAAAAACCCGGCCGGGTATAATCTTGATAAAAAGGGCCAGCTCATGGCGGCTGCAGCTATCGGAGCCGATGATTTTGAAAGGATTGAGATGCTTGTAGAGAAAAAGGTTAATGTGGTGGTAATAGACACCGCTCATGCTGATACAAAATCGGTCATCCGCACTCTGAAGGAAATAAAAAAGAAAAATTACAAAGTAGACGTGGTGGTTGGCAATGTTTCAGAACCCGAATCAACAGAGCGCCTTATAAAAGCCGGTGCTGACGGGATTAAAGTAGGGCAGGGTCCCGGCTCTATTTGCACTACGAGAGTAGTAGCGGGTATCGGTTCACCGCAAGTGTCGGCTATCTATAACTGCTCGAAAGTAGCGGAAAAATACGGCGTTCCCGTTTGTGCCGACGGGGGATTGAAATACTCTGGAGATATTCCAATTGCTATCGGCGCGGGAGCGCACTGCGTGATGATGGGAGGAATGCTTTCGGGAACCAAAGAGGCCCCGGGAGATGTTATTTTCAGAAAGGGGAGGCAATGGAAGCTTTACAGGGGAATGGGATCTATCGGGGCCATGGAAGAACACAAAGGGTCCCGTGAAAGATACAGGCAAAAATCTTCCGGCAAAAAAGCGCTTGTAGCCGAAGGAGTGGAAGGGCTTAAACCCTATAAAGGAAAATTATCCCAGGTGATGTTCCAATACATTAACGGCCTAAAGAGGGGAATGGGCTACGTGGGGGCGGCGAATATAGACGAGCTTCGCAGAAAGGCGGATTTTGTGAGGATAAGCGGAGCGGGGAAAACAGAGTCTCACCCGCACGATATTTTGATAACAAGAGAGCCGCCTAACTATCCAATAGGGGATTAACATTTAGCAATAATTAGTAAGATAATAAGACAAAACTATGTCTAAAAAATGTTTAAAATTTTTCGGGGCGGTGCTGCTTATACTGGGGGTTGGTGTAATAATTTGGACACTTTTTCTCTCTTACAATATTTTTACGGGAGAGACAGATGCTCCTGCTCTTTTTGATCTTGAAAAAGAAGAGGAGAACTTGCCCCCGGGAACCGAAGAGATAATAATTGAGGAAGGAGATTTTCCGGGAGAAATTGAGGAGCTGCTGGAAGACCAGTTTTCTACCATGCTACCTGCAGGTGCTATGGGAAAAATGTTTAACCTTATCGCCTGGTCCGTGCTGGCCTTTATTCTGATTTTTGGAGGCAGTCATCTTGCAACTTTAGGTATTAAGATACTAAAAGAGGGAAAAAGGGAGTAGATTTCTCATAAGATACCGTCCTTGTAAGTAAAATATTTTTGTACAAAAACACTCTTATGATAAGGCGAGAGAAAGGTCGGTGTGGTAAAAAATAAACTGTTATGACAAAAACAAATACAATCGGGCTTGCTCTTCTGTTTGTTATTATACTGCTGGTAGGAGTTGTAATTAATTTTGCCGTAGAACCTTCTAATCATAATAGTAATATGGAAAAAGAAGAAACTTCAATTAAACTTCCTCCTCCGGATACGAAAGGGGAGATATCCGTCAAAGAAGCTATTTTAAAAAGAAGGTCGGTGAGAGACTATGAAGATGACCCTTTATCTTTAAAAGAAATTTCGCAGCTCTTGTGGGCGGCTCAGGGGGTTACTTCTCCCGAAACCGGGAAAAGAAGCGCTCCTTCGGCGGGAGCTCTTTACCCCTTGGAAGTTTATCTTGTAGTAAGAAAAGGAGAGGAAATAGAGAGCGGAGTTTACCGCTACTTTCCGGAAAGCCACGAGCTGGCAGTTGTCCTAAAAGGAGATGTGAGTGAAGATCTTGCTCGGGCGTCTCTTGGGCAAACTTTTGTTGCAAAAGCTCCTATTAATTTGGTTTTTGCGGGTGTTTTTTCAAGAACTGCCGCAAGATACGGTGAAAGAGGAACCCAGTATGTATATATGGAAGCGGGACATGCCGCTCAAAATGTTTGTCTTCAGGCGGAAAGCCTAAAACTAGGAACGGTAGTGGTAGGCGCTTTCAACGATGAGGAGGTAAAAGAAACGGTAAAAATGTCCGAAAACGAAACTCCTTTGTACGTAATGCCTGTAGGAAGAAAGTAGAATAAAAAATTTGTTTTACCGCTTGTGCTGGTCATGCCCTTGATGATGGGGATCGTGTTCGTAGTGGTGGTCGTGGGAGTGGGGGACAAAAAGAGAAATTGAAAACATAAGAAGAAGCCCGACTGCAAATGCCAAGAGGTGGGGAACAAAACATTTTCTGCAACTTAATTCATGGAAAGAGTGGGGAATGAGGTCTTGGAAAACCACTACCAAAAAGGCGCCCGCGGAAATTCCCAAAAGAGGAGCTTCAAGAGCGGAAAAAAGAGAAAGTAGAAAAAATCCTCCCACAGAGCCGATAAGAATAGTTCCCGAAACGGCGAAATTAGTGAAAACGGCCTGTGTGATGGTGTAGCCCGCTTTTCTTAAAACAAAGAAAATGGACGTTTCCTGGATCAGTTCGTGAATAAAAACGCTTACAGTAGTTGCAACTCCTAGGTAAATATCTACGGAAAAAGCGGCTACGAGAAGAATGCCGTCTCCAACGTTGTGGATTCCGTTTCCGGTAAGGATTTTTCGGATATCCATAACGCTGCTGTTTTGTTTGGCATTGTCGTGCGCATGCGAGTGGGGAAGGCTTTTGAAAATAATCCAGATAACGATTGCTCCTATAAAAATCCACATCAGACCGCTTTCTACGGTAGGAGAGTGGGCAATGGCTTCTTTCCCCAACTGGTAGGAGACAAATAAAAAAAGTCCCGCAGTAAAGCTTATAAGAAGGCCGAGATTTTTTTCTATTGTTCTGCCAATTACTTTCCAGAAAGAAAGTGCTCCGCCGAAAGCGGCGAGCATAACGACAAAGGAAGCGATAAATATTTCCACAAGCATAATTTAAAACAGATTCCCTAATTTTATAGATTTAAACAGCGTTGTCAAAGCATTTTCTTTTTTCTTTTTTTTGGTTAAAATACCAGCGTATTTATTTTCGGAGATACAATGAATCAAAAATACAAAAAAACGATTATAATTGCCGTTTTGTTTTTCTCTTTATTTTCTTTCTTCACTTTTGCGCAAGAAGATGAAGCGGAAGAAAAGATAACGGTTTATTTTTTTGAGGACAGGCTTTGTCTCGTGTGCAGGGCGCAAAAAGATTTTATGGAAGAGATAAAAGACGACTACCCGCAAATGGAACTAAAAGTTTACCCGATTACCGATTTTGAAAAGCTAGAGGAGGTGGCCCGGATGCACGGGGTAGAGGACCCGGCCATAATGGCACCCACTACCTTTATCGGAGATAATTATTTTCAATTTTCCCATTTTACAGAAAGCCAGGAAAAACAGATCATAGATGCTTTGGAGGGAAAGCTGGTTGAAGAAGACTGCTGTATAGTGCGAATACCTATTTTAAACGTGTCGGTTGATATAAGGGATTGGTCTCTTCCTTTAATTACCATTATGCTTGGCTCTTTGGACGGATTTAACGTTTGCTCGATTGGAGCCCTTATCTTAATACTTTCCATTGTTCTTGTCTTTAAATCAAGAAAGAAGATACTTTTTTACGGGAGCGTTTTTATCTTTACCACGGTAGCCGTTTACGGGGTTTTGGTGTTTTTATGGGGGCAGCTCTTCCGGGCGCTTATCGGGCATTCGGAAATATTAAGCTATATTGTAGGAACGGCAGCCTTTCTCGGAGGAATTTATTTCTTCAAAGAGTTTTGGCGGTTTTTCCGCTACGGACCTACCTGTGAAGCGTCAAAAAACAGGCTTGCGGTAAAAGCGACAAAGAAAATCCAAGAGGTCTTTGCCGATGAAAAAAAGGGAGTGCTAACTCTTGCGACGAGTATAGCTTTTTTTGCGGCGGTAATAACTATTGTGGAGCTTCCTTGTTCTATGGGAATACCGATTGCCTTTACCGGAGTATTAACCGAGGCAGGAGTCCCTCTTACTTCTTTTGTTTTTTATGTTCTTTTATACCTCTTTTTCTACATGCTCATTGAGGTTATCATTTTTGTCGGGGCGGTACTAACAAAAGAGATCTGGATTGCCAACTCAAAAGCGATAACCTGGGTTACCCTGTTTGGCTCATTAATATTGTTTTATTTAGCTTACTACTACTTTTTCGGGCTCTAGAAAAAGTTCTAGCTAATAACCGTGCCCACTTTTTCTCCGAGGACGGCTTTCTTTAGGTTTCCTTTTTTGTAAATATTGAAAATAACAATATGCATTCTGTTGGCTCGGCAAAGATCTATAGCCGAGTTATCCATCACTCCTATATTGTCGTTTCGGAAAGCTTCTTCCAGTGACAAAGAGTCGTACTTTTTCACACCGGAATTTTTTCTGGGATCTTTTGAGTAAACTCCGTCTACTCCGGTCCCCTTTAAAACGGCTTCGCATGTAAGCTCAAGCCCGCGCATAGCGGCGGTGGTATCGGTAGTGATAAAGGGGAGGCCGGTTCCTCCTCCGATAATAACAACCCTTCCTTTCTCTAAGTGCCTTACGGCTCTTTTCCTTATAAAAGGCTCAGCTACCTCTTTTATTTCAAAAGATGTTTGCAGGCGGGTGGTTACTCCTTTCCTTTCAAGGGCGTCTTGCAGAGCCATTCCGTTGAAGATGGTGGCAAGCATTCCCATATAATCGGCGGTAGCCCTGTCAATGCCTTGACTGCTTCCCTTAACTCCCCGAAAAATATTTCCTCCGCCGACGACAATAACTATTTGTGTGCCGGTTTTGTGAGCTTCTTTTATCTCCTCGGCCAGGTAAAAAATAAAATCGGGATCAATCCCGAATTTTTCTTTCCCCATCATTGCTTCTCCGGAAAGCTTTAAAATAATTCTTTTGTATTTCGGTCTTTTAGCGGAAGTAGTTTTTCTCATATTATTTGTTCTTTTATTATTGTTGGTACACTTCGCGTATTATAATAGTTTTTCGTAAAAAGTAAAAAACCTCTTGATTTTTACCTCAAAAGGGATATCATTTAATAGGTATAAATTTAAATTTTAAAATATGAACAAAGTTTTAATTTTCTCTTTTTTGGCTCTGCTTGTCGGAGCGGGTGTTTTTTATCTTTATAGCGACACAGAAGATTATTTCTCCGAAGCTCCCGAAGATTCGTATATTACTGGCTATATCATAAACATTACCAAAGAAGCACAATCCTTTTTAGTGGCCGAAGGGCTTAAGGCCGAAGAGTACACCGGAGATATTGAAGAGTTGGAAGGCAACGCCATTTACTTGGCACTTACCGAGGAAACGGAGATTATAAAAGAAGATATTGAAGTTTCTTTGGATGATCTAGCGGTAGGCGATAAAGTGGAAGTATGGACAACGGGAATTATTTTAGAGTCCTATCCCGCGCGAGGAACGGCTTTAAAAGTGGTTGTTCTGGAGGAAGAAGAAAAAGATGAGGAAGAAATAAGCGAAAAAGAGGAGAAGGATAATAACAAAGATACACAAGAGACAGAAAAAAAAGATGCGGTAAAAGAGTGTTACGTCGGGGGGTGCAGCGGAGAGCTTTGCACAGACAATCCGGAAGCGATAAGCACTTGCGAGCTTATTGCGGGAATGGAATGCCTTAGAGAAGAAATGACTTGCAAGCTTGTTGAAGAAAAATGCACCTGGGTGCTCTCCAAAGAAGCGGCGGAATGCTTTATGGGGGTAGAAGAAGAGTACGGTGAAAAAGTAAGAGAGACAAGAATAGGGTATTTCTTCGAAAAGGCGGAAGAGTTGTTAAATTAGATTTTTACAGCGAACTGTCACAACCCGGGGTAGTGCTCCGGGTTTTTGGATTTTTAGTTGAATTTTTCTTTTAAAGTAGTATGCTTGAGGAAAGATAAAGATCATGGAAAAATCATTTGAAGTTATTGCCAGAGCGCTTGTTGTAAAAGATGGGAAGATTTTGGTGTGCCGGGCGAAAAGTAAAGGATACTACTTTCTTCCGGGAGGGCATGTTGAGGCTGGAGAAACAAGCAAAGAAGCGATTATAAGAGAAATGGAAGAAGAAAGGGGAAGCCAGCTGGAAAACATTTCTTTTATAGGAGTGGTGGAAAACATATTCCCGGAAAACGGCAAGGAGCGCTACGAGATAAATATTGTTTTTGCCGCCCGGGAAAATATTTCCGGAAGCGAGACGAAAACCAAAGAAAGCCATATCTCTTTCCACTTTTTAAGCGTCAGTGATTTTGAAAAGTCTGACGTAAGGCCGATTGCCGTAAAGCAAAAAATTCCGGAGTACTTAAAGAAAGGTGAAATTTTCTGGACGGCCCGGAAAGACAGGTAATTTAAAAAAACCCCAATGGCAATTAAATTTAAAAAGGTCGTTTAATAATAAAAAACATATGGCCGTAAAAAAACAAAACTCAAAATCTAAAAAAACGGCAAGTAAAAAAGAAACAAGCGTGAAAAGGGCTGTTAAACCGGAAAAAGAGGCAAAGGAAAAGCTTATTGGAAAAGTGGTTCACTACTTTGATAAGCTGAAAGTGGCGGTGGTAAAACTTAAGGCCCCGCTTTCTCTGGGAGAGAAAATAAGGATTGAAGGGGGAGAGACCGACTTTACCCAAACGGTAAAATCAATGGAAGTGGACAGGGAAAAGATTAAGAAAGCAAAAAGCGGACAAGAGGTAGGCATAAAAGTAAGCCAAAAAGCGAGAGACGGTTATAGGGTTTCTAAAATTCTTTAATTAAGAAATATTTTTCAGAATTTTTTGCCGAGAAGACTGGCGGTTGCTTTTTTTGTAATTTTTTGGCATAATTTAGACAGCTTGGACTAAAAAGGAGGGAGGAAAATGAGTCCACTGTTAGTACTTTTTTTAATTTTTCTTGTGGCACTCGCGGCTTTTTTCACAAAGAGACGCATGGAATATGTTCAGGAAGCAAGATATTGGTTCAAAAAGAAGAAATATGACAAAGCGCTTCTGGCTGCCCAAAAAGCGGGAGACTGGTTTCTAGTAGAAAGGTGTTTAGAAGAGATAGAAAACTCGTTTTCTAATGCGTCGATAGAAGAGGTATGCCGAAATATGAACGCCATGCTGAAAACAGGAAACTCTAGAAGAGCAAAGCGTGTGTTAAACAACCGCGCACGCTTAAAGAGCGAAAATGAACGTCTTCTGTTAATTGACGAGTATTGGGATAAATTGGGCGCACAAGAGAACAAAGAAGAAAATAGGGAAGAAGTTTTTTAACTTCTTCTTTTTTTTAGAGGCTTCTTATTTTTCTTAAGATAGAGAAAGTATCGGCTTGGCGATTGGTGGAATAAAGGACAACGATTGCAACAGGGTCTTTATTAACATCAAAAATTCCTGCTAAAGTTTGTCTTGCTTGAGGAATATAGCCGGTCTTTCCGCCCAAAAACCAGGGCAGAGGATAGAAGGCGTTCAGATTCCTAAACTTTAAGAGTTGTCCGCTTTTGTCGGGGAGCCAAAAATTATTATCTTTGCTAATCTCAAGTATCTCGGGATGGTTTTCATAAATGTAAAAAAGAAGCTTGGAAAGATCTTCGGGAGTTGATTGGTTTAAAGCACTAAGGCCATGCGCATCGTAAAAAAAAGTATTATTCATCTCAAGCTCTTTCGCTTTTTTGTTCATAAGTGAAACAAAGACGTCTCTTCCGATAAAGTAAGACAGGGATTCGGCGGCATCGTTTGTCGACTGGATGAGAGTAGCCCGCAAAAGATCTTCCGCGCTAACGCTAAGCCCTAAATAAAGGGCCGGGCTGTAGCCGTAGGGCCTTAACATTTCTCCGGTAAGAGTAATTCGGCGGTTGTTTTCGATGTTTTCCAGGGCAATTACGGCTGTCATTAGCTTAGTGATAGAAGCAATGGGCCGCGGTTCGCTAAAGTTTTTCTCAAGAAGAACCGATCCGTCGGAAAGATTAATCGCCGCATAAGAGGGCGAGCATATCTCCCCTCTAAACTGCATGTTGGTAACGAGGTTGGTTAGATTTAGTATATCTTGCTTTAGAATCTCAATTCTCTGCAAAAGAGCCCGTTTAGCAGGATCGCTTGCTCCTTCTGCTTTGTAAGGGCAAAAAAGGAGAAAGAAAAAAAGGGGGAAAAACAAAAGAGAGATAATAGCCTTCTTCATAATTTGATTTTTTAAATTTTCGTAATATTATAATAAAAGAAAAAGAAAGTAAACTTCTGTAAAAGGTTTTCTGAGAAACTTATTGTACATTAATTTTTATGAAAATAAAAAACAAAGTACTAAGATTTAAAACAAGTAAAATTTACGATTTTATTGATTTTACAAAGAGGGTAAAAGAGTTTGTAAATCTCTCAGCCGTGAGAAACGGTATTATCAATATCCAGATTATGAACACATCGGCGGGACTGATATTAAATGAGCACGAGCCCCTTCTGCTCAAGGATATCAAAAGCAACCTTGAGAAGATTTCTCCGAGTAGCAGTGTTTACGAGCACGACGACCTAACAAAGAGAACGGTCAACGTGTGTGAAGACGAGTGCAGAAACGGACACTCTCACTGCAATGCCATTCATCTTCCGGCTACCGTTACTCTTAATGTTGTTGATGGAAAAGTGCAGTTCGGGCAGTGGCAAAGCATTATGTTAATTGAGCTGGATAGTGCTCGTGAAAGAAGAGTACAACTTCAAATTCTAGGGGAGTAAAATTTTTTTGTTGCTTTTAAAAACCTTTGGTATTATAATGAAGTATTGTAAGTTCGGCAGCATTCAAGAGAAAGATTTATTCATTGGAAATGAAAACATATTGTTTTGATTTTGACGGAACAATTGCCGATACGCTTCCGCTTATTGTGAAAAGCGCGGACTTTCTTTTGAAAAAAGAAAACGAAAAAGAGATAAGCGGAGAGGTGTTAAGAAAAATAAGGGAAGAGGGAATTGGAGAAACGCTTAAAGGGTTAGATATTCCGCTCTACAGATTATTTTTTTTGTATTTACGGATAAAGAGAAAGATGGGCGAAGAGATAGCCGACGCCAAACCTTATGAGGGAGTAGAAGAAGCGCTAAGAGAACTCAGAAAAAAAAAGTATGTGCTTGGGATTTTGACTTCCAACTCCAAGGAAAACGTGTTAAAGTTCCTAGAGCACAACAATCTTCAATTTTTTGATTTCATAGAAACCTCGGGAACTCCGAGGAAAGAAAAGTCAATTAAAAAACTAAAAAGAAAAGGAGGGATTTTTGTCTATATTGGTGACGAAGCGAGGGATATAAGTGCCGGAAGAAAAGCGGGGGTAAAAACGGTTGCCGCCGCTTGGGGGTTAAGCTCCCGCAGGGCACTTCTTAAAGAAAGACCCGATGTGTTGATTGAAAGGCCGAGTGAACTCTTAAATCTTCCTTTCTAAAATGATATTGCTTCGCAAACCATGCCCAAAAAGGTTTTAATGTTTGGATGGGAGTTTCCG